>PKUI01000040.1 GCA_002869605.1 Desulfuromonas sp. | reverse complement strand
TTGATGGGCCGCCTTTTCAATATGTGCTTTATTTCAATATCCAGGTTTCACATCAATACAAGAGTATGGTCCGTGTCGTGGATATGGACGGGAGGAATGTCGTGAGTATTACTGCATCAATGGTAAGCGAACTCCGCACCAAAACCGGTGCGGGTATGATGGATTGCAAAAAGGCCCTGACCGAAACCGGTGGGGATATCGAAAAGGCAGTTGAGTATTTGCGCAAGAAGGGGCTTTCCGCGGCGGCAAAAAAGGCTGACCGTGTTGCCGCCGAGGGTATGATTGTCGCTGCTGGTGCGGGGAGCGTAGGGTCTCTGGTTGAGGTCAACGCCGAGACTGACTTCGTCTCTAAAAACGAAGCCTTTCAGGGATTTGCTAATGGAGTGGCTGAGGTTGTTGCTGCTGACAAGCCGGCCGATGTTGAAGCCCTCAAGTCGTTGGCGTTTACCGGAACTGGCCGTACGGTAGAAGAAGAACTGACCCATCAGATTGCGACCATCGGTGAGAATATGAGTATTCGCCGTTTTGAACTTTTCGAGTCTGCAGCAGGGCAGGTATCCAGCTACATTCATGCTGGGGGCAAGATTGGTACCCTGGTTCAGCTCGACACCGCGTCTTCGGATGCCAAGGTCGCTGAGCTCGGCAAGCAGCTGGCCATGCATGTCGCCGCTGCCAACCCGCAGTTCCTCTCCCGCGACGAGGTTCCAGCCGACGTTGTCGAAAAAGAAAAAGACATCATGCGTGTAAAGGCGAAGGAGTCGGGTAAACCGGACGAGATCGTCGAAAAGATCATCCTTGGTCAGATCAACAAGTATTTTGGCGAGGTCTGCCTGCTTGACCAGGCCTTCGTGATCGATCCTGATCAGAAGGTCAACAAAGTAGTTGCCGCACTGGCCAAAGAGCTGGGTACCGATATCAGCCTCGCAGGTTACGTGCGCATGCAGCTCGGCGAAGGAATCGAAAAGAAGGAAGATAACTTTGCGGATGAAGTGGCTTCGCTGACCAAGTAACCCTAAATATTGGAGCAACCATGAGCCCAACCGAACCAAAGTACCGGCGGGTACTCCTGAAGTTGAGTGGCGAAGCACTTGCCGGCAATCAGGGGTACGGTATTGACCCCGATGTGATTTCAGGAATCGCCGCCGAGGTCAAAGAGGTTGTAGAGTTGGGCGTTCAGGTTGCTCTGGTGATCGGTGGCGGGAACATTTTTCGAGGTGTTGCTGCCGCCTCCAAGGGGATGGATCGGGCCAGTGCCGACTATATGGGGATGCTCGCTACGGTGATGAACAGCCTGGCGATGCAGGATGCCCTCGAAGCTCAGGGTGCCAAGACCCGCGTGCAGTCAGCAATCGAGATGCAGGAGGTCGCCGAACCCTATATTCGTCGTCGTGCTGTTCGACATCTCGAGAAGCGTCGCGTAGTGATTTTCGCCGCTGGGACAGGTAATCCCTATTTTACGACGGATACGGCTGCAAGCCTTCGCGCCATGGAAATTGGTGCCGAGGTTATTCTCAAGGCCACCAAGGTCGATGGTGTGTATAGTGCCGATCCGGTCAAGGATAAGAATGCTGTCAAGTATCCTTCCCTGACCTATCTTGAAGTTCTCAAGCAAGGTCTTGAGGTGATGGATGCTACTGCGACGTCACTGTGTATGGACAATAACCTGCCGATGATCATTTTCGATTTGACCTCTCGAGGGAATATTCGCAAGGTGGTTATGGGTGAGGACATTGGAACTGTCGTTAAGGGAGGTTGAGTCGATGCAGGATGAGGTCATTTCCGAAGCAAAAGGGGCCATGAGTCGTTCTCTGGACGCCCTGAAGCGCGAGATGAGTAAAGTTCGTACCGGGCGAGCATCAACATCTTTGCTTGACGATGTACGCGTCGATTATTATGGTACTCCGACACCGCTTAATCAGATTGGCACGCTCGCTGTTCCCGAAGCGCGAATGATCACTATTCAGCCTTGGGAGAAACAGCTGATTCCTGACATTGAAAAGGCCATCTTCAAGGCGGATCTGGGGCTCAACCCGGCCTCGGATGGTCAGTTGATACGTATCGCAATCCCTGCACTGACCGAGGAACGGCGTAAAGAGATGGTTAAGGTCATTCGGCGTATGGGCGAAGATGCCAAGGTTGCGGTACGAAATGCCCGTCGCGATGCCAATGATAATCTCAAAATGCTTGAGAAGGAAAAAGAGATCACCGAAGACGATCTCAAGCGGGGGGAAAAGCAGGTTCAGGATGTGACCGATAGTTATGTTGAGAAGGTCGACGAAGTTGTCGCCCATAAAGAAAAGGAAGTTATGGAAATCTAGGCTTCCAATATCGCACCCAGAAAAAGGAGAGAGATCATGAAGATTACTGAAGAATGTATTGCTTGTGGCGCTTGTGTAGACACCTGCCCTGTTTCGGCCATTGTCGAAGATGCTGACAAGTACAAGATTACCGACGACTGCACCGATTGCGGTGCCTGTGCTGATTCCTGCCCGGTTTCGGCCATCACTGAGTAACACGTGCGGGGCACCTTCGGGTGCCCCGAACATTTTCCTGCCCGAAGTTGCATCCTCATTCACGTTCGTGATAATTTAGCCCGTTCAAAATTACACTATCTAAACCAACAATATATCAATTACAGACAGTGGTAAGACGGGCATGACGATTCCACAGCATCTAGCCATAATTATGGATGGTAACGGCCGCTGGGCCGAGCGCCAGGGGTTACCGCGACTAGCCGGGCACCAAAAGGGTGTTGAGGCCGTCCGAGAGATCACCCGGGCGTCTGTCAAGCGTGGCGTTCGGCATTTGACACTGTTTGCCTTCAGTTCCGAGAACTGGCAGCGTCCGCAGGAAGAAGTCCAGGCCTTGATGACCCTGTTGACCAGCTTTCTCGCGCAGGAGCTTGCCAGTCTGCAGGAGAATGGGGTCCGGCTCTCGGTGATTGGTGAACTCGACCGCTTGACCCCTGCAGCGCGGGAAAGTCTTGCTCAGGCCTGTCAGATGACATCTAATAACGATGCCATGGAGCTGATTCTTGCGTTGTCGTATGGTAGTCGGAACGAGATGGTACGGGGGATGCGCAAGATGGCTGCAAAGGTCGCCGATGGCGAGTTGTCGGTTGATCAGATCGATGAACAGCATTTCTCCGCGGCGCTGGATACCGCCGATCGTCCCGATCCGGATTTGCTCATTCGCACCAGCGGTGAACAGCGCATCAGTAACTTTCTGCTTTGGCAGATAGCCTACGCAGAGCTTTATTTTACCGATGTTTTGTGGCCCGATTTCGATACGCATCAACTCGACCTTGCCCTCGAGGATTTTGCCCAACGGCAACGTCGTTTCGGTCTTACCGGGGCACAAATTAAGCCGGTTTTTTAGGAGGAGATTATCAAGCAGCGTATCATTACCGGGCTTATCCTTTTGCCCCTGTTGATTCTATATGTCTATTTTGCCAACCCGACGGCTTTTTCGGTACTGATTACGCTGGTAGCGGCTCTTGCTTTGCACGAGTTCCTGCGCATGTCACTTCCTGATGATCGGCACCCTGAACGTTTGACCGCTCTCTGTTTGGGTACGCTGTTGACGCTGATTGTCAGCTTTGCCTCTTCTGCGGTGGTGCTTGCTTCCCTGGTGCTGCTCACTCTTTTCTGGGCCGTCTGGTTTCTGTTCCGTTTCAAGGATCTCACGACGGTTGTGTCTCAATACGCGCTGGTGTTGCTCGGCTTGATCTATGTCCCGGTGTTGCTTGGCCACATGGTGCTGTTACATGCCTTGGATCATGGTAAGGCGTGGATATTCTTTGTCATGTTCCTGGTTATGACCAGTGACTCGACGGCGTACTTCAGTGGTATCCGTTTCGGCAAGCGCAAGCTCTATCCGGCCATCAGCCCGAACAAGAGCGTAGAGGGGGCCATCGGTGGCCTTCTCGGCGGTGTTGTTGCAAGCCTTGTTGTGCGGGCGTGGTTTTTCCCCGCGCTTGGTCTCTTCGACGCGGTTTTTCTGGGGATCGCTCTCGGCGCGGCTTCTCAAGTCGGAGACCTGTTTGAGTCGATGCTCAAGCGCAGCTTTGATGTGAAGGACTCTGGTTCTATCATTCCTGGGCACGGTGGGATTCTGGATCGTCTTGACAGCCTGCTGTTCGCTTATCCGCTCGCCTACTATTACGCGCGTTATCTTTTCTGAGCGGCGGGACGATGAAATACCTTTCCATTCTCGGGGCGAAGGGCTCCATAGGGGTTAACACGCTCGATATCGTCAGGGCACATCCGCATCTATATGCGGTCAAGGCCTTGACCGGAGGCATGAATCTCGAGCGCCTAGCCGCTCAGATACGTGAATTCAAGCCGCAAGTGGTCGCGGTCTCCCGGGAGAGCGACGTGTCGACATTGCGCAGTTTGCTCGGCAACCTGGACATTGAAATACTTCATGGCATCGATGGCCTCTGCGCCTGTGCAGCCCATGTTGATTCCGAGATGGTCGTGTCTGCCATTGTTGGCGCGGCAGGCTTGGGCCCGACGATGGCGGCCATCGAGGCGGGCAAGGACGTTGCTCTGGCCAATAAGGAGACCCTGGTGACCGCCGGAGCGATTGTCATGCGTCGTGCACGAGAAAAGGGCATCCGTATCTGTCCCGTTGATAGTGAACATAGCGCCATTTTCCAGTCCCTTGAAGGGCACCGGCATCAGGACGTAAAACGCCTGATTCTGACCGCTTCGGGAGGTCCGTTCCTGCATCGTGATCTGGCATCGCTCGCCACGGTGTCACCAGCCGATGCCCTGGCGCACCCAAACTGGGAAATGGGGCGTAAGATCTCCATCGATTCAGCAACCATGATGAACAAGGGGCTCGAGGTCATCGAGGCACGCTGGCTGTTTGATCTTCCTGCGGATAAAATCGACGTGCACGTCCACCCCCAGAGCATCGTACATTCGATGGTCGAGTATGTTGACGGCTCGGTTGTTGCCCAGTTGGGCATCCCCGATATGCGTACGCCTATAGCCTATGCCCTTTCTTACCCGGAGAGGATTCCCCTTGACCTCCCGGCGTTGGATCTGTGCAGCGTGGGGCAGCTGACGTTCATGGAGCCTGATACAACACGCTTTCACTGTTTGCGTCTGGCGTATGAGACACTGGAGGCGGGTGGTACGGCTCCGGCGGTGCTTAATGCCGCCAACGAGGTTGCCGTCGAAGCCTTTCTTGACGAACGGATTGCTTTTCTGGATATTCCGCGGGTCATTTCCATGACCCTTGATCGGCTCGGTTCAGGAAACCTCGTAACGCTCGCGGATGCCATGGCGGCTGATCTGCAGGGTAGGGAGACGGCGCGACAGCTGTTGGCCGGTCTCCAATAAAAAGGAAGCGCGCGTGATCATCAGTATTCTTTCCGGTATTTTGCTGCTCGGCATTCTCGTTTTCGTTCATGAGCTTGGGCATTTCTGTGTCGCAAAACTATGTGGTGTCAAGGTACTCAAGTTTTCACTCGGTTTCGGGCCGCGCCTGGTTTCCCAACGTTGGGGAGAAACCGAGTATATGATCAGCGCTATCCCTCTTGGCGGGTTTGTTCAGATGCTGGGAGAGGGAGGCGGTGAACAGGGCGAAGCCGCACCGCTGTCTACGGATGAAGAGGGACGTTCGTTTGCCGGTCAATCGGTTTGGCGTCGTACCGCGATCATCGCGGCCGGACCGATTATGAACCTGATGCTCCCTTTTCTGGTGCTGCCGATATCGTACCTGATCGGTGTCCAGTTGCCCTCCTACCTGCTCGAGTCTCCCTGTGTTGGCTACGTAGTGAGCGATTCAGCTGCCGCGCGCGCCGGTTTTGAGCCTGGAGACTGCCTTAAAAAGCTCAACGGGCAGCCGGTACGGACCTGGGAGGAAGTGAATCGGTTTCTGGTTTCGGGCATAGGCTCTGAACTACTGTTCGACATCGCGCGCGACGGTAGTCATTTGCAGGTCCCGGTGAAAGCCGATGACGGTGACCCCGAAGGGTTGCAGGTCATGGGGATGCTCCCGGAACAGCCGGCTCTGGTTGGCTCCGTGAGCCAGGAGATGCCAGCTGCGATGGCTGGGATCGAGGCCGGTGATCGAATCGTAGCCATTAACCAGACACGGATTCAGTCCTGGTATGACTTGAAACCGGTGGTTCAGGAGTCCCCCGGGCAGGCTCTTCAGGTGACCGTTGAGCGGCATGGGCAGGAGCATGACTATGCAGTCACCCCGGTACAGCTAGAAGATGGCGGTGATTTCCTGCTTGGCATCATGCCTGCCCAGGAAACGGTTCTGACCCGTTATGATCTGATCGACGCGGTTAAAGCCGGTGCCGAAAGAGCGTTGCAGTTGATCGAGTTGACCTTGGTATTTATTCATAAATTGTTCGCCGGGCATATCTCGACCGACAGTCTTGGCGGGCCTATTCAGGTTGTCCAGATTGCCGGGCAGGCGGCTCAGAGTAGCCTCTCCAGCATCCTCGGCGTGTTGGCGTTTTTAAGCATCCAGCTCGGTATTCTGAATCTGCTGCCGATTCCCATCCTCGATGGCGGGCATCTCTTTTTCAACTTTTTTGAAATTCTACATGGGAAACCGTTGTCTTTGCGTGCCCGCGAAACACTGCAGCAGATTGGCCTGGTTCTGCTTTTGATGCTCATGGTCCTCTCTTTTTACAATGACATTATGCGACTGTTTTTCGGAGCCCCGTGATGACAGCCATTCTCGCCATGGATACGGCTTCACCGACTGGGAGTGTCGCGCTTTACGCGCAGGGGCGTCTTGAGGGGGAGGTTCTGTTGCACCTCAAGACCAACCATGCGGAGCGCCTGTTAGGGGCCATTGACCAGTTACTGGATGGCGTAGGGTGCTCGCTTGAAGATCTGGATGCCTTGGCGGTCGTTCGCGGGCCAGGTTCCTTTACCGGGTTGCGCGTTGGTATCGCCACGGCTAAAGGGCTGGCATTTTCACTCGATCTTCCACTGGTCGGTGTCTCGACCCTCGAGACGCTGGCGCATAACGTTCCGTACGCCGGCATCCAAGTCTGTCCTCTGCTAGACGCCAGGAAGAATGAGGTTTATGCAGGTCTGTTTCGTTGTGAGGCGGGACGGATGAGGAATGTGTTGTCCGAACGGGTAGTACCTCCTGAGAAACTGCTTAACGCAATCAATGATGAAACACTGTTTATTGGCGATGGAGCTGAGCGCTACCGGTCTCTGATTGTGCGCCACCTCGGTGCTCGAGCTCATTTTGCGCTGCCACCTCTTCACCAGCCACGGGCCGCCATGGTAGCCTGGCTAGCGGCGGCTGAACTGGGGGAAAAGGGGGCGATGTCGCCGGATGTATTGGTGCCTGTCTATCTCCGCCCCTCGGAGGCGGAGTTGAGTTTACTTGCAAAGGATGAGGCTGGGTCGATAGAAGGTTGACAATACCAGCCTGTTCCTTATACCTTTATAACAGTATTATTTCCTTCTATTTTGCTAACATTAACCGCCTCAGGAGGTGCAACATGGAGGAGAGGGATCAGGAGTTGGTGCGAGACTTGTGGGACAAAAATCCCCGTTTCAGAAAACTCTTTGAAGAACATCAACTCCTGGAAAAAGAGCTGAACAACCTGGGTGAGAAATCGTTCCTTTCGCCTGAAGAGGAACTGGAAAAGAAAAAAATGCAAAAGCTTAAACTGGCGGGCAAGGATGAAATGGAGCAAATTCTAAGTTCACATCGTCAGTAATGAATACTAAGAGGGTTTAGGCTGCTGCTTAAACCCTCTTGCAGTCTTTAAGCGCGTTTCAGCGTAGCGATTTTTTGTTTGCCGGTAGCAAACATGGTGACCGGACAGGGGTCGAGCGGCCCCTGTCCTTTTTTAACTAAATACGATCCGAGATGACCTAGAGGAGATTGCAAGCAGTATGGCCGGAAAACGTAGTGACACCATTACCCAGGGATTCGAACGGACCCCCCATCGCGCCCTTCTTAAGGGGACCGGCGTAGCCGAACAGGCCATGAAGCGTCCTTTTATCGGTATCGCCACCTCTTTCACCGACTTGATTCCGGGGCACACCGGGATGCGGGACCTTGAGCGTGCAATTGAAAAAGGGGTCCATTCCGGTGGCGGACATGCTTTTTTCTTCGGTATTCCTGGGGTCTGTGATGGTATCGCCATGGGACACAGGGGGATGCACTACTCGCTGCCGACGCGTGAGTTGATCGCAGACATGATTGAGTCGATCACCGAAGCGCATCGACTCGATGGTCTGGTGTTGTTGACCAACTGTGACAAGATTACCCCCGGTATGCTGATGGCGGCTGCCCGTCTCGACATCCCGGCCCTGGTCGTGACAGCCGGTCCGATGTTGGCTGGTCAGGGGCGTGAGGGGCGACGCTTTTCATTCGTCACCGACACCTTTGAGGCTATGGCGCGCTACAAGGCCGGTGCCATCGGAGAGGCGGAGCTCGCCATGTGTGAGGAACATGCCTGCCCGACTGCTGGTTCCTGCCAGGGGTTGTTTACAGCCAACACTATGGCGATACTGACTGAAACACTCGGTATGAGCCTGATCGGCTGTGGAACCGCGGCGGCGGTTTCGTCTCTCAAGAAACGCTTGGCATTCACCTCGGGGGAGAGGATTGTTGAACTGGTCAAAGATGACATTACGCCGCGTGAGGTTTTGACACGTGCCGCATTCGAAAACGCGATACGGGTCGATCTGGCTCTTGGCGGCTCATCGAATACGGTCCTGCACCTGCTTTCCATTGCCCACGAGGCCGGCGTTGAATTGCCGCTGGAGCTCTTTGACGAAATCAGTCGGTCTACGCCGCAGCTCGCTTCTATGAATCCTGGCGGTGAGCACTTTATGGAGGACCTCGATGTCGCCGGTGGTGTGCCGGGAGTGCTGTACCAGCTCAAGAGCCAGATCAAGGACAGTCCTACCGTCAGCGGTCCGAGCGTCGCCGAGATTGCCGCGAGTGTCGCTTCGGTCGATGAATCGGTCATTCACCCGGTAAGTGACCCGGTGCGCCTAGAAGGGGGGATCGCGATCCTCAAGGGGAGCCTCGCTCCCGACGGAGCGGTGGTCAAGCAGTCCGGGGTGTCCGAGCAGATGATGGTCTTTGAAGGACGTGCGCGTTGCTTCGATTCCGAAGAGGCGGCCATGGAGGCCCTCATGGGTGGTAAGATCGTCGCTGGCGATGTGGTCGTCATCCGCTACGAAGGCCCGCAGGGCGGCCCTGGAATGCGCGAGATGCTCGCCCCGACGGCGACTCTGATGGGGCTCGGCCTTGGCGACAGTGTTGCCTTAGTGACGGACGGTCGTTTCTCCGGAGGTACGCGCGGTCCGTGCATCGGTCATATTTCACCTGAGGCCGCCGCAGGTGGTCCCATAGCTCTTGTCGAGGAGGGGGACCTGATCCGTCTCGACATCCCAAACCGCATACTGGAACTCAAGGTTTCCGCGGAGGAATTGGAGAATCGGCGTAACGCCTGGCATAAACCGGCCCCGAAGATCGAAACGGGCTGGCTTGCGCGTTACGCCAAGGTCGTAACCTCTTCCAATACCGGAGCGATCTGCAAGGCCTAGAAAGGCCGTCGATAAAAAACTAACGCATTATGTAGGTATATCGAGGAGGAAATTGTGAAATTGACAGGATCTCAGATGCTGCTCGAATGTCTGCGTCTCGAAGACGTTGACACCATATTTGGTTACCCCGGTGGGACCGTCATTAACATCTATGACGACCTGATGGACTCGCCGATCAAGCATATTCTTACCCGCCATGAGCAGGCCGCGGTCCATGCCGCTGATGGCTACGCTCGTGCGACCGGGAAAGTCGGGGTTGCGATTGCGACCAGCGGCCCCGGTGCGACCAACACGGTGACCGGTATCGCTACGGCTTACATGGATTCGATCCCGATGGTGATCATCACGGGCCAGGTCCCGACCCCGCTGATCGGCAATGATGCTTTCCAGGAGGCTGATATGGTCGGCATCACCCGACCGGTTACCAAGCATAACTACCTGGTCAAGGACATCAAGGATCTGCCGCGGATCATCAAGCAGGCCTTCTATATCGCGCGCACGGGACGTCCCGGGCCGGTGCTGGTTGACCTGCCCAAAGATGTGCAGCTGATGAGCGATACCTTCCACTATCCGGAGACGGTCGAGCTACGGGGTTACAAGCCGAACTACAGCGGCAACACGCGACAGATCGATAAGGCGGCCAAGATGATCCTGGCGGCCAAGAAGCCGGTGATTTACGTCGGTGGAGGGGCAACGCTTTCCGACTCCGACAAGGAACTGCTTGAACTTGCTGAAACTCTCAGGGCGCCGGTCACCACGACCCTGATGGGGATGGCCTCGTTTCCCAAGACACACGAACTCTCTCTCGGCATGCTCGGCATGCATGGTACCTACTATGCAAACATGGCGGTCACCGAATCGGACCTGCTGATTGCCATCGGTGCCCGTTTCGATGATCGTGTCACCGGTAAGATCGCCACCTTTGCGCCGCATGCTAAAATCATCCACGTCGACATTGACCCGACCTCGATCAAGAAGAACGTGCGTGTCGATCTGCCGATCGTTGGAGATCTGCGTGATGTTCTCAAGAAGATGGTGCGTAAACTGGTGGAGCAGGGGGATGAGGTCAAAGCCCTGAACGAGAGAACGGAGTCATGGCTTGGCGAGATCGCCGGTTGGCGTGAGAAACACCCGATGTCTTACAAGAGTTCCAAGTCGGTGATTAAACCGCAATTCGTGATCGAGAAGATCCGTGAGTTGACCCGTGACGACGCCATTATCACCACCGAAGTCGGGCAGCACCAGATGTGGACGGCACAGTTCTTCAATTTCTCTCAGCCGAGAACATTCATCACTTCGGGTGGTCTGGGGACCATGGGCTTTGGACTTCCTTCGGCTCTCGGGGCGCAGGCCGCTTTCCCCGAGCGTCAGGTTATCGATGTTTCCGGTGATGGTTCGTTCCAGATGAACTCCCAGGAACTTGCGACACTGGTTCAGTACCGCCTGCCGGTCAAGATCGTGATTCTGAACAACAATTTCCTCGGCATGGTGCGCCAATGGCAGCAGCTGTTCTTCGACTGTCGCTATAGCCAGACCTGCCTGGAGCTGCCGATCGATTTCGTCAAGCTTGCCGAAGCGTATGGTGCTAGCGGCCTGCGCGCGACCAAGCCGTCGGAGGTCGAGGAGGTTCTGAAGAAAGGACTTGAGACGCCCGGACCTGTGATTATGGAATTCAAGGTCTCGCGTGAAGAGAACGTTTTGCCGATGGTCCCCGCGGGCGCCGGCATCAATGAAATGGTGCTGGCCTCCTAGGCCACCGATCCGATGATATTCAGGAGACAGTTATGAAACATACCATCAGCGTGTTGGTTGAAAACGAATTCGGTGTGCTTTCGCGGATCTCGGGACTTTTTTCCGGGCGGGGCTTCAATATCGAGAGCCTTTCCGTGGCGCCGACCCTCGATGCAACGATTTCGCGCATGACGATCGTTACTTCGGGTGACGACCGGATTCTTGAACAGATCACCAAGCAGCTCAATAAATTGATCGATACGATCAAAGTTATCGATTTTACCGATCAGGACTACGTCGAACGCGAAATGGCTCTGATCAAGGTGACCGCCGAAGAAGAGACCCGTGCCGAGGTCTTAAGGGTTGTCGATATCTTCCGCGGCAAGGTGGTTGATGTGAACGCCAAGTCGTATGCCATCGAGGCAACCGGTTCGCCGCAGAAGATCAATGCGATCATCGAACTGCTGCGTCCCATGGGAATCAAGGAAATTGTCCGTTCTGGACCGGTGGTCATGGGGCGTGGCCCCAAGGGATGGAAAGGTAACTGATTCCAGCTGGAAATCGCCAATTAATTGCGACGGGCCAAGCCGGAAAAATCTGGCTTGGCCCGTCGCTACATGTTATAAGTTCTGGTCCACAATTTAGACCGTTAATCCGATGAGGAGGATTTGAAAGATGAACGTGTATTACGACAAGGATGCCGATCTGTCGATCATCAAAGGGATGAAAGTGACGATCGTTGGTTATGGCTCACAGGGGCATGCGCATGCCTGTAACCTGAAGGACTCGGGCGTCGACGTGACCGTTGCCCTGCGCGAGGGCTCGTCTTCCGTTGCCAAGGCGCAAAATCACGGTCTTGAGGTTAAGCCGGTTGCAGAGGCAGTCGCTGGTGCAGACCTGATTATGGTTCTGACCCCGGACGAGTTCCAGTCGCAGCTCTATAAAGAGGAACTCGAGCCGAATCTGAAAAAGGGCGCAACCCTCGCTTTTGCTCATGGCTTCGCGATCCATTACAATCAGGTCGTTCCGCGTGAAGACCTCGACGTGATCATGATCGCTCCCAAAGCACCCGGCCACACTGTGCGTAGCGAGTTCGTCAAGGGCGGCGGCATCCCGGATCTGATCGCGATCTTCCAGGACGCTTCCGGCAAGGCGAAGAACGTCGCGCTCTCGTATGCCAGCGCCATCGGCGGCGGCCGTACCGGGATCATCGAGACCACCTTTAAAGACGAAACCGAAACCGACCTGTTCGGTGAGCAGGCCGTGCTTTGCGGTGGTGCCGTAGAGCTGGTCAAGGCCGGTTTCGAAACTTTGACCGAGGCAGGTTACGCTCCCGAGATGGCGTACTTTGAGTGCCTGCACGAGCTGAAGTTGATCGTCGATTTGATGTACGAGGGCGGGATCGCCAACATGAACTATTCGATTTCGAACAACGCGGAGTACGGTGAGTACGTCACCGGGCCGCAGGTTATCAACGACGAGAGCCGCAAGGCGATGAAGCAGTGTCTCGACAATATCCAGAACGGTGAGTACGCCAAGCGTTTTATCCTCGAAGGGGCGACCAACTACCCCGAAATGACGGCGCGCCGGCGTCTCAACGCAGCTCATCCGATCGAGCAGGTCGGTGAAAAGCTCCGCGGCATGATGCCGTGGATTCAGAAGATCGTCGACAAGAGCAAAAACTAACTGTTAACAGGCCCGGCTCTGCCGGGCCTGATGTCTGTAGAGGTGCGTTACATGCGAAACCAGGATCAGCCGATTGCCGTAGAGGGTTATCCCTTTATCGCACTGTTTGCGTTTGTTACCGTGGTTTTCGGTGTGCTTGACTGGCCCTGCCTGACCGTCATCTTCCTTTCCTTGACGCTGTTTGCGATCTATTTTTTCCGTAACCCCGACCGTCTTCCCCCCGAAGATGCGTCTGCTGTGATTGCCCCGGCGGACGGGAAGGTTATCTTTGTTGGCGAGGTTCCGGAAGAGCGTTATTTCAAGGACGAGGTGATCAAGGTCAGCATATTCATGTCGGTGTTCAACGTGCACGTCAACCGGGTACCGTTTGGTGGCAAGGTCGTCGACATGTTTTACAACCGGGGGGAGTTTTTCAACGCCTCTCTCGACAAGGCGAGCCTCGAGAACGAACAGAGCGGGATTCTGCTTGAGACAGACAAGGGCGCGCTTTTATTGTTCGTGCAAATTGCCGGGTTGGTCGCGCGACGCATTGTCACCTATCCCAAGGTTGGTGATACTCTGGAGCGGGGCAAGCGTTATGGTCTGATCCGTTTCGGCTCGCGTGTCGATGTCTATTTTCCCAAGGGGAGCGATGTCGAGGTCAAGGTTGGTGATCTGACCGTCGCCGGAGAAAGCATTCTCGGGTATCTGCCATGAATCAACAAATCAAGGGGTTTGATCGAAGGGAAAGCCTGCGTCGCGGTGTCTATGTGCTTCCAAACCTCTTCACCACAGGGTCGTTGATTGCCGGTTTTTACAGCATTATCCAGACCATGAATACCAACTTCCAGGTTGCGGCCTGGTTTGTGTTGATCGCATCGATCTTCGATGGTCTCGACGGCAAGGTGGCACGCTTGACCGGTACCACCAGCCGCTTCGGAGTCGAGTATGATTCGCTGGCCGACCTGGTTGCGTTCGGGGTTGCGCCGGGGGTTCTGATGTATGCGTGGGCGCTCAAACCGTTTGGGAAACTCGGCTGGCTTGCGGCTTTCCTGTTCGTGGTCTGCGGCGCCTTGCGTCTGGCTCGCTTTAATGTCCAGGTCAATACCGTCGAATCAAAACGCTTCGTCGGGCTGCCGATTCCGGCTGCGGCCTGTATGGTCTCGATCACCGTGCTACTGTTTTACCATCTCGGCTACACCGGTGAACTCGAACGACGCATCTCGGTGTTGGTGCTGATTTACGTTCTGGCTTTCCTGATGGTCAGCAATGTCAGCTTTTATTCGTTCAAGGATCCCGACCTCTTCAAACGACAGCCTTTCGGGTTTCTTGTCGGCGGTATTATTCTGCTGATCGTGATCATTGCCCAGCCGCAGGTGATGCTGTTCGCGCTCATGCTCAGCTACATCTGTATCGGTACGGGCGCCTACCTTTTAAGGTTGCTGCGCCTGCGTAAGAGAACCGCCAAGGATGATTCGTCTCAAGCAAAGCCTGTTCAGCCGGATTGAAAAAAACAGTCTTTTTGTGGCGGTGGCGACGAAATATATTGACAGCCCTTGTCACGTTCTGTTTTATTCAAATTTAATTCGTCAAAGGCAATGACGAGGAGTAGTAGGTCGAAGAGCCTGTTCCAGAGAGTCGGCGGTTGCTGCGAGCCGACACAGGAAATTGACTGAACTCGCCTCCGAGCCGTGACTGCGAACGGAGCTAAACCTCCTGATAGTGGTCACCGTGAGCCTGCGTAAAGGGTGACATGAAGGGTCCCGTTCGGGACCAAATCAGGGTGGTACCGCGAAGCGCAAGCTCTCGCCCCTGAACGGGGCGGGAGTTTTTTATTTTTTACATCGCACGGTAGAGAGGAGGTGGTCACCTTGGAATCTGACCTGGGAGAGCTAGTCGGTCTTGAGATTCAGCGTTACCCGTTTTTGTCAAACATCGGTGGCCAGCGATTCCACCGGTACACAGAGATCAAAGGAGAGATCCAATGAGCGAAGCCCGCCGTGTCATGATTTTTGATACCACCTTACGTGACGGGGAACAGAGCCCCGGCGCGAGCATGAACATCGAAGAGAAGCTGCGTATCGCCCACCAGCTCGAAAAGCTTAACGTCGACGTCATCGAGGCGGGTTTCCCGATTGCCTCGGAAGGGGATTTCGAGGCGGTGAAGAAGGTCGCCCAGTCACTGAGTCGTCCGCAGATCGCCGGTCTGTCGCGCGCCAGCAATATGGATATTGACCGTGCCTGGGAGGCGCTCAAGTACGCAGGAGAAAGAGGGCGCATCCATACCTTCATTGCTACTTCCGATATCCACATGCAGCATAAGCTGAAGATGAGTGAACAGCAGGTGCTCGATGCCGCGGTCAAGGCGGTCAAGCGTGCCAGTGGCTACACTCCGAATGTCGAGTTCTCGTGCGAGGACGCCGTACGCACCCGTCTGCCGTTTCTCGCGCAGGTGGTCGAGGCGGTCATCTCAGCCGGAGCACGTACGGTCAATATTCCCGACACCGTCGGCTACGCTATTCCGTCGGAGTTCGCCGAGATCATCAGCTACCTGAAGCAGAACGTCAAAAATATCGACCAGGCGGTCCTTTCGGTCCACTGCCACAACGACCTCGGTCTTGCGGTCGCCAACTCCCTTGCCGCGGTACAGGCCGGGGCAGGGCAGGTCGAGTGCACCATCAACGGCATCGGCGAGCGCGCCGGCAACTGCTCTCTCGAGGAGGTGGTCATGGCGCTACGCACCCGCCACGATATCCTCCCGGCGGTCTGCGATGTTGAAACGGAGCATATTTACGGGGCGAGCAAGCTGCTCTCGACCATCACCGGGATCGTGGTTCAGCCGAACAAGGCGATTGTCGGCGCCAATGCTTTTGCTCACGAAGCGGGTATCCACCAGCACGGCGTCATGATGGAGAAGTCGACCTACGAGATCATGACCCCGGAATCGATTGGCCTCAAGGCGAACAAGCTGGTGCTCGGCAAGCACTCCGGTCGTCATGCCTTCATCGACCGCCTCAAGGAACTCGGCTACGATCTTTCCAAGGAGGATATTGAGCGTGCCTTTGTACGCTTCAAGGACCTTGCCGATCAGAAGAAGGAGATCTTTGACGAGGACCTCGATGCCATTGTCGCCGACGAGGTGATTCGCATCCCGGAAACCTTCAAACTGATGCAGATGAACGTTTCTTCCGGTTCGTTTGCCGCGCCGACGGCGACTGTTGAGATGGAAATTAAGGGCAAGGTCAAGAAAACCGCGCTCATGGGGGACGGTCCGGTCGATGCGACCTTCAAGGCGATCAAGAAGCTTACCAAGACCCAGGCCAAGCTGCTTACCTTCACGGTAGGTGCTATTACCGGTGGTACCGATGCGCAGGGTGAATGCACCGTAAGACTGATTGAGGATGGGCGCGAGGTTCTCGGGCAGGGAGCGCATCCGGATATCATCGTTGCGAGCGCCAAGGCGTACATCAATGCCATCAATCGCCTCGCAGGACAGCCTCAGCGTAAGCAGGACCATATTTAACAGCGCTCCACATCAAATATTCAGAAGGGGCGGGGCGCAACGCGTCCCGCCCCTCTATTGCCTGATGTCCATAGATGCGTTAGACTCTGGCGCTGCCGATATCAGTTTTAGCAAGGAGAGAGTATGGGACAGACCATAGCAGAGAAAATATTCAGTGCGCATCTGCGTGATGAACCCTTTTCTGGGACCAAGGTCTTAAGCCTCGACAGGGTGTTGTGCCACGAGATTACCACTCCGGTGGCGATTGCCGACCTGGAGTGGCGCGACAAGGATCGGGTTTTCGATAACACCAAGATCAAAGCGGTTATTGATCATGTTACTCCGGCCAAAGACAGTAAGACTGCGCTGCAGGCCAAGATCCTGCGTGACTGGGCGCGGCGTCACGACATCAAGGACTTTTTTGATGTCGGCCGTAACGGCGTGTGTCACGCGATCTTTCCCGAAAAGGGCTATATCCGCCCCGGTTTCACGGTCATCATGGGCGACTCGCATACTTGTACGCATGGTGCCTTCGGTGCCTTTGCCGCGGGTGTCGGCACCACCGATCTCGAGGTCGGTATTCTTAAGGGGGTTTGCGCTTTCCGCGAGCCGAAGACGATTCGGGTTAACCTTAACGGCAGCCTGCCGGAAGGGGTATTTGCCAAGGACGTGATCCTCTATGTCATCGGTCAACTCGGTGTTAACGGCGCCACCGACCGGGTCCTCGAGTTCCACGGGCCGGTTATCGATGCCATGAGCATGGAGTCGCGCATGACCCTGTGTAACATGGCGATCGAAGCTGGCGGGACCTGCGGCATCTGTCCTCCCGACCAGGTGACGGTCGATTACCTGTGGCCCTTTATTCAGGACGAATTTGCCAGCAAGGAAGCAGCCTTGGCTGAATACAGCCGCTGGCTCCCTGATGCTGACGCCGCCTACGACAAGGTGCTCGACTACGATGTTTCCGCCCTCGAGCCTCAGGTAACCTTCGATTATAAGCCGGACTGCGTCAAGACAGCTGGTGAACTGGGTGGTACCCCGGTTGATCAGGTCTATATCGGCAGTTGCACTAACGGCCGCATCGAGGACCTGCGTGAAGCAGCCGCTGTGATCAAGGGGCGTAAGATCGCCGACAGTGTGCGTGGAATCGTCTCTCCGGCAACGCCCAAGATCTTCCAGGAGGCGATGGACGAGGGGCTCATGGATATCTTCATGGAGGCCGGGTTCTGTGTCACTAACCCGACTTGTGGCGCGTGTCTGGGCATGAGTAATGGCGTGCTTGCCGAGGGTGAGGTCTGTGCTTCGACCACCAATCGCAACTTTGCCGGCCGTATGGGGAAAGGGGGCATGGTGCACCTGATGAGCCCCGCTACCGCCGCTGCCACCGCGATCACCGGGGTTATCACCGACGCGCGTACAATCAAGTGAGTCGAGACACGAAATCAGGAGACAAGCGATGAAAAAGACCTTTGGCGGCGCGGCGATTTGCCTCGATCGCGCTGATATCAACACTGATGAGATTATTCCTGCCAAGTATCTTACCGAGGTGACCAAGGAGGCCCTGAAGCCTTATATCCTCGAGGACTTGATGCTTGAAGGTTTCGACCCCAAAGGGGAGACGCTGAAAAATTCAACGGTTATCGTGTCACGCGAGAACTTCGGTTGCGGTTCTTCCCGTGAACATGCCCCGTGGGTGTTCGAGGTCAACGATGTTCACACCGTGATTGCCGAGAGCTATGCTCGGATTTTCCGCCAGAACATGTTCAACTGCGGCATGCTTGCCATCGAGCTTCCCAAGGCAGAGATAGCCCAGCTGGTCGAGCTTGGCAAAGCCGGCGGAATGCAGGTTAAGGTAGATCTTCAGGGGCAGCAGGTAACCGCTGAGAATAACGGCAAAAGCCTGGCCTTTAACTTCGAGATCAGCCCGTTTGACAAGGCGTTGGTCGAAGCGGGTGGATGGGTCGAATACGCCGACTCACGTTATTAATGAACATCTTAGGAGGGGCCGCTCTGGCGGCCCTTTTTATTCATCAGCACCATCGTTGCCGCGTTGACAGCATCAACCACTGCTCGCTATAGTGCAGCGCGTTTTGATAACACCCTGCAGGATTGCTGCGGTTAGTTTTGTACCTAAGGAGAGAAGTTATGTCCCAGGAATTCAAGGTCGCCGTACTCGCCGGTGATGGCATCGGCCCCGAGGTGATGGCCGAAGCACTGCGCGTACTCAAGGCCGTCGAGGAGCGTTTTGCCGTCAAGTTCAACTGCACCGAGGCCAACGTAGGCGGGATTGCCATCGATGTCGACGGCAAGGCCCTGCCTGAAAAGACCGTCGAGACTTGCAAGTCTTCGGATGCCGTTTTATTCGGCAGTGTCGGTGGCCCCAAATGGGAGCATCTGCCGCCCGACGAACAGCCGGAGCGTGGTGCATTGTTGCCGCTGCGTAAGATTTTCGGCCTGTTCTGCAACCTGCGCCCGGCGATTATCTTTCCGGCACTGACCGGTAACTCCTCGCTCAAAGAGGAAGTGATCGAGGGGGGCTTCGACCTGCTGGTAGTGCGTGAGCTGACTGGCGGTATCTACTTTGCCGAGCCCAAAGGGATCGAAGGCGAGGGGGCGGAACGCACTGGTTTCGATACCATGAAATATAGCGACGCCGAAGTCGAACGTATTTCCCATGTCGCGTTCCAGGCTGCGCAGAAGCGTGGCAAGAAGGTCTGCTCCATCGACAAGGCCAACGTCCTGTCGACCTCGGTGCTGTGGCGCGAGGTGGTAGAGCGGGTGGCCAAGCAATATCCCGACATCGAGCTGTCGCATATGTATGTCGATAATGCTGCCATGCAGCTTTGCCGTGCACCGAAACAGTTCGACGTTATGCTGTGTGGCAACATGTTCGGAGATATCCTCTCCGACGAAGCGGCCATGATCACCGGCTCCCTCGGCATGCTCCCTTCGGCATCGCTGGCCGAAGGCTCCTTCGGGCTCTACGAGCCATCCGGCGGCAGCGCCCCGGATATTGCCGGGCAGGGGATCGCCAACCCGATCGCCCAGATTCTCTCTGCAGCGATGATGCTGCGCTACTCTTTCGGCCTGACCGAGGCCGCCGACGCGGTCGAGAACGCTGTCGAAAAAACCCTCAACGATGGTTTCCGTACCGGGGACATCTTCCAGGGGCTTGCCGGGGAGAAGAAAGTCAATACCCGGGAGGTCGGCGACGCGATTATCGAACGCCTTTCCTAGCACGTCTTAAAGGCCTGCATTTTCTCGGGCCTGTTTGCTGTCGAGTGGGGGGGGGGCGTCCCCCCCCACTTCAAAAGTAGGCACGATGGGCAGTCCAGTCTCGATACATATGCCTGGCCGTTACGTCTCGGGCGATAGTCTGTTGCATCGACTCGACCCTCGTAGCAAGCTGCTGTCCCTGACTCTCTGTATTGTGGTCTGTTTTGTGTCCCAGGAACTGCTGCCCCTTGCGGGTTTGACGCTGCTGTTGCTTGTGCTGTTTTGTTGCAGTGGTAACCGCCTCTCCAGCTATATACGTCTCCTCCGCTCGCTACGTTATCTTTTCGCCTTCACACTGCTGGTTTATCTGCTGTTGACACCCGGTTACACGCTTTTCGGGCTGCCCTGGCTCTCCCGAGAAGGGCTTGTGGCAGGGGGGCTGGTTTGTCTACAGCTTTCACTGGCCTTTGGCTTTTCTCTGCTGATTTCTTCGACGACCCATCCTACCGCGCTGGCTACGGGCATCGAACGCCTTGCTTCGCCACTCAAACGTTTCGGAGTGCCGGTCGCTCTGGTTGGCGATTCCTTGCGGATGGTGATGTACTTTCTCGATATGATGTTGGCAGAATGGCCCGAAGTTGCAAAGGTCTCGCGGTTTACCGGCGGGCTACGCAACCGCATAAAGCGTGTCGTGGGTATATCCGGTCTGTTGCTCGAACAATGTTTCGAGCATGCTGACGAGATGGCGGGTAAGCTTTCTCGTGGTGAATCACTCATGTCCGGGGCGCCTATTACTTTGTCTGCAGGTTTTGGTCGGAAGGAGTGGACGTTTCTGGTTGTGAACCTTCTATATGTTGGTCTGTTGCTGGAGTTAGGACCGTGAAGAGATATCAGTTGATCATCGAGTACGACGGTAGCCATTACGGAGGCTGGCAAAGGCAGGCGAACAGTCTCACCGTACAGCAGGTGGTTGAAGAGGCGCTCTCTACGGTCGTAGGTGTCGCGGTCACCCTGTTTTCGTCGGGACGTACGGATGCAGGTGTGCACGCCCAGGGGATGTCGGCGCATTTTGATTCTCCCAGGGAGCTTCCGGAACGGGCATACCGTGAAGGGGTTAATCGTCTGTTGCCCGATGATGTCGTGGTGCGTGAGGTGCATGCGGTCGCGGATGACTTTCACGCGCGGTTCGGTGCACAAGGGAAGTGGTATCGCTATCAACTGTACGTCGGTGCAGTCCGCTCGGCCCTCCATCGGCAACGGAGCTGGCATTTGCGCAAGCCGCTCGACCTCGACTTGATGCGTCGTGCCGCACAGCTGCTGATCGGTGAGCACGACTTTGAGGCGTTCAGGGTCAGTAGCTGCAATGCGACCACCAGCGTGCGCCGCATCGATCTGCTAAGGGTCTCTACGGAGGGTGATTTCGTCATCATCGATGTCGTCGGTAGCGGTTTTTTGCGTTACATGGTGCGTCGCATCACCGGGACGCTGGTGGAGGTCGCCACTGGCAGGCGCACCTTGCAGAGTGTCGAGCAGATGCTCAATCGTCCCAAGGAGTTCTCCGCCGGGGTTACGGCCCCTGCGTTTGGTCTTATTCTGATGCGTGTTCGCTACCCGGGGAAAGACCTTGAATTCTGGGAAAATTTCCCTTGACAACATTAATCCTTTTGGATAAATTCACTGCTTCTGTGAGCCCCGAATTCACAAGAAATGGTTTAGTGAGGAATCAATGAGTACCGAAATTGCAAAGCAATCGGAGATCAAGCGCGACTGGCATGTCGTTGATCTTGAGGGTCAGGTTCTGGGTCGTGTAGCGTCCCAGATAGCCCGTGTTCTGCGCGGTAAGCACAAGGCGATTTATTCGCCGAGTGTCGATGCCGGTGACTTCGTGGTGGTTGTCAACGCAGAGAAAATCAAGCTGACCGGCAACAAAGTGAGTGACAAGATGTACTATCGTCACACCGGTTACCCTGGCGGCATCCGTTCGGCTAACGCCGCGACGATGCTGGAGAAGAAGCCTGAGGACGTGATCCGCAAGGCGGTCAAGGGGATGTTGCCGAAGAACAAGTTGGGACGCCAGATGCTCAAGAAGCTTAAGGTTTATACTGGTCCCGAGCACCCGCACAAAGCCCAGCAGCCTAAAGAGCTGGCTGTTTAAGGGAGCAGGAGAGAGATGATGGCTGAACAGCGTTATTACGCCACCGGG
>PKUI01000130.1 GCA_002869605.1 Desulfuromonas sp. | reverse complement strand
TCTCCACACTCTGGCGGTTCGAGCAAACGTTCTTCCAGCTGTTTAAGTAAAGTCTCCGAGGGGAAATCCGCGCGGGCAGATGTCGCGGGAGCCACCAAAGGCACGACCAACAAACAGACTCCCAGCACCCCTCCAGGGCGCATCCAGCGCCGCCAGCCACCTTGAGGCTCCTCGAGGTCAAGTACCCTCCAGAGCAGCAGACCAAGCAGAAGCACCCGTAAAAAACATAACAGCAGTGAGACCCAGGGCGGCAACAGCAACAGGTGTATCATCTGCTGAGGATCAACCGTCCCGTTCCAGCCGATCTCCACTCTCTGCCAATGCCACTGGGGCAGACCTGGGCCGGTCTGCAGTTGTAGCAGCGGTGCCTGCTGCTTGATACCCACTCGAGACGATAAGGTAACCACGGGCTCCTTGGACATGCCAAGTTCTGCCTTGGCCACCATTTCGACGGCTCGATCTTCAATCAATTCGCGGTCCGGATGTGCAGGCAAAGAAACCTTGTGCGCCATCGGCCGAGACATTTCACCCGGCCGGGCCAATTGCGGATACAGACCGAGACGTACTTGAGAAACCATGAACACCAGCGCCAGAGCTACCAACACGACATAGGTCAGGCTGCGATACCAGGAGATCCATAGCCGAGCCCTCCCTGCCGGGAGAACCCTCATCAGAGCAGCAGCGGCAAGCAGGTGCAGCCAAACCCATCGCGGCGCCCCCCCCTCGTGCCAGGCCAGACCAATCGCCACCAGGGCGACCCCACCCCAGCGCCAGCCCCACAAGCGAAATGCCCCGATCGCAACCAGCAACACCAGGAACAGATCGAGGAGAGACCAACGCTTCAGCCAGGTCCCGGGGGCGCGATCGGCGCCTGAAACATCGAGCAGAAGCCAGCCCGGGGGAAGATTGAGGACCGCCGAGGCTTCCTGGAAAACCGTCGACCAACCGCCCACAGCGATGGACGACCGATCTCCCAGCCAGCGGCCGTCGGCCGTCAGGTCAAGCTTGCCGCTACGCACCTCGATACCGGCGGCCCCCTGTTCGCCAATCTTGGTAATAAACTGATCGGTTCCGTCGATGGCGACCCGGCCCAATATTCCAGGTGCGGGCATCTCGAGGCGCCAACTTTTTCCGGTACGCCCCTGAATCCTGTCCTGCAGCGTGTACCCACGACCATCAAAATCAAGCCACAGGGTGCGCTGTAGCGTAAGCCGGTCGTTGAGTTGACCACTGTCTCCACGCCGCTTTTCAACGAAAATCAGCTGCGTTTCTCTGTCAATCTTGTAGGCCGGTAACTCCCTCCAACTCGCCGGAAGACGGGTCTGTTGGGGGTCGATCAGGCGAGCCCCGGAAAGCTCGACCAGCCGCAGATTTGGTCGCGCCTCAAAAACCCAGATTTCCGTGTCACTCCAGGCTGACTCAAATCTCGGCATTGCGAGCTGTGCCGGGGCGCCGGGGAGGCGGCTACGCAGTGTCAGAGCCCAGGTCCCGGGGCGCAATTGCACGCGCAACCGCCCATCATTTTCTACTCGAGCAGGGATGGGACTATCGAGCCCCAGGGGGACGGCATCTGACAACAGTCCACCGCCAAGCAGAACTTCGCGGGGCGCACCGGAGACCTGCAACTCGACCCTCGATTCGATTTGGAAAGGAACCCCATCGACAAGGCGCCTGAAAACCGTAACCTGCAGCAGTTCCTGCTGTTTTGCATCCACCTCTTGCGTTGAAGGTTTCAACCAGAGGCGGCCACGCTCGTCTCGATCGGGCAACGTTACCCGCCGTTTGTTCAAGGTCAGGTTGATCAGCGCCAAACTCTGTGGCAACGGCAACAGATCGGGCAGCCGCGCCCAAGAGAACTCACCCCTGATGCGATGTTTACCCTCTGGCAGGAACACCTGAGGCATCCCCTCCCGCTCGACGACCGGAAGGGCCGTTTTTCCGCTTCTGACTTGCTGGGGCCAGAGCATACGATCGCCAGGCAATACCAGCCACGTCTGAGCAAACGCCTCGACAAATAGCTCAAAGCGCCCACCACGACTATCGACTTCAAGCTCCAGCGTGCCGGGCCAGATACAATGCATGGCGCGCCCGCCCTGTACCCTTGGACAGAGTTTCTGCTCCTGACCGTGCAGCACCCACGGTTTCCAGGGCTGCAGCATCTCCGGAATATCCGCGCTATCTTGCGCAGAGACGGATGACACCGACAGCAGGCAGATCAGCAAGCCGAGTAGCGTCAGCGAACTTCTCACCAGAGAGCACATGGCTACTTTTCCCCTTTGCTGTTGCCGTTGCCCTTGGAGGCGAACTTTCGCGCGCTTTCTGCCATCTCGCGCAGGCGCTTGTCGACCAGCGCGTTGATGGAGCCTTCGGTCCACTCGCCATCCTCCTGCCGTTCGCCTGCCGGCAGACCGGTCAGCAGTTCGATCCCCTGGTCGACATGTTCTACCGCCCAGATATGAAACTCGCCCTTCTCGACCGCTTCGCGGACTTCGCTCTTGAGCATCAGGTTCTTGACATTGGACTGCGGAATGACCACGCCCTGCTCACCCGTGAGTCCCTGGGCTTTACAGACCGCGTAGTAGCCCTCGACCTTTTCGTTGACGCCACCGATCGCCTGCACCTGGCCAAACTGGTTGACCGAACCGGTCACGGCGACCCCCTGGCGGATGGCAATCCCGGACAGGGACGACAGTAGCGCATAGAGTTCGGTGGTAGAGGCACTGTCTCCGTCGACGCCGCCGTAGGACTGTTCGAAGCAGATGGAGGCGGCAAAGGACAACGGATATTGCTGGGCAAAACGCGAACCGAAGAAACCGGTAAGAATCAACAACCCCTTGTCGTGAATCGCACCGGAAAGCTTGGCCTCGCGTTCGATATTGATGAGCCCTGCTTTGCCGAGGAAGGTCCGTACCGTCACCCGCGCCGGGCGCCCAAAGCTGAAATCGCCAAGCTGGTAGACGGTCAGACCGTTGACCTGCCCTGCCATCTCGCCCGAAGTCGTGACCAGCAGGGTCTCCTCGTCGATCAGCTCCTGTATCCGTTCCTCGACCTTATTGGAACGATAGATTCTCGCCTCCATGGCGAGCTCGACATCTTGCGCGCTCACCAGCTCGCGGTTGTGACGTTGAGCATAGTAACCAGCCTCACGAATCAGGTCGGCAATTGCCAGAAACTGGGAAGAGAGACGTCGTTGATCTTCGATCAGGCGAGCGGAGAACTCCACGACGCGCGAAACCCCGCCCGGATCAAAATGCCGCAGCCCCTCTTCGGTACACTTGGAAGCAATAAACAGCGCATATTGCTGGATATTTTCCCAAGTGTTATGCATCTGGCGATCAAAGTCGGCCTTGACCTTGAAAAACTTGCGGAAGTCGGGGTCGTGACGATACAGCAGGTAATAGAGCTGAGGGGGACCGATGAGGATGATCTTGCAATCGAGGGGAATCGGCTCCGGCTTCATGGTCACGGTTGCAAAGAAGCGGAACTGTTCGGTGATATCCTCGATGCGGATCTCGCCATGCCGGATACAGCGTTTCAATGCCTCGTAGGTGAACATATTGATCAGAACTTCACGACAGTCGAGGATCAAATAACCGCCGCTCGCACGGTGCAGCGCGCCCGGTTTGATCATGGTGAAGTTGGTACTGGCGTTGCCCATCTGGATTACGTGCTCGACCCGCCCGAAAAGATTGAAATAGGTCGGGTTCGACTCATAGACGACCGGAGCCCCTTGTGCACTGTTGTTGTCAAGGAACAGATTGATGCGGTAACGCTCGAAGGAGACCTCCTGCTGCCCCCCAATACGCAGATTGCCGATCGATACCTGCTGATTCCCTGGTCGTAGTTCATCGATACGCCCTACGATATCTTTTTTGCACCCTTCAAAATGCCGCAGAGCCTGCTCATGGGCTTCGTATTTTTCCTCCAGTTCTTCGAAATGATGCCCCAGGGTATAGTGGAGCATCTCTTGCTCCATCTCATCAATCGCCTTGCGCATCTCCTTCTCGGATTCCCGGACCTGACGCATCACATCGTTGAGTTTTTCGTGGAGTTGGTTCCCTTTGCGATCAATCTCTTCGCGCAACTCATCGGAGAGATCATCGTATTCCTGCTGCGAAAGCGCATGGTCTTCATGAACCGGGACCAGCACCAGACCACTGACGGTTCTTTGCAGCATAAACCCCTGTCGTGATGCCTCGTCTTCCAACTCCTGGAAGTACTGTTTATTCCGTTCCTGATAATCACTGTTGATTTTATTCTTCTGCTGTTCGTACTCCTTACTCTCAAACAGCTTGGGTACCTCTTCGGCAAGCTGCGTAACCAACTCCTCGACATCATCGCGCAGCTTCGCTCCAGTTCCCGCCGGCAAGCCGAAAGCAATCGGCTTGTCAGGCTGGTCAAAATCGTGAACATAGCACCAGTCGTCCGGAACGGGTTCCTGCGCCGCCCTCCCCTTGAGAAGTTTTTTGATCGTCGAAGCCCTTCCACTGCCGGGTTCGCCGAGGATAAATATATTAAACCCATCGTGGGCCATGCCGAGACCGAATTCAATAGCGGTAAGCGCCCTATCCTGTCCAATTGTTCCTTCCAGAGGGGGAAGTTCGGCGGTTGAGCTGAATTCAAATTGAGCGGGATCACAACGCCAGCTCAGCTCACCAACATCCAGAGATTTTCCAGCGCCAAACATCGACTCGCCGCGGTCCTGACTCATAAAAAAATCCTTGAGGCTAAGAGGGGAAAGGGCACGTACGCAACGTCACCATCAAACAGAGTGCACAACAAATGCAATCTTTGCATGTTAACGGCTTAAGAAGCTTTGATCAATGATGTTACCCAAAAATTTTAAGTATTTCTGTTCACTTGGAAGCAGAAGATGTTCTGTTAATCTTTGAACACCACCACAGGTCAACACGAAAGGAACCCATCCCTATGTCCGAACCTTTCACTCTGGAACTGGTCCAAGGGGTCGCACTGCTAACTCTGGATGTGCCAGAAGCAAGCGTTAATGTCCTCAGCACACCAATCATGCGGCAACTCGACAAGCTCATTGAACAACTTGAGGGAATGTCGGGACTGACCGCCGTTGCCATACACAGCGCCAAAAAGAGTGGCTTTGTCGCTGGAGCCGACATCAGCGAGATCGAAGGGGTCGAAGACCCTGAAATCGGGGCCGACCTGGCCCGCAATGGGCAACGTATCTTTACACGCCTCGAGCGCTTGAAGGTTCCGGTGGTTGCAGCCCTGCACGGACACTGCATGGGAGGAGGCACCGAACTGGCTCTGGCTTGTCACTATCGGATCGCTGCCGACAACCTGACGATGGCCCTGCCGGAAACCAGACTTGGCATACTCCCCGGTTTTGGCGGCACCCAACGGCTACCAAGACTCATACCCCTGAACCAGGCCCTCGACATGATCCTAAGCGGTCGCACCTACAGGGCCCCCAAGGCCCTTTCCTGTGGCCTGATCGACCAAAGGGTCCCGATGGACAAACTCAAGGACGCAGCTATCGATCTCGCTCGCCAGGTTGCCGCAAACCCGAGTCAGGTGCTCTCTAAACGTCGAGCCCGTAGCGGTGGCCTATTGAACGCCCTGGCAAAAACCCCGCTCGGCTGCAAGCTGGTCATTTCCATGGCCCGTAAACAGCTTTTGCGCACGACCGGCGGAAACTACCCGGCTCCGCTCAAAGCATTGAAGGTGATCGGCCAAACCCTCGGGCTCTCCCTCGACCGGGGACTCGACATTGAAGCACAAGCCCTCGGCGAACTCATCGTCTCCCGGGAGAGCAAAAACCTTATCCACATCTATCACCTCACCCAACGCCACCGCAAATCTCTCCGTCTGGGCGAGGTTCATCTCCCCAAACAAGCGGCCATTCTCGGTGCGGGCGTCATGGGCAGCGGGATTGCACAACTGATCGCGGAAAAGGGGATTCCGGTTATCCTCCGCGACCTGAACAGTGACGTGGTAGAAAAAGGTTTGGCACACATCAGGGCAGCATTGACCCCAAAATACCTCAAACGGGGCCTCGGCCAGGACGCTGTCGACAAAGTCATGGGTCGAATAACCGGCACAACGAGCCTGGACAATTTTCAAGCGGTAGAACTGGTCATCGAAGCGGTGGTTGAAAACCTCGAAATCAAAAAGAAGGTGCTTCAGGAGATTGAACCACACCTTAATGATAAGGCTATTTTTGCCACCAACACCTCAGCCCTCTCGGTCTCGGCCATGCAACAGGTTGGCAACCGGCCATCCATTGTCGGAGGGCTGCACTTTTTCAACCCCGTCTCCCGCATGCCGCTGGTCGAAATCATCCGCGGCAAGGAAACGACGCGAGAGACCCTCGACTCACTGCTCGCCTTTGCAGACAAACTGGGCAAAACCCCGATTACGGTGGCCGATCGTCCCGGTTTCCTGGTTAACCGCCTGCTGATGGTTTACCTGAATGAGGCCGGACTGCTTGCCGAAGAAGGGTTCGATTGGCTTGACCTCGACCACCAAATCAAGAAATTTGGCCTGCCGATGGGTCCCTTCAGACTAATCGACGAAGTCGGCATCGATGTAGCCGCCGAAGTCGGGACCACTCTGTGCAACGCATTCAGCTACCTTCCGGAAAGCCGGCTGATGAAAGAAGCCAGTTCCAGCGGCCTGCTCGGCAAGAAAGGGAAGAAAGGTTTTTACACCTACCCGAAGCAAGGCAAACCTGCGCCCAACCCGGCTATCGACAGCACCCTGAACCTGAGCAGGAGTTCAAAGCCGGACACTGAACAGCTTCACCGCATGCTGTATCTGATGGTCAACGAGGCAGCACGCTGCCTTGAAGAAGAGGTCGTCGACTCACCCTATGACGTTGACACGGGTATGGTCTTCGTGATTGGGTTCCCCCCCTTCCAGGGAGGCTTGTGTCGTTGGGCTGACAATGTTGGAAATGAGATTATTGCCAAGGAGCTTGATCAACTGGCCGAACAGTACGGAGAACGCTTCATCCCACAGGGAGTTATCGCACGTAAAAAAACTTTCTACACCTGAGGTTCTGCACCGAGAAAAACAAAAAAGGCCGCGACATTGTCGCGGCCTTAAGCTGTTTGTTTAATGCAACCTTATCCGATATGAATATTCTCACGACGAGCGCGGTTGGCAAGAATTGTCGGATCAATGACCTCACCACAGGAGCAACATTTCCAAGCATCAAAGGTCCGAACAAAATCATAGTACTTCTCGGCAAACATTCTTCCTTTACACTTAGGGCATTTCATCTTGACACCTCCGGGGGATAGTAATCGACACAACATACGTGCTCTATGTATCAATTACTATTACAGCAAACATGCCAAGAATGGGCTGCCGCCTGCCGACTTCTTCAAAAACGAACAAGTTACCGAATTAAGTCAATAATTTCGACATATTATGGGCGTTCGAAATAATCAAAAAACGCTGCAAGACGCTTTTCTCCAATCCCCTTGACCCTGAGAAGAGATTCCACCGTCGCAAAGTCGCCATTTTGTTGACGGTTTTCTTCTATGGCCGCAGCCAGATACGGGCCAATCCCAGGTAAAGCCTGCCAATCCTCACAGCTCATGCGATCAGGATGCAGAGGAATCTGCAGCGCCATCCTTTGGGATGCGGGTAACCAGCGTACAAAAGTGAGTTTCCCAGCATCATCAAACGCCACCTCAGATCCATTAACCTGCTGATAATCCTCAACAAAAAAACAACCCACTTCCGAATTCGCCATTTCATTGACGCGCCGCCTCGAGAAAACGTCAAAATCTTGATGAATCCCTGGGAAATTCGAACCATCCGAAAGAGCAAACTGCAGACGTGGCGGTCCATAAACAGAAAAAGCCGGCGGCTCCCCGTGACGGGGAAGCAGCCGGCTCGACATCCAGAGCGAAAAAAGCGCTAACAGCAGCAGCGGAATACGACTGCCGCGCCGCAAGATCAGGATGCTCCGTTATCTTCTTGCTCGCGAAAAAGCTTGTATTGAAGGGCATCGACCAGGGCTTGATAGGAAGCCTCAACAATATTGTCGCTGACCCCAACCGTACCCCAGCGACCGTTCTTGTCGCCGGACTAGATCAGCACCCGCGTCATCGAAGCGGTCCCCTTGCCGGCTGGCAGAACACGTACCTTGTAGTCGTAAAGCTTCATCCCGCGGATATCCGGATAAAAGTTCTCAAGGGCCTTACGCAGTGCGTTATCCAAAGCATTCACCGGACCATTGCCATCGGCCGCAGTATGCTCGATACGTCCACCAACCTTTACCTGCACGGTGGCCTCGGAAAGGGCCATCTCCGATTCGTGTCGCTTCGAATCAATAACCCGGAACCCGATCACCGAAAAAAACGGACGCAAGTTACCGAGAGCACGACGCATCAACAGTTCGAAAGAGGCCTCGGCCCCCTCGAACTGAAACCCCTTGTTCTCGAGATCCTTGATCTTCTCGAGGATTTCAAGGGTTACCGGATCCTTACTGTCGAGATTGATACCGAACTGCTCTGCCTTGGCAAGGATATTAGAGCGACCAGAGAGGTCCGACACCAGAACCCGCGTGGTGTTACCGACCACTTCGGGGCGGATGTGCTCATAGGTCTCGGGGTGCCGTTGGATCGCCGACACATGCACCCCCCCCTTATGAGCAAAAGCCGAGTTACCAACGTAGGCCTGGTGTTTATTGGGGACAAGGTTAGCCAGCTCGTAGACGTAGCGAGAAACCTGACGCAAGGTCTGCATCTGCTCGTCACTCACACACTCCTTGCCTAGTTTGAGCTTGATAGCAGGAATGATAGAACAGAGATTGGCATTTCCGCAGCGTTCCCCGAACCCGTTCATGGTTCCCTGAACATGGACAATGCCATGTTCAACGGCCACCAACGAGTTGGCCACGGCACACTCGCCATCATTATGGGTATGAATACCGAGCGGCACGGTAATGGTCTCCTTGACCGTTTCGATAATCCGGCCTACTTCGTCCGGGAGACTTCCGCCGTTGGTATCACACAGGACGATACAATCGACACCGGCATCCTGGGCGGCCTGCAAGGTCTTGATCGCGTACTCCGGGTTGGCCTTATAGCCGTCGAAGAAGTGCTCGGCGTCATAGACCACTTCGGGGATATGCTGTTTAAGGTAGGCGAGCGAGTCGTTGATCAGCTCTAGGTTCTCCTCGAGGCTGATACGCAGCGCTTCATGCACGTGGAAATCCCAGGTCTTGCCGAAAATGGTTGCCGTATCGGGAGCCGAAGCAATAAGGGTCTGCAGATTGTCATCCTTGTCAGGCGTGGTCTTGGCCCGACGCGTAGAACCGAAGGCGGCAATCTTGGCCTGATTCAAGGAGATCTTCTTGATATCCTTAAAAAAAGCAATATCCTTCGGATTCGATCCGGGCCAGCCACCTTCAATATAGTGGATACCGAGGTCATCGAGCATCTGGGCGATACGGATTTTATCCTGCACCAGAAACGATATATCCTCGGCCTGGGTTCCATCGCGCAAGGTTGTGTCATATAGCTTGATCAGACTCATAACTGCTTCCCTTCACTGGCATGGTAAAACATTGCGGCGGGACTACTCGACCTTGACATCCTTTTCGTCGAGACCAAAGGCCTGATGAAGCACACGCACCGCAAGTTCCGTATACTTCAGGTCGACCACACAAGATACCTTGATCTCACTGGTGGAAATCATCTGAATGTTAATCCCCTCAGCGGAAAGCGTCTGGAACATCTTGCTCGCCACGCCGGAATGGGAACGCATACCGACACCGACAATAGACACCTTGGCAATATTCTCGTCGGAGGTCACACCACCGGCCTCAATTTCTGCCGCCGCAGACTCAACGATCTTAAGAGCCTTCTTGAAATCAGCGTGAGGAACCGTAAAGGTCAGGTCGGTATACCCCTCATGCGAAATATTCTGGATAATCATATCGACGGTAATATTCGCATCCGACAGGGGGGTAAACAGTTTAGACGCAATCCCCGGCATGTCGGGCACACGGTTGACGGAGATCTTTGCCTCATCTTTATTGTATGTAATCCCCGAAACCAGTACGGCTTCCATATCTTCATCCTCCTTCATGACCAGGGTTCCTGAATTCTCGTTAAAACTGGACCGAACATGCACAACCACATCATACTTCTTGGCAAACTCGACCGAGCGGATTTGTAATACCTTGGATCCTAGAGAAGCCATCTCAAGCATTTCATCGTAAGAGATCTTCTCCATCTTGGTCGCCTCGGGTACCATCCGCGGATCGGTGGTATAAATCCCGTCAACGTCCGTGTAAATCTCGCAAACATCGGCTTTCATCGCTGCGGCGACGGCAACTGCCGACGTATCTGAACCGCCACGGCCAAGAGTGGTAATATTGCCTTCCTTATCACGCCCCTGAAAACCTGCGACCACAACGATCGTACCGTTTTTCAGATCCTCGCGAACGTTCTTGTCCTCGATCTCCTCGATACGGGCCTTGGAAAAGGCGCTGTCTGTCCAGATCGGGATCTGGTGTCCGAGATAACTCTTGGCCTTGTAGCCCATCGACTGCAGGCACATCGATAGCAGCGCAATGGTCACCTGTTCACCGGTCGAGACCAGCACATCATACTCACGCTCACTCGGAAACTCACAAACCTCGTTGGCCAAACCCACCAGCTTGTTGGTCTCACCCGACATAGCCGACACAATGACCACGACCTCGTTGCCCTCATCGTAAGTCTTGGCAACCCGCCTGGCCACGTTGCGAATCTTCTCGATATCGCCGACCGACGTGCCACCATACTTCTGAACCACCAAAGCCATATTTCGTTTACTCCCTGCCACGTATAATCCGGCGACACGTCCACCGGGTAATGTAGAACACGAAAAGCCCTCCCGCAGGCTAAAAAAGCCATTTAATAGCAGGATTTACGGGGGTCGTCAAAAAAAAACGCATAGCCTACGCTGAGGCCGTCCTGCCTTTTTCCCAGGCCTGCCGCCAGCGCTGTAGCAGGCTATCATGAAACGGGTCTTCCGCCCGTACCACAAGGGTACGGGATTCCACCGCCACAGCCTCAATCTTGACCCTCAGGGCGGGCAGTTGCAAAGCGCACTGCCCGGGCCACTCCACGACACAAAGTCCGTCACGTCCAAGCACTTCATCGGCACCGATGGTTTCCAGATCATCTTCGCCGGAGAGTCGATAAAGGTCAAAATGATACAAGGTACGGCGTCCATGGTACTGGTTCATGATCACGAAGGTCGGACTGGTGACCGGCTGTTCTTCGGGAACCTCTAGTCCACGCGCGACCCCTTGAGTAAAGCAGGTTTTCCCGGCACCAAGCTCACCGTCCAGCAGAACGACCGTGCCTTCCTCGACAACAGCACCGAGCAACGTCCCCAGCTGTTGTGTCTCGGAAGGACTTGATGTTTCAACACTCCAACACGTCATCAGCGCGCCATGGAGCGAACAACATCGAGACGCGAGACCACGCCGACCACCTTTTCATCTTCGACGACCGGCAACAGGTTAACCTGCTTGCTGCTCATCAACTCCGCGATCTCGCGCAACGGGGTGTCGACCGAACAGGAGATAACCTCTCGAACACAGATCTCGCCGACGGTTTGCGCAGTAATCCGTTCAACCTCCTCGCGAAAGTTCTTTTCGCTCTCCATGTAGAGCACCCAATCAAACAGAGAGATAACTCTGGGCAGATGCAACGGCATGTTTTGCTCGACCAGGTCGCTTTCTGAAATAAAACCACGCAAATGTTGTTCCTCGTCGACAACTGGCATGGCGCTGACCTGTCCCTCGACAAACAGACGCGCGAGTTCTTCGATAGTTGTCTCTTCAAGAACCGACTTAACCTCGGCCGTCATTATCTCTTTAGCAGTAATCATGAGTCGTCTCCCTTGTTGGTTAGGGACTGGCGTGCTGCCGGAAGTTCCTCTGCAACCTCTCCGGCTAGAAGGCCGGCGTCTCCTTGACGCAAGGCCAGGCGATCTGCAGCCGCCCCGTGCAGGTAGCAGCCCAATGTTGCCGCATCATAGGCTTCTAGGCCCTGGGCGTACAGGCCACCGATCAATCCGGTCAGGACATCACCCATACCGCCACTGGCCAGCCCGGGGTTCCCGCTTCCGTTGACACTGTAGCGGCCATCGGGGGCCGCAATAACGGTCCGTGCGCCCTTGAGTACCACAACCACCCGATAATCACGCGCGAAGTCTCTCGCGACTTTCAGCCGACCCCGCTCCAGTTCGGCGACCGAAACCCCGGTCAGGCGACTCATTTCACCCGGGTGGGGGGTCAGAATCGGCATTGCTCCGCGGCGACGCTTCAGAATATCGAGATGCCCACAGAGTGCATTCAGCCCATCGGCATCAACCACTAACGGCTTGTCGCAGCCGGCTACCAACCTCTGTACCAGCAGAGAGGTCGTTTCACTGGCCCCGAGTCCCGGACCAAGAGCGAGGGCCCCCATACCGGACAGCGCCGCGCTCACGGTTTCGTAAGCCAATGAGCTTACCGCCCCTTCGGAGTCGGGGACGGACAGGCTCATCGCCTCGGTCAACCGGGTCATGAGAGCATTCAGCAACGAAGCCGGGGTCGCCAGGGTCACAAGCCCGGTTCCCGAGCGCAAGCCACCAGAGGTAGCGAGTAGTGCTGCGCCGCTCTTGCCGCGCGAACCGGCGAGAACCAGCAGGTGCCCAAAGCTTCCCTTGTGACCATCAGCCGGCCGGGACGGCAGCAAAGACGCGGCAAGATCCGCATCCACGAAGCGCCCCTCGGCACCAGTACCTAATACAAGCTTACTCGGGATACCGATATCGGCCACTACCAGTTCACCGGTACAGGCCGCCCCGGGGTAACTCACCAGTCCCGGTTTAGCCGCGGCAAAGGTAACACTCAAGGCCGCTCGCACCGCCACGCCATGAATCGAGCCGCTGTCGGCGTCGACCCCCGACGGGATGTCGACGGCAACCACCGGAGCAGGCTGCTTGTTACACCAGAGAATCGCCTGCCGATAAACACCTTGCACCTCACTGGAGAGCCCGGTTCCGAGCAAGGCGTCGACAACCAGACCGACATCATCGTGCCGCTCAAGCTCCCTGGAAAGTTTGCGCGGATCGCTGACATGGACCACTCTGCCACCGCTACGCTTAAGGACACGCAGGTGGATAGCCGCATCGCCACGGATCTCCTTCGCCTGTGCCAGCACCAGGGTATGAACCTGCCAGCCGCGGTCACGCAGGGTCCGGGCGATGACATAACCATCGCCACCGTTGTTCCCTTTGCCGGAGAGAACAATAACCACCCCGGGACGACACGACGGGAACTTGGCAACCACGGCTTCGGCCACAGCGCGCCCGGCGGTTTCCATCAGTACCGGACCAGGGATGCCGACCTCCTTGATCGCCTGCCGGTCAAGCTCGCGAACCTGCGCTGAAAATAGCAGTCTCATCCATCCTCCAGGACCACGGTGGCCATGCTGTAATCCCCGTCGTGGCTGTACGAGAGGTGAACCCGGACCACCCCTTGCGCCGCGGCGATTTCGGCGGCACGTCCGGATAACCGCAGGGAAGGTGCCCCAAGTTCGTCGCGCAGCACCTCCATGTCCTGCCAGCTAATCCCCTCACGCAACCCGGTCCGCAATGCCTTGAGGAAGGCCTCTTTGGCGGCAAAGCGGGCTGCCAGGTGGGGTGCCGGATGGCGCTTGCCGAGTGCGTAGTCGCGTTCCCCTTCGGTGAAGAGGCGCAACAGCACCCCCTCCTTGCCTTTGTCGAGAAACTTTTCGAATCGTGCACTACGGCTGATATCCGTACCGACACCGGTGATCGCCACCTTACGCTCCTTTGACCAACGCCGCCATCTCACGAACCGCCCGGTCGAGCCCGACCAGGACTGCACGCGACACGATACTGTGACCGATATTGAACTCCTCAACACCGCCAAGGGCCACAACCGCCTGTACATTCTGATAGTTGAGGCCATGGCCAGCATTTACACCGAGCCCAAGCTTGCGCGCATAACGGATCGCTTCATCGATCCGCTGCAGTTCCACGGCCCGTTCTGCATCGTTCAGCGCCTCGCAATAGGTGCCGGTATGGATTTCGATATACTCGCCACCAATATCGCGGCACGCCTCGAGCTGTCGCGGGTCAGCCTCAACAAACAGACTCACCAGAATCCCTGCATCCTTGAGTCGTTTGACCGCCCCCTCCAGGGACGTTCGCAGGCCACAGACGTCAAGACCTCCCTCGGTGGTCAACTCCTGGCGCTTCTCCGGAACCAGCGTAACCATCTCCGGCACAACCCGGCGGGCAATCTGTACCATCTCGTCGGTTGCAGCCATCTCGAGATTGAGGCGTGTCTGTACCGTCTGCCGCAATATTTCGAGATCCCGATCCTGAATATGTCGGCGATCCTCGCGCAGATGCACTGTAATCCCGTCGGCGCCGGCCAGTTCACACAGTGCCGCTGCGGTTACCGGATCCGGTTCGCTGCCACCGCGCGCCTGGCGGATCGTGGCGACATGATCGACATTTACTCCCAGCTTTGCCACTTGCATTACCCCAACTTGACCCCGACGACTCGCCGGATAAGCCCCGCCAACTCATTGGCGTAGGCATCGATTTGCGCTTGATCCTCACCTTCGACCATCACCCGGAGCAACGACTCAGTACCGGAGTAGCGTAGCAATACGCGGCCGTTATCTCCAAGTTCACCTTCAACCCTAGCCACCGCGTCGCTCAGGCCCGGGATGTCGTCGACCGGCATACGGCTGGTAACCGCGACGTTTACCAGGACCTGAGGACAAGCGGTCATGACCTGTGCAAGCTCCGAGAGCGGTTTGCCGCTGCGCTGCAGGATTGCCAGCAGTTGCAGTGCGCTGACCATGCCATCCCCGGTCGTGTTGTGATCTAGAAAGATCATGTGCCCCGACTGTTCTCCTCCAAAATTGTACCCGTTGGCACGCATCTCTTCTACCACGTAGCGGTCACCAACGGCCGTTCGCACCATTTTACCCCCGGCTCTTTTTATTGCTGTGCCAAGGCCAACGTTACTCATCACAGTCGTGACCAGGGTATTCTGCGCCAGGGTTCCGGCCTTGAGCATTTCGGTGGCACAGATGGCCATGATGTGATCTCCGTCCACTTCATCGCCATTCTCATCGACAAAGATCACCCGGTCGGCATCTCCATCGAGCGCCATACCGAGATGCGCCTTGTGCTCACGCACGGCCTCGGCCATAACCGCGGGGTGTAGCGAGCCGCAGCCGGCGTTGATATTGGTACCGTTTGGAGCAATCCCCAGGGACACGACTTCGGCACCCAATTCCTCCAAAACCGCCGGAGCAACCTTGTACGCCGCGCCATTGGCGCAATCGAGAACAATCTTCAACCCCTGCAGATCGAGATCACGCGGAAAGGTGTGCTTAAGAAAGACAATATAACGCCCGATTGCATCGTCAATCCGGTACGCCTTACCAACCTCGGTAGCGGTCGGGCGCAGGTCATTGAGTTTGTCGGAGAAGACCAGCTCCTCAATCTTGAGTTCCATCTCGTCTGGTAGCTTGAACCCGTCTCGCGAGAAGAACTTGATGCCATTGTCCTGATAGGGGTTATGCGAGGCAGAGATCACCACGCCGGCATCGGCCCGCATCGATGAGGTAATAAAGGCGATGCCGGGAGTCGGCAAAGGCCCGACCAGCATGACATCGACCCCCATCGAGCAGATCCCCGCCACCAGCGCATTTTCGATCATGTAGCCTGACAGGCGGGTATCCTTGCCGATAATGATCCGGTGTCGACGTTTGTCTCCCTTAAAAATAAAGGCCGCTGCGCGGCCGATCTGCATGACCATCTCGGTGGTCAAAGGGTCGACATTCGCAATCCCCCGGACCCCGTCGGTTCCAAAAAGCTTCTTCATAGGAGTTAATTTTCTAACCTTTCGGTCGCAAGTTTCGCACGAATAACAACCAACACCTCCAGGGACCCGTTAACCAGGCGTGAAAACTTACCGGAATAGACCAGCGGCGCCTGCACACTGAAGGTTTCGTGCTTGTCTGTAAGCAAAATAGGTTCGGTGCGCACTTCCTTGAGCCTCGTCACCTCGCTCCGCGCCCCCGAGACCTTGACCAATTCCTCACCAAGTACGACCCGCTCTACCTCTAATCCCTCGGGGAGCGTTCCTTCGAAAACAACTTTAGGCTGCAACTCACGCTCGACCATTTCTTCGAGTTTGATGTCAACATATGACGGGAAAAGACGGCTCACCCGCATTCCTCCAGGCAGGTTGATGCGATCTTCCAGGCGCCGAAAGGTCGACACCCCCTCCTTGAGCCCCTTGAGGTCAATGCTGATGCTCAATTGTGCGGGGTCCTGATTGACCAACAACGTCCGGGGCCCAATAATACGCACATCGATGTGACTCGGGACCTCGCTGGTAACCATCAGGCTCTCGGGAAGGTTCTTGAGTTCGAGGGGAACACTGAACCCACGTTCGAGTTTCTGTTCGCCGACGATAAACAGCCACAGCACCGTGGCAAACAGCAGCGACAGCAATTTGAGATGCCAGTTATTCAGCAGCGACTGGATCATGACTTCGCCTTTTTACGTTTTTTCGTCGACGGTTCAAGGGTGCGTTTGAGAACCTTCTTCAGCACCTCCATGTCTAGATCGCGGGTAATCCTGCCGCCAAGCACCACAGAGATCTTGCCGGTTTCCTCGGAGACCACGATGACAACCGCATCGACCAACTCGGTCAGGCCGATGGCCGCACGATGTCGTGTGCCCAGGGTCTTGCTGATATCTGGATTCTGGGATAGGGGAAGAAAACACCCGGCGCGGGCCATGCGCCCCTGCTGGATGATGAGGGCCCCGTCGTGGATGGGGGAACTTGGGTGGAACACCGAAATGATCAGGTCACTGCTGACCCGGGAATCGATCTCGCTGCCGATCTCGAGAAAATCCTTCAAACCGGTTTCCCGCTCGATCACAATCAGCGCGCCGATGCGGCGACTGGCAAGGATTGCGCTCGCCTGGGCCAACTCCTCGATGACCTCCTTCTCTTCGCGGTACGACATCCCGGCAAAAAACGGGTTGCGCCCCACGTGCATCAGCGCGCGGCGAATGTCACTCTGGAAAATCACCACGATCACGAGAATCAAAGAAGAGAGGAAGCTGTCGAGGAACCAATGCAGTGTATAGAGCCCGACCACCTGCGAAAGCACATAGACGATCAAGATGACGGCGAGGCCGAGCAGCATCTGTACCGCACGGGTGCCCTTGATGAGCAGAATGATGCGGTAGATGATGAACGCTACAATCAGGATGTCGAGAAGATCGACCAGAGGTCGAAAATTCTGCAGCAGTTCAACCATGATACTTTCCCGGAATCAGGGCCCCGAAACCGCTTCGGGGAGCCGTTCATTGCAAATCGACCAAGCCATCAACGCGGCCTCGCGCGCCGCAGCCACGTCGTGAACCCGAAACAGCCTGGCACCTCCCTGCACCCCGAGAGCGATCGTCGCCAGAGTACCGATGCCGCGCCGTTGCGGATCTTCCTGTTGCAGCACTTTGCCGATAAAACTCTTGCGCGAAGTGCCAAGGAGAATGGGTCGCCCCAAGGAGAGAAGCTCGTCCAGGCGACTCATCAGCGTGAGGTTCCCCTCCACGGTCTTACCGAAGCCGATACCCGGATCAACGGCGAGGTTCTCGCTGGGAATCCCCGCGTCCAGAGCAAGCTCCAGACTATCGTTCAAAGACGAAACCACCTCACCGAGCAGATCATGGTACGTGGTGTGTTGCTGCATCGACAGGGGGTCGCCGGAGGTGTGCATCACGAACAGCCCGGCACCGGTCTCGGCAACCACAGTGGCCATCTCGGCATCGAACGTCAGGCCGCTGATGTCATTGATAAAATCGACCCCGGCAGACAGACCTTCACGGGCAACACGGCTCTTGGTGGTATCGAGAGAGAGTGGCACCTCAAACTCGCGCCGCAACGCCTCGGCCACCGGCATGATTCTCGCCAGCTCTTCGTCAACCGACACCTGCGGAGCCCCGGGACGGGTACTCTCGCCGCCGATATCAATCAGGTCGACCCCTTCCGTGACCATCTGTTCAGCCCGTGCCAACGCCGCATCGAGCGAGTAAAAATTGCCGCCATCCGAGAACGAATCCGGGGTGACATTCAAAACCCCCATGATCCGCGGCAGACGCAAATCAATGTCAACCCCTCGTCCGCAGAGCCGTTCAGCAGGAACAGCGTAGTGTTGCAGTAACGCCCCGAGCTGCTCACCCAGGCGGGGCAATCCGAACGGCTGGGCCTTGAGGCGTCCAACCAGTTTGCGGAGTTGCTTGAGGGTACCGAACAGCAGAACGTCGGTCTGCGGAATCGAACAGGCCACGCTGCCACGGGCAACGCCGGCGTCCCCACCAATAGCCAACATCTCCTGCTTGAGGATATTGGCGACTCGGCAGTCTTGCCCTACCAGTTTGATACAACGCAGAACCCCTTTGTCCGCCATGCGCCTCACCCCCCCGGGGTCGCAGGCGATTTTTTCCAGTTCCTGGCGAACCGCCGCTTCATCTGCAAGATGCAGAATGCGCAGCGCAGAACTCATTCAGACGCCGTTTCCTGCTCGGCAACACACGCCCCGGTTCCGGGAGAGACCTCACCCGCCGCAGAGTCTTCAGCCTCAGTTGCAGCCACGGCATCCTTACCGAACACCAACTCCTTGAGCTCATTGCCATCGATGGTCTCGCGCTCAAGCAGGGCCTGGGCAACCTTCTCCAGGGCATCGATATTATCCTTGACCAGCTTGGAGGTCACTGTGTAGTTCTCGGTGACGATACGGGTGATCTCTTCGTCAATGGTGATAGCCGTCGCTTCACTATAATTCTTGGTATGCCCCATGTCGCGGCCGAGGAAGATTTCTCCCTCCTTCTCACCAAAGGTCAACGGACCGAGCTTCGAGCTCATCCCCCACTCGCAGACCATCTTGCGTGCAATCGCAGTCGCCCGCTCGAGGTCGTTGCTGGCGCCGCTGGTTACGCTCTCGAAAATATGCTCCTCGGCGATCCGCCCGCCGAGCAGCGTGCGGATACGCACATGCAATCCGTTGGCGGTTTCGTTGTACTTGTCCTCCTCAGGCAGATACATGGTAACGCCGAGGGCTCGACCACGCGGGATAATCGACACCTTGTGAACCGGGTCAGAGCCGGGTTCGAGCACCCCGACCAGGGCGTGACCCGCCTCATGGTACGCAGTAACCTTCTTCTCTTCCTCGGTGATCACCATCGAGCGACGTTCGGCCCCCATCATGACCTTGTCCTTGGCCGCCTCGAAATCGTCGCGGTCAACCTTGTCTTTATCCACACGCGCCGCAAGAAGCGCCGCCTCGTTGACCAGGTTCGCCAGGTCGGCCCCGGAAAAACCGGGGGTACCACGTGCAATTACCTCGAGATCAACGTCGTCCGATACTGGGACCTTGCGCGCATGTACGGTCAGGATCTTGTGCCGTCCGCGCACATCGGGACGGGGCACGACCACCTGACGGTCAAAGCGCCCCGGACGCAACAGCGCCGGGTCGAGAACATCGGGACGGTTGGTGGCGGCGATCAGGATGACCCCTTCGTTCGACTCGAAGCCGTCCATTTCGACCAGCAGCTGATTAAGGGTCTGCTCACGTTCGTCGTGCCCTCCACCGAGTCCGGCGCCACGGTGGCGACCGACGGCGTCGATCTCATCGATGAAGATGATGCACGGTGCGTTCTTCTTGCCCTGCATAAACAGGTCGCGTACGCGACTCGCACCGACACCGACGAACATTTCAACGAAATCCGAACCGGAGATCGAGAAGAACGGCACACCCGCCTCTCCAGCAATGGCACGCGCAAGCAGCGTTTTACCAGTACCGGGAGGACCGACCAGCAGCACCCCTTTCGGGATGCGCCCGCCAAGCCGCGAGAATTTTTTCGGATCCTTCAGGAAAGAGACCACCTCTTCCAGCTCATCCTTGGCCTCGTCAACCCCGGCAACATCTTTGAAGGTTACCACCGCCGAGGTCTCGTTCAGGAGCTTGGCGCGACTCTTACCGAAGTTCATCGCCTTACCGCCACCCGACTGCATCTGGCGCATAAAGAAGATCCAGACCGCGATCAAGAGCAGGATCGGCCCCCAGGAAACCAGAAGCGTGAACCAGAGCCCACGATCCTCTTCCGCTTTGGCCTCGATCTGTACCCCTTTGGAGCGCAGCTCCCCGATCAGCTCAGCATCCTCGGGCGCATAGGTCTCAAAAGGCGTATCATCACTGTAGACCCCGTTAATCAGGTTGCCTTGGATAGTCACTTCCTGAACGCGTCCCTCTTCGAGGGCAACCAGGAAAGTCGAATAATTAACGGTACGCTGCTCGGCACTCTTATGAGCCATCATGTTGAACAACAGGATCATCATCAGAATGATGACCAGCCACAGTGCCAGGTTCTTGTAAAACTGGTTCACGCGTCCCCCCGCTTGATGTTATTCTTTTGCGCCCCGAATCCGGGCCTCAGAGCATGCATAAGTAAATCCGAAATCTAGCATAAACACCCGCTCTTCACAAGCAGGCTTTCTATACATTCGGGCTTTTCCAAACTAATACGGACTCCCCTTTTCATGCCCGGCTCATAGCGATAAGCTCCACTACGACGCACCCCCGGAATCCACAACACCTCATCCCCCATCAAGAGTAACGGAAGACGCATGCGCACCTCGGTCTCCAGACGCAACTCGCCATAGAGTTTCTTGAGCTTCTTATGCCCCTCGCCACGCTCGAGAGCTAATCGATCACCAGGGCGAAAGGACCGTACAGACAGCGGAAACTGGACCTCGAAAGCCGGAAAGACTACCGACCAACGCGACTCTTCCCCACCCTCCGATTCCTCACCGACCCGCAGCGTCCCCCCGCCCGGCAAGTCATAGTGTCCATAGCCCCGAACCAACAGCTCTCCAGAAAGTGGTGACACGGTCTCCGTAGAGAGAACTTCGATACGCCCATAGCGCTTCACGACACGCCCACCGGGAAGGCTGATCTCTTCCTGCGGCGAGCGCCCCGCCAGCATGGTCATGACAGCCGCCACATGTGCTTGAGAAATCTGCCCCCCCCCCAGATCCTGCAGCAAGCGAAGAAGAACCCTGCGCCTTTCCGCCTCATGCAAACCGAGCAAACCTGGAAGCGAGCACCCCCCGCGGGGATGACGCAACATTTCGCACAGTCTTTCAACGTGGACACGCCAGAAATCGTCCTCGACAGCGGCACTTTCCGCCAGGCGACAGAGCGCACCATCAACACTCGGATTGAGCTCGCGCAAGCGTGGCAGAATCTGGTGACGGATGAAATTACGCGAAAAACGCTGATCGGCATTGCTCGCGTCCTCACGATAGCCCCCCCCACAATTCTCCAGAAACTCGCGCAACTCTTCGCGACTGAAGGAGAGTAGCGGCCGGATGAACATACCCCGGCGCGCTCGCATAGCAGCAACCCCAGCGCCGCCGCTCCCTCGAACCATCCGATGCAGCACCGTTTCGGCCTGATCCTGCAGATGATGCCCCAATACGACCTGTTGGCAATCGAGCTGCGCTGCGACGCGCTCAAAAAATGCATAGCGTAGAGACCGACCGGCAGCTTCCAGCCCTAGCCCCCTCTCCCTAGCCCAGCTCCGAACATCTACACGCTCCAGACTCAGCGGCACCCCGAGCCGTTCACACTGTCGTGCAACAAATTCCGCATCCTCCGCACTCTCCTCCCGCAGAGCGTGGTCAAGGTGGGCCGCAGCCACCTCAAGCCCGAACTCTTTAGCCGCTTCAAGGCAAAGATGTAGCAGGGCCATGGAATCAGCCCCCCCCGACAGCGCCACCAGCAGCCGTGATCCGGCATCAGCACCGCCACAGGAGCGAAGAGCTACCCTGAAACGTCTATGTAGTTCGAAGAAATTCATGATCGCAAATTGTAGCAGAAACTCCCAGCACAGGGTGACGGAAAAGAAAAAGCCCTCTCGAGCGACGAGAGGGCTTTTTCTTTGTTTGGTGGCGGTGCAGAGATTCGAACTCCGGACACTGCGGATATGAGCCGCATGCTCTAACCAACTGAGCTACACCGCCGAATCGGCAACAGCTCTAAGGAGCTGATATATGTTTGGTTGCGGGGGGAGGATTTGAACCTCCGACCTCCGGGTTATGAGCCCGACGAGCTACCAGACTGCTCTACCCCGCGTCACAGAAGCGGAAATATAG
>PKUI01000053.1 GCA_002869605.1 Desulfuromonas sp. | reverse complement strand
GCCAGCCCCTCGAGAAAGGAGCGGTCTATCTTCAGGCGATCGACAGGGAAACTCTTGAGATAGGCCAGCGAGGAATAGCCGGTACCGAAGTCATCCACCGCCAGGTGCACCCCCATTTTCTTCAGGGCCCGGAAGACTTTGAGCGCCTTCTCGGTATGACGCATGATGCTCGACTCGGTCAACTCAAGCTCAAGCTGCTCGGGGGCAATACCGTTCTCCTGCAGGGAACGACCGACGATATCGATAAAATTCGGGTTGAGCAGCTGCTCGGCGGAGACATTGATCGCCATGCGCAGCGGTGTCATTCCGGAGTCGAGCCAACCCCGCAGCTGGGCGAGGGCGGTCTTCAGGACCCAGTTGCCGATCGCGTGAATCATGCCGCTCGACTCGGCCAGGGGAATAAAGCGGTCCGGTGCGACCCAGCCGTTTTCGGGCGAGTGCCAGCGCAACAGGGCCTCGAGCGCCACCACCCGGCCGCTCTCGATGGCGACCTGAGGCTGGTAGTGGAGCACCAGCTCCTTGCGCAGTAGCGCACCACGCAAACACGCTTCAAGCTCGAGGCGCTCGGCGGCCTGCAGATTCATGTCACGCGAATAGAAGCGTATCCTCCCGCCCTGTTCCGTCTGGGCACGACTGAGGGCGGTCTGGGCGCCGTCGATCAGCTCAGTAGCCAGAATGCCATCCTGGGGAAACACCGAAACCCCGGTACGGACGCTGATATGCATCTCTTTTTGAGCAATATGTACCGGCCGCGACACCATATGCACGATACGGTCAACAGCTGCCGTCAACTCCTGGATACTCTTTTCTGCAAACAGCATCAACGCAAAGCGCCCTCCACCGACATGGGCAATCAGGTCGCGATCCCTTACGCAAGTTGCCAGATAGTCCGCAGCGGCGCGGATCAGCTGTTCCACGGCACTCTCACCATGGCTGTCGCGCACCAGAGGAATTTTTTCGACCGCCAGCCAGACAACCGCCAGGCCTCGATCGGCAAGATCGGGCAGCAGCAATGCCTGCCCGAGGCGCTCTTCGAAACGACGCTGATTAGCCAGACCTGTCAGCGCATCACTGTAGGTCAACTGCTCAACCAGACGTTGGGAACTGCGCGACTCGGTAACATCCTGGACAGAACCGAGATAGGCCTGGACGTCGCCCTGTCCATCGAACAGTGGCGAGGTCTCGATGACGATTTCGCGCATCTCTCCCGCGCTGTGACTGACAATAAGCTCCCAACGACGGGCGTTTCTGGAACGGTCCGAGGTCTCGTCGGCCAGCACCTGGACCTGCAGCGGGTTTTCAATGAGAATTTCGTCCAGGGTGCGCCCGTGTAACTGCACAACAGGAATCCTGAACAGGTCGGAGAACGCCTGATTGGTGTGCAGCAAAACACCACTGGTGTCGAGAACAAGAACCGGCTCACGCAGCTCCTCGATCAAGCGGTCGAAGAAACCGCCACACGAATAGGCTGCGTTAAACAGCGACAGACCACTCACATCCGAACCGTTCGCACGGGCGGCAAGCCCTGCGATCAGCGAGCAGCCCTCCCCCTTTTCACCTTTGTGCCGGACATGAAACGACATAACGACCTCGCCTTCCTAGTTCCCGAGAACCATCCCGACAACCTTGAGCAGCTGGTCAGGGCGGAACGGCTTGGTTATCCAGCCGCTTGCACCGAGCGCCTTGGCCTGGTCTTTCTTTCCCTGTTCCGATTCGGTGGTCAGCATGATGATCGGCAGGAAGCGGCTCCCCTGACGGCGGCGGACCTCCTCGATCAGGCCATAGCCGTCCATTTTCGGCATATTCAGGTCGGTAATCAGCATGTTGGCCCCTGAGTCTGGATACATATCGAGCGCCTCCTTACCGTCCCGAGCCTCTATCACTTCGTAACCTGCATTCTGCAGCGTAAAACTCATCATCTGCCGCACCGATGCCGAATCATCAACCATAAGAATTTTCTTACCCATAACAATCTCCTGTGGAGCCCTTAAGTTCTATTCAGCAGAGCACGCTACGCACCAGGTCGAGCAACTGGTGCGGTTTGAAAGGCTTGGCCAGGTAGCTCGAGACACCTGCCTCGAACGCCTCATCACGCGTCTCTTCGTGATCGGCGCCGGTAATCATGATGATCGGCACATCGTTCTGAACTTCGGCGCTACGGATCTTCCGGGTAAGACCGACCCCGTCCATATCCGGCATACGCAGATCTGTGATCACCATGTCGACCGCCTCGCGATGCATCAGTTCGAGAGCTTCTGCGGCCCCGGCGGCCTCCAGCACACGAAAACCCTGATTTCTCAGCGAGAACACCGCCATACTACGGGTGATCTTGGAGTCATCGACGATCAGGATATTCTTTTCGGCCATCATCCCTACCTTTGGTGTACGAACCACTCTGCCCATATTTTTCATTTAGTACTCCTGCTTTTGTCTACGATGTTACTTATCAACCAACGTGCCAAAATCTGACCTATCCAGTTAAATCAACTAACCAACTGAACTTGCGCTACTTTATGCCATACCCACAAACAACGAGTCCCCTGTCGCGGTTGCGACAGGGGACTCGTGACACATCCGCTCCCTGTGTCATGACACAAACACTTATGTGGTGCTAATCGAGGGCAAACTCCTCGATCTTGCGATAGATGGTACGTCGGCTGATCCCGAGCATCTGCGCCGCCAGGGTCTTGTTACCGGCAGCCTTTTCCAGCGTCTGCTCGAGCTGTTCGCGATTCAGGGCACAACCGTTCTCCTCGACGCCTGTCTCGGCCGCATCAAGGATATCGGGCGGAAGGTGGTCCCGTTCCAGCCGTTCACCGCGGCAGAGGATGAACGCATGCTCCACGGCATGCTCAAGTTCACGTACGTTGCCGGGCCAGGGATACTGCATGAAGAGATCGAGCACCTCCTCGGAGACACCCAGTATCTGCTTGCTGAACCGCTCGTTGAAACGCTGGATGAAAAAGTTGACCAGCAGTGGAATATCTTCGCGCCGTTCGCGGAGTGCCGGCAACGGAACGGTCATGACCTTGAGCCGGTAGTAGAGGTCTTCGCGAAACTCCCCGCGCTGCACCTTTTCGAGCAGGTCCTGGTGGGTCGCCGCGACCACGCGTATATCGACCTTGATCGGCGTGGTCCCACCGACCTTTTCGATCTCCTTCTCCTGCAGCACCCTCAGCAAACGGACCTGAAGCGCCGGCGAGATATCACCGATCTCGTCAAGAAAGATCGTGCCGCCATCCGCGCGCTGGAAACGCCCGACCTTGTCGGTCACCGCACCGGTGAACGACCCCTTGATATGCCCGAACAGTTCACTCTCAAGCAGGTTTTCGGGCAGTGCCGCACAATTGACCCGGATCAACGGTTTGCCCTTGCGGGGACCGCGGTAATGGAGCGATTCGGCCACCAGCTCCTTGCCGGTACCGCTTTCACCGGCGATCAGCACCGTAGTATCGACCTGAGAGAGGTTGTCGACCAGGTCATACAGCTGCTGCATCCGCTGACTG
>PKUI01000097.1 GCA_002869605.1 Desulfuromonas sp. | reverse complement strand
GGATCCACACATCGTCCGTACCCTGCAGGTCTACCGCGACGCGGCAGAATGGGCCGCGACAGGCAACTTCGACCAAACCGACATCAAGGAAGCAATTCTTAGCTGCTTTGCCGACATCGACCGTCCCAATTCACCCGCCGGACGAGCCTATCGCGAATTCAACTGTCTGGAACAGGGGCTCACACGTGAACTGCGCCAGAGATTCAGGGAAGGCCTGCTTACGGTCGACCGCACAAAGCTAATGGAGTTGGCGCAACGATTCCTGATTAATGGCTGGGACGAGAGTGCGGTAGCCGTCCTGGGAGGAGAAGAGTTGCTGGAACGCGAGAACAAGCAGCTCACCCCAGCCCTGAAGGTAGAAAGGATCTAGCCTGCCGGCGCCGAACGCCGCTTGATATGACGCGTCGGGGGCGCAGTCATCGGATCTTCCGGCCACGGATGCTTAGGATAGCGTCCCCGAAGTTCCTTGCGCACCTCGGGGTAAACGTCCCGCCAGAAATGCCTTAGATCCGTGGTCATCTGTACCGGGCGCCCCGCAGGCGAAAGCAAGTGGAGCATCAGAGGCTGGCGTCCATCGGCGATCAACGGAGTCTCTTGACACCCGAACAGCTCTTGCAGTTTGACTGCCAGCACCGGAAACTCCCCCACACAATAATCGATCTGTATCTTTGAGCCGCTCGCAACCGGGTAGCGCTCCGGGACAAGAGCGTCGAGTTGCCGGAACTGCCGTCCTTGCAGCAGGTTCAACAATGCGTCGCCAGGGTCGAGTTGCCTCAGGCTGCGCAGATCGGGGAGCCCCTGAAGATAAGGCAACAACCACTGCGCCAGATTGGCAACCAGCCAGTCTGGCGAACAGTGCGGCCATTGATCGGGAAACAACCTCTCCAGCAGCTGCATGCGCGCATGCAGCTGCTGGCTGCGGCGACTCCAATTTAATCCATCAAGCCCCATCTTGCTTACGGCGTCACACCAACCCAAACCGCGTTCCTCCGCGGTGACCGAGACCCGCTGTTTCTCCAGAGGCACCCTCAGTAGGTTCAAGGTCTGCCACGCCTCCACCTTCTGAGTGCGCGGCTCGTAGGTCACCAGGCGCTGTTCGCGCAGCAATCGCTCAAGACCATCATGCAGCAGCCTTTCGTCGAGCGGGCAGCCCCAGCGTACTACGCCCTGCTCCTGTCCGTATTCGCTGATTTCCGGGGCCACCATCAGCCGCTCTCCCATCAAGCAACTTCCCTCATCAAGACGACAGCCACGACCACTCGACAACACGTACCCGGTTTTAGAATTGTCGCGCCGCACGGCGATGCGGTCAGGGTAGGCAACCGCCAGTAAACGCGCAACGTTGTGCCCCACAGCAGCAGCCTCCTCCTGTAAGGGGAGCCCGATCAGGTCTCGCCAATAGCGGATCGCCCGCTGCGTGCGGGGCCATTCTCCCCTCTTTGCTGAGACCACCTCTCGATAACGTTCAAGGAGGTCTTGATGACGCCTGCCAGCACCGCGCAGGGTCTCATTTTCCGAGAGCATGGCGACCAGAACAGACCCCTCATCCGTGGCCCCAATGCGCTTTGCTTCCACCAGCAGCCGGGCCAGTCGTGGGTGCGCCGGAAGCGAGAGCATCTGATTGCCGATGGTCGATAGCCCACCGGCCTCGTTGAGCGCCCCGAGTAAATTCAACAATTCGCGTGCTGCATGAAAACCACCCTCTGGTGGAGGGTCCAGCCAGAGCATTCGCGCAGGATCCTCGACCCCCCAGCCGGCGAGTTCCATGGCCACATCGCTTAGATCCGCGCGGAGAATCTCGGGAGGCGACACCGGCAGCAGGCTTCCATGTGTCCCCTCGCTCCACAACCTCCAGCACCGCCCGGGGCCAAGGCGTCCCGCACGTCCCGCACGCTGTTCCGCGCTCTGTTGGGAAATCCGCACCGTCTCCAGAATCGATAAACCGCTACCGGGATGAAACCGGGGGCGGCGCTCATAGCCGCAGTCGATGACGCCGGCAACCCCCTCGATGGTCAAACTGGTCTCGGCGATATTGGTCGTCAACACAACCCGCCGACACGGGCCGGGTAATATCGCCTGCTGCTGCCGTGCAAAAGGGAGATCCCCGTACAGGGTACGCACCTCAACCTGGTCGAGGTTGCCCAGCAACGCTTTACATCGTTCGATTTCCCGCGCTCCGGGTAGAAACACCAGCAGGTCGCCTTCACACGCTTGCAACGCCTTACGCACCTCGCGTGCCGCAGACTCCTCCAGCCCGGCGCCGGTTTCGGCAGGAGCATAGTGCACCTCCACCGGGAATCTTTTGCCGCTCACGCTGACCACAGGGCAATCATCGAGCCTGCGTGCCAAGTCCTGGGCATCTAGAGTCGCCGACATCACCAGCAGGCGGAGATCGTCGCGCAACCCCTGCTGGCTGTCACGGCACAACGCCAGGGCAAGGTCGCTCTGCAGACTCCGCTCGTGAAATTCGTCAAAAATAACCAGCCCGACTCCGTGCAGCTCCGGGTCCTGCTGCAAGCGTCTCGCCAGCACCCCCTCAGTCAGCACCTCGATACGGGTCTTGGATGAGACCTTGCGCGCATAACGGATCGTATAGCCGACCTGCTCCCCCGGTCGCTCTCCGAGCTGCCTAGCCATGTACTCGGCGGCATTGACAGCCGCCAGGCGACGCGGCTCGAGCATCAAAATACGCTTCCCCTTCAGCCACGGTGCCTGCAACAGGCGTAAAGGTGCGCGTGTGGTTTTCCCTTCACCGGGGGGGGCAATAAACAGGGTTGTTGTATGTTCTTGGAGGGTGAGGGCCAAGGTTTCGAGGGCCGCATCGATCTGGAGATGAGTCAGGGGAGTCCGCGACATGAAGCAGACTCAATCAGGAAAGTGGCAACGTGAAATAAACACGGGTTCCCTGTTGTGGAGCGCTGTCGATCCATACCTTGCCCCCGTGAGCATCGACGATATGCTTGACGATCGTCATGCCCAGTCCTGTCCCGGGAATGGCCGTATTCGAGGCATCGGCTCGATAAAACTTGTCGTAGACTCTCTCGACCTGTTCCGGGAACATCCCCATTCCCTGGTCTGCAACACAGATCTGAGCCTCTTCTTTCTGCGCATCGACTTCGAGCGTTATCACGGAACCCTCGGGAGAGTACTTGACAGCGTTACTGAGAATATTCTCCAGGACCTGGGCAATGGCAAAACGATCAGCCTTGACGGATATCTCCGTTTCCGGCAGAGAAAGTTCAAAGGTATATTTATCGCCGTAGACTTTGAATCCCAGCAGGGCATCCTCGCACAGTTCCTTGAGGTCACATTGCTCAGGTTCTAGCGGCAGGCTGTCTCCTGCCTCGATACGGCTGATATCAAGCAGGTCACTGACGATCAGTGCCAGGCCTTCGGCTTTCTGGTGGATAATTCCGACATACTCACGCAGATCTTCGGCAGGGAGATCCCGTTCGTTGAGAATCAATTCCGAAAACCCGAGAATCGTGCTTAACGGGGTTCGCAGTTCATGCGCAGCCGTCGAGACAAACTCGCTCTTGAGCTTTTCGATCTCCCTTTCACGTGTCACCTCGTGAAGAAAGGTGACCACTCCGCCACGCTCGC
>PKUI01000072.1 GCA_002869605.1 Desulfuromonas sp. | reverse complement strand
CGGTGCCGAGCAGATCTCGCGCGCCATCCAGCAGCTTGACTCGGTGATCCAGCAGAATGCGTCTTCGAGTGAAGAGATGGCCTCGACCAGCGAAGAGCTTTCGAGCCAGGCCGAGCAGATGCAGGCCGCGATCGGCTTCTTCCGCCTCGGGCAGCTCGGTTTCCGTCAGCAGAAGGCGTTGCCGAAAACCGCCAGTGCCTCTCAGCAGGCGGCCTCGACTCTGCGTGAGCTCCCTGAACAGGGCATGAACGCCGGTAAGGATAACCTCGACCACGACTTCGAACGCTTCTAGGAAGGAGTGAGTTATGTCTGTAGCAGAACAGGCGATAGAGAGCTGGCAGTACCTGACCTTCAAACTCGGCCAGGAGAGCTTCGGTATCGATGTGCTGAAGGTGCGTGAGATCGTCGACTTCGTTGACGTAACCAAGGTACCCAAGGCGCCCGACTACATGCTCGGGGTGATCAACCTGCGTGGCAGCGTGGTGCCGGTGGTCGATCTGCGTAAACGATTCAATATCGAATGCGGGGAGCGCCACAAGGACAACCGCATCATCGTGCTCGAGATCGAGCTCGGCGAGGAGCTGCTCAAGGTAGGAATCATCGGCGACATGGTCGAGGAAGTCATTGACCTCAAGAGCGAGCAGATCGAGCCGCCACCGAAACTCGGCAGCCAGCTCAGGACCGACTTTATCATCGGGATGGGCAAGCAGGGCGACGATTTCATCATCCTGCTCGATATCGACAAGATCTTCAGCGGCGAGGAGCTGGATCTGATCCAGGCCGCCGAAGTAGCCTGACCTCCTGTACCACCCACATACCCTTCTTATTGGGGAGACCGCAACGGTCTCCCCCCTTTTTTTTGAATCTCCCCTTTAAATAGCCATAAAAAAGGGGCCTGATGGCCCCTTCCGAGTGAAAAAAATTGATAAGTGTCAGTCAGGCGTGCGCGGAGTTCAAAGCGAGATCATTCAGGGTGCTGGACACCAGGGTTTGAATTTCGCGAATGCCGAACGGTTTCTGCAGCCAGTTATGAATGCTCAGTTGCGAGGATTCGATACACTCTTTCTCCTCATGGCAGCTGACAACAATGACCGGAAGGTCGGGATGGTCGGTGTTGATGTGTCGCACCAGTTCCGCGCCGTTCATCGTCGGCATCGACCAGTCGGTCAACAGCAGGTCGATCGAGTTCTCGGAGAGCTGTTTGAGCGCGTCGACGCCGTCCCTGGCTGTTACGACACGATAGCCGCACAATTCAAGCGCCACGGTCAGCATCTGGCGGATATGTCCCTGGTCGTCGACAGCAAGAATCGTCGGGTTTTGCATAAACATCTCCTGTTCGCTGGGTATGTACCTGTACATAGACAAGGCAATTCGCATGCCAGTCATGCGATGAAAACGTAAAAAACTGTTGGTCGCGTAGTTACGTACTCTGCGTCTACAACCGGAGTTTTTTATGGCCCTTCGGAAGGCTGGGAAGGTGTGACAGGGACAGCGCGTGACACATCAAGTGTTCATTTTTGTCACATCTATGGCTGCGCTGCGCACGGTCCCTGCTGTAGGGTGCGCCACTATCAGATTTCATAAAATTAAAAAATGCTAATGAATTTAAATAGCTACGTAACTCGCTGTAGAAACCTTCTTGACTTCTTTAAATTGGACCATAAAATGCAGTGGAATAATAATAAAAGCTCATTTGTTCAATAATTTGTCAGTGGGTATAGGACGAATTTTTAATGAATAACACGGCGGGAAAAATGATAGACCATTAGCCTGGAGGAGGACGTTATGCGGTGGCGCGACCTGAAAATGTCACGAAAATTTGGCGTGGGGTTCGGAGCGGTTTTGTGTTTGCTGGTATTGGTCGCTTTCTGGGCCGGTAATGGTATCCAGAATATCGTGTTTGATGCAGAGGAGGTGATTCACGGCAACGAGCTGCGCGGTGAGATGGTGCAGCGCGAGGTCGATCACCTGGTGTGGGCCAACCAGCTCAATGCACTGCTGACCGACAAGAACGTGACCGAGCTTTCGGTTGAAACCGACCACCACCAGTGCGGGTTCGGACAATGGTTTTACGGTGAAGGGCGAGGCTGGGCAGAGGAACTGGTTCCCGAGGTGGCCCCTTTACTCGACCGGATCGAACAGCCCCATAAAGCCTTGCACGCTTCTGCCATCCAGATCGACGAGGTGTTTCACCAGGCCGATGTCGGTCTGCCCGGATTCCTGGCCGCCAAGGAGGCCGATCACCTGGCCTGGGCCAACGCGGTACTGACCTATTTTACGGAAAACCAGGATAGCCTCGACGTGCAGCTCGACGATCACCAGTGCGCCCTCGGTCAGTTCCTGTACGGGAGTAAAGGCAAGGAGGTCGCAGCAACCGACCCGCAACTGGCGGCGTTGCTCGATTCGATTCGCGAACCACACCGCCAACTGCACGCGTCGGCAACGCAAATCAGCGCCTTGGGTGCTGATCACCAGGCCGCTTATCGTGTCTACACGCAACAGACAGCGCCAGCCCTCGCACAGACACGTACCGTACTGGCCGAGATGATCTCACGTGCCGACGTACTGGTGGCCGACTTCAATGAAGCGAAGCGTATTTATGCTGCCGAGACGGTTCCGGCGCTGAACACGGTGCAGGGGTTGCTCAACGAAATCGTTGAAACGGTTGATCGAAACATCATGACCGATGAGGTCGTGCTGGCGGAAAGTCGCAGCACCCTGTTCGGGGTTGTCATCCTGAGCCTCATTGCGGTCGCGGTAGGGATCTGCCTGGCGCTGGTGATTGCGAGAGGAATCCTGAAGCCGCTCAGGCAGGCCCTCACGGCGGCTGACGCCCTTGCGGTCGGTGACGTGTCGGTTGACGTTGTCTCAACAGGAGGCGACGAGGTAGGCCAGATGTTAACCGCGATGGGGAAAATGGTCGACTCGACGCGGGATGTGACCGGGCTGGCCAGGGAGATCGCCGATGGCAACCTGGCTGTTGAGGTGCAGGAACGCTCCGCCAAAGACGAGATGCTGCTGGCGATGAAGGAGATGGTGATGAACCTGCGTGACGTGGTCGGTACCGTGCAGGGCGCCTCCGAGCAGGTCTCGGCCGGTAGCCAGGCGATGAGCTCCAGCTCCGAGGAGCTTTCCCAGGGTGCCACCGAGCAGGCTGCTTCGGCAGAAGAGGCGTCGAGCTCCATCGAGGAGATGACCGCCAACATCCGCCAGAATGCCGACAACGCGAAAGAGACCGAGAAGATCGCTCTCAAGGGCGCCGAGGATGCCACCGACGGTGGCCAGGCGGTACAGGATACCGTGGCTGCCATGAAGTCGATCGCCGACAAGATCATGATCATCGAAGAGATCGCCCGCCAGACCAACCTGTTGGCCCTGAATGCCGCTATCGAAGCCGCCCGTGCCGGTGAGCAGGGCAAGGGCTTTGCGGTGGTCGCTGCCGAAGTCCGCAAGCTGGCAGAGCGCAGTCAGAATGCTGCAGCCGAGATCAGCGAGCTGTCGGTTTCAAGCGTGGAAGTCGCCGAGAACGCAGGGGAGCTGCTTGTAGCGATGGTGCCGAATATCCAGCGCACCGCGGAACTGGTGCAGGAGATCGCCGCGGCGAGCGT
>PKUI01000194.1 GCA_002869605.1 Desulfuromonas sp. | reverse complement strand
TCACTCCGCCAGTGGAGCGGATATCGGGAAACCAGGAGCTGCTGCCGAACAACTCGCGCAGGAGGGTCTGCACCGGACCGGCGAAGTCAAACAGACCGAGGCTGACGAAAGCGAGCACGTAGGCCGGCATCGCCAGCGGTAGCAGCAAGGCCCATGAGAAGGTTCTGCGGCCTGGAAATTCGCAGACCGCGGTTAGCCAGGCGAGACTCACCCCGAGCAGCATGGTGCCGCTTGAGACGCCGAGCACCAGCCACAGGGTGTTGGTCAACAGATCGGCAAGCAGAGTCTGCGAGAGGTGTGTCCAGATGTCTGTCGCCGGAATCAGCCACGAAAGAAGTACAACCGACAGGGGGATAACGACCAGCGTCGCGACAACCAGGGTGACCAGCCGCCAGCCGTCGTAGAACTGACGCTTAAGAAAAAATGGGACGGCTCCCTTGGTGGGAGCCGTCGTGTTGTCAGTTTGTGTCGACACTCGTTGTATCCTTTGTTGTTGGCTAGCGGTAGCCGACGCGGTCCATCAGCTTGATGGCTGCACCCTGCAACTCACCCGCTTTGCTCAGGTCGAAGGGGCTGGCGATGAAATCCCCCCAGGAGGCGACCTCGTCGCTCGCCTTGACGGCCGGGTTGACCGGGTATTCCTGGTTGACGTCGGCAAACAGGTTCTGGGCCTTGTCGCTCGATAGCCACTCAAGGAACTTGACGGCGGCTTCCGGGTGCTTGGCATGCTTGGTCACGCCGGCTCCCGAAACATTGACGTGTACGCCGCTCCCCTTGATGTCCTGGTTGGGCCAGTAGAGTGCCAACGGGAGCGAGGGATGTTTTTTCATCAGGCGTCCGAAGTAGTAGGTATTGACAATGCCGACATCCCCCTGGCCGGCGGCGATCGCCTCCATGGTCTTGGTATCGTTGGAGAAGGGGGCCGCGGCCAGGTTGGCAACCCACGCTTTGACAATCTGCTCGGTCTGCTCTTCGCCGTACTCGGCGATCATCATCGCCACAAGAGATTGGTTGTAGACCTTCTTCGAGGTGCGCAGCAGCAGGCGGCCCTTCAAGGTGTCGTCACCCAGGGCGGCGTAGGTCGAGAGGTCGCTCGGCTTGACCTTGTCGGTGTTGTAGACGATGGTGCGGGCGCGTAGCGAGAGACCGAACCAGCGGCCATCGGCGTCACGCAGGTTGGCCGGGACGTTGGTGGTCAGAACTTTTGAGGCGACCGGTTGCAGGATCCCTTCGTGGGCGGCGTGCCACAGGTTGCCGGCATCGACGGTGATCAGCAGGTCGGCGCGGGTGTTTTTGCCCTCGGCCTTGAGCCGCTGAAGCAGTGGGCCGGCCTTGTCGGTGATGTACTCGATTTCGATCCCGGTTTGCTCGCTGTAGGCGTCGAACAGCGGCTTGATCAGGTGCTCCTTGCGCGCCGAGTAGATGGTCAGGTTTGCGCCGAAGCTACTGCCAGCAGCAGTAAAGGTCATCAGGGCTGCCAGCAGCAGGATAAGTTTGTTATTCATCATGAAAGCTCCTTGAGTTACTGGTAATGAAAATCGATTTCAGTTTTTACCCGAATCGCACCCCTTTGTCAATGAAAAATGAAAATCGTTATCAGTTAAGTTGTCTTCGAGGGGGAGATTGACGCCCGGGCAAACTTCAAGCATAGTGTCACAGCCGAATTGAAGAGGCTTGGAGGGAAAGTGATGAGCGACGAAAGATATGAAGATAATGAGTCGATGAACGAAGATTTCGCCGCTATGCTCGAGGAGAGCATGAGCGGGGCGAAACGCCTTGAACCGGGGCAGAAAATCGAGGCGAAGATTCTGCAGATCGGTGCCGAGTGGGTGTTCCTCGATGTCGGGCAGAAGGGCGAGGGGGTCCTCGACGTCAAGGAGCTGCAGGACGAAGAGGGGGCGTTGACCGTCGAGGTCGGCGATGCGATCTCGGCCTACTTCCTGTCGAGCGCCGGCGGCGAGCTGCGTTTCACCACCCGCCTCGGCGGTGGCGATTCCGGCACCGCGCAGCTCGAGGAAGCGTGGCGCAGCGAAATCCCGGTCGATGGACGGATCGACAAGGAGATCAAGGGGGGCTTCGATGTGCGCCTGCCCGGCAACGTGCGTTCCTTCTGCCCCTACTCGCAGGTCGCCCTGCGGCGGGTCGAGAACGCCGAGGAGCTGGTGGGCCAGTCGTTCTCCTTCAAGATCACCCAGTTCGAAAGCCAGGGGCGCAACATCGTGGTCTCGCGGCGCGCACTGCTCGAGGAAGAACAGCGCCAGCAGCGTGAATCGTTGAAAGAGACCCTCAGCGAAGGGATGCGCGTGACCGGTACGATCACCTCGCTGCGCGATTTCGGCGCCTTCGTCGATATCGGTGGCCTCGAGGGGTTGCTGCCGATCTCCGAGGTTGCCTACGGGCGGGTCGAGGATATCTCCGAGGTGTTGTCGGTGGGGCAGACCCTTGAGCTGGTGGTCAAGTCGATCGACTGGGAGAAAAACCGCTTTGCCTTCAGCCGCCGCGATACCCTGGCCGATCCATGGAGCGTGGTGCCGCAGAAGTACAAGGCCGGCACCCAGGTTAACGGCACGGTTTCGCGACTGGCGCCGTTTGGAGCGTTCGTGACCCTCGAAGAAGGGATCGACGGACTGGTGCATATCTCCAAGCTCGGCGAGGGGCGACGCATTACCCATCCGCGCGAAGTGGTGCAGGTTGGTCAGCAGCTCGCGGTGACCGTCGAGAAGCTCGAGCCCGAGGCGCGTCGTATCTCTTTGGTGCCGAGTGGTTCCGTGGAGGAGGTTGGCGAAAGCAGCTGGAGTGATAAACCGGCCAGCGGGGGCGGCATGGGGACCTTTGCGGACCTGCTCAAGGCGGCTGAAGCCAAGAAGAAAAAGAAATAGGGCTGTAGTTCAAGGTCGCGGGGTCGTGGCCCCGCACGCCACCTTACTCTTTTGTGACGCCCTAAAAGAGTAAGCAGAAAAGGGCGCCCGACCTCCTTGCCCGCCGAAGTTAGGCGGGTGCCCGGAGCAACAACGACTCACGCCGGGCCTTCGCCATTCGCTTCGCTCAACTCTCCGGCCCGTTTCGGCGTGAGTCGTCGCTGCTCCGGCTGCGTCACACGGGAAGAGGGCAAAGTCTTTGACTGTTCCATGGCCCTTACGGGGCCCCGTGCGTAGTCACCGAGTGCCGGGATTTTAATCTTGCTGTCTGGCGAGCACGCGAGCCGGCTGGATTAAAACTTCCAAACAGCGAGGGCACCCGATCGTCGGGTGACGGAGGTGGGGTGTCTTTCTTTTGCTTACTTTTCTTGGACAAGCAAGAAAAGTAAGGCGTTGCCGGGCGCCCCCGGCGGTTTCGGTTTAAGTTTTTACTGGTTCAGGTAAGGTTGCACGGTTGTTGACCTCTCCCCCATCTTCCCGCATAGTGAGCAAAAATCCGGAGTACCACAGGTATTTATGTCCGTTTCAGATCTAAGGAACCCCCATCACAACCTTCTGCGTGAGCTGGCCAACAAACAGCTGGGCCAGGTGCTGTTCGACGAACCACTCTCGCGGCATACCAGCTGGAAGATCGGCGGGCCGGCCGACGTGCTGGTCGAACCGGGATCGGCGGAGCAGGTTGCCGCGGTAGTGC
>PKUI01000181.1 GCA_002869605.1 Desulfuromonas sp. | reverse complement strand
TACAGCCTCAACATGGAGCTGACCGACATCGAGACCGGCCTGATCGAGTGGGTGGATAGCGTCGAGGTGATCCGCGAGGCTTCCAAGCCGTTTATCGGCTGGTGATTGCCTGATTCCCATGCCAAGCTGCCTGAATGCCGGGCTGGTGCGTCGTCATCAGCCCGGTTCGATACTCTATATCTTCCTGGTCCTGTCTCTGCTGCTCAGTGGTTGTGCCGGCAGTCTGAACAAGTCGGCCAAGATGTTTTACTCCGGCAACTACGACCAGGCGCTCGAGGTGCTGGATGACGAGGACAGCGTCGGAGGCAAGAGCCGCCTGCTGCGACTCATGGAGCGCGGCGTAATCTTGCACCGCCTCGGGAACTACCGGGAGAGTAACGCCGAGCTGCTGGCCGCCGCGCGTCTGATCGAGGAGTTCGAAACCATCAGTGCCAGTGAGCAGCTCTCGAGCATGGTCACCAGCGAGTGGGTGACCAGCTACAAGGGGGAGTTCAGCGAACGGCTCTGGGTTCACAGTTACCTGATGATGAACTTCCTGCTGCTGGGGGAGTTTGACGGCGCGCAGGTCGAGGCGCGACAGTGTCTGAAACTGCTGGATGCTTACCCGGAGGTTTTCAAAAGCGCCTATTACACCCGCGCCCTGATGGCGCTTTCTTTCAGCGTGGTTGCCGAAGACAATGATGCCTTCCTCGTGTACAGGAAGTTGTCCGAGGATCTGCCGTCCCCTCAGCCGGTAGCGGCTGACCTGGTCCGGCTGGCCGGGCGGCTCGGGCAGAGGGATGAGGTGGAGCGTTTCCAGAGCCAGCTGCCGAAGCCGTTGCCGAGCGGCGAGGGGGAGTTGGTGCTGTTTGTCGCCGCAGGCCGGCTGCCAGAAAAGAAGCCGGGGAACGTGGTGCTCCCTCCGTCGATCCGTTTTTCCTTCCCCTACTACACCTCACGGCGCTCAACGCCGTTGAAGATCACCCTTCTTCCACCAACTCCGACCCTGCCGCTGATTTCCACCGATTTGGCCGAGGTGGCCGTCAATGCCCTCGACGAGCGTAAGACCCAGATCCTTGCCAAGGAGACGGCTCGCGTGGTGGGTAAGGAGGTGATTGCGCAGTCGGTCGGGAATTCGTTCGGCGATGCGGCTGAGATCCTGACCCGGTTGTCGCTGTTACTCCTCGAGGAACCCGATACCCGTTCGTGGAAGACCCTGCCGGCTCGACTGACCCTGGTGCGGGTGCCGCTTCAGGCAGGTCACTACGAACTCACCGCGCGCATCTCGACCCTCCAGGGCTTCAACGCGCGGGAATTGGAAATCCCTCCCTTTGAGCTGCGTGCCGGGCAGCGGGTGTTTCGTTCCATCCGCTATTGAACGATTGAGTTACAGGCCAAGCTCGTCGTCAATCAGCACCACCTTGACGCGCCCCGGCGGAAAACTCTTCTCCAGGATCACCCAGGTATTGCAGATGCGCTGAGGCGAGCTGCAGTCGTGGCAGCGCCCGGTCTTGGCGCACGGCGTGGCGAGCCCGTGCCGTTTGGCGTTCGATGGGGCCGCCACGTTGCGTACCCGCTCCATGGCGGTCGGCAGATCGGGGGTTAGTTTGTTGCGCCCGGCGAACAGCACCACGTGGTGCGGGCCGTAGGCGATCGGGCCGACCCGGTTGCCGATCATGTCGAGGTTGACCACCTGGCCACCTGCGGAGATGGCGTTGCAGCCGGCCATGAACAGGTCGACATGCAGCGCCTGGCGGCGGTTGCGGATCTTCTCGGCCCGTTCCAGGTCATCGCCGAAGGTACGGATGACCTCGATGTCGGGGCGTTTGAGCAGCGCTTCCGGAACCCCGCTGGCATGCATAGTCAGGGAATCACCCCAGGCGGCACTCTTGACATCAATTTCGGGGAGGATCTGTTCGAAGAAGATCTCGCGCGCCTGCTCCGGGGTTGTGGCGATAAAGGTCTCGAAGCCGTTGGCGTTCAGGTTCTCGGCACAGGTGTCGAGTGACATGGTCGTGTCAGGTTCCATAGAGGCTCACGTTTTCCGATGACGTCATAGATGGACACCCGCCCTGGCAAGCACCCAGACGGTGGCGCCGTAGGCGAGGGCGGTAGCGAAACAGGCACTGCCGAGGCTGAGCCAGAAGTTGAGCCCGGTGCGCAGCAGTACCGGCAGCAGCACGAACATCGCCAGCGACGGGATGACCAGCCAGAAGATGTCCTGCGACAACGCGGCGACTTTTTGGCCATCACCCGATTCGATATACAGCCAGATGAAGGCCAGCAGTGAGGTCAGCGGTACGGACGCCAGGGCGGCGGCCCAGAATGAACTGCGCTTGGCAAGCTCTGAGATAGCGACGATGACCAGTGCAGTCAAAAAGGTCTTGGCGGCCAGATACCACATATAAATCCCTTTTCGGCGTGGGCGTTTAAGCTCGATCGTAACAACGGCAAGAGACGGAGGGGACTTTACGGGTGCAACGGCGCCCGTAGCCTTTTGGTTTTACGTTAGCGTATCTGTCTCGGCGGTGCAAAAAACAAAAGGATAGCGTCTTGTTCGTTATGTGTCTTCGCCGATGTACGCTTCCCGCCAGCCGCGCACCGAGTTGATCAGCCAGAGCTTGTCGCACGCCTCCAACTCGTCCTTGCGAAGCTTCTGTTCCCTGATTTTACCCTCCTGCAGCAGGCAAGCGCGCAGCGTTCCGGAGAGCAGGCCGCTATGCACCGGCGGGGTGAACAGCTCGCCGTTCTTTTCGACCACCAGGTTACAGTTGCAGGCCTCGGTCAGCTCCCCCCGCTCGTTCCAGAGCAGCACCTCGTCGACGTCAGGATGATTTCGCAGGGCGGACTCGTAGACTTCCCGCCGCGTGGTCTTGTGGTAGAGGAACGGATCGGCGCTGTCGACCGGTTCGTGTGCCAGCGCGACGCGCAGCGGCGTAGCCGTTTCTGGCAGTTCGAGCGGGGCGGCCTCGGTCTCGATCTCTCCGTTTTGTGCGACCAGCAGACGCACCTTGTGGGGCTTGGGCGACAGCGCCGCGGCGACCTTATCCAGCTGCGTGCCGATTTTCTCCTGCCGCAACGGGATGTCGAAGTAGTTTGCGCTGGCGGCGAGACGTCCAAGGTGCTCGCCTTGCAGGGCGTACCCCTCTTCGGGTTCCCAGAGCAGGGTCTCGAGCAGCCTGAACTCAGGCTGTGGCTGGCTGAGGATGCGCGCCTTGAGCAGGCACTCGCGGTACTCGGCGGCGGGGTCGGAGTTCCAGGTGATGCCGGCGCCGACTCCGTACTCGACGCTCTGGCGTTCGCGGTCGATCAGTGCGGTGCGGATCGCAACCGAGAAGCGCGCCTGGCGGCCCGGTGAGATCAAGCCGATGGCGCCGGTGTAGATCCGCCTCGGCTGCCGCTCCAGGTCACGGATCAGCTTCATGGTCTGCACCTTGGGGGCGCCGGTGATCGAGGCGCAGGGGAACAGCGCGCGGAAGATCTCGCAGATACTCGCCTCGGTGATGGTCTCGGCGGTCGAGGTCATCTGCCACAGGGTCTGGTACTTCTCGATGCTGAAGGTGTCAGTGGTCTGTACCGGCCCACCCGGTAGCCGGCCGAGGTCGTTGCGGATCATATCGAGGATCATCACGTTCTCGGCGCGATCCTTCTCCGAACTGCG
>PKUI01000126.1 GCA_002869605.1 Desulfuromonas sp. | reverse complement strand
GGGGATGGTTGACACGGAAGATATCGTCGACCTCGCGCCACAGTGCATCCATTTCTCTGAAAAGGTTCCAACCGTTCATTTCTTTCCTCCTCGTTGTAGTGGTGACCCGTGCGGGTCATTGCGCTTCTACCCAATACATATCAAGGCGTGTGCCAACCTAAAGACCTTTTAAAAATATTGTAAATTCAGTAAGTTAACAATCAGACAAGAGGCTTCCTTACCTCAGGTTCTTAACTTGCGACGTCACTTGCGTCACTTGCTGCGTCGCAAGTTGCGACACCCACCCTAAAAAACAAAGCGTCCCGCTCACCAAGGTAAGCGGGACGCTTTTCACGCTGTTTTGAATTTCCTTCAATAATGGGGGCCACCCCGAGACTTTAACTCTCTCTACTCCACCTCTGCCTTCAGTTTCAATCGAGCTCTTCCCGCCTGATTCCCAATTTTTCGAGATAGCGATAGAGGGTGGCACGATGCACCCCGAGTAACCGTGCCGCGGCAGAGAGGTTGCCCTGCGCAACCTGGTAGGCGCGGCGGATCTCGTCGGCATCGAGCTCCACCGGACGGGTTGAACGGCGCCCCCCTGCCAGCGGGTGCTCGCTCACCAGCTCGGCCTCGATCGTGCCGTCCAGACCGCTATCACCGGGCCATGCCGTACCGATGGCCATGGCCGCTCCGGATTGTCCCGTGCCGAGCGCCTGTTGCCGTTCACCGACCCATTCGCGAAAGGCACGCGCGCCGATGACCTCCCCCTGGTTCTCCACGTAGACCCGCTCGAGCACGTTGCGCAACTCGCGCACGTTCCCGGGCCAGGCGTAGGCTTGCAGCAGCGTCACCGCTTCGGGGGTGAGGCGCAGCACCTGCTGCCCGTAGCGCCGGTTGAACTGCTCGAGGAAATGGCCTACCAGTGCAGATATGTCTTCGCGCCGCTCGCGTAGCGGCGGCAGCGCGATGTGTAGCACCGCCAGGCGATGATAGAGGTCAGCGCGGAAACGCCCGGCCGCAATGTCTCTCTCGAGGTTGCGGTGGGTGGCGCAGAGTACCCGCACATCGACCTGCTGCTCCCGTTCGGCCCCGACCCGCTCCAGCTTGCCGGTCTCGAGCACCCGCAACAACTTGGCCTGCAAAGCAAGCGGCATGTCGCCGATCTCATCGAGGAACAGGGTGCCTCCGTCGGCGCGCTCGAAGCGACCACGGTGGGTGCGCAAAGCCCCGGTGAAGGAACCCTTCTCGTGGCCAAACAGCTCCGACTCGAGCAGCTGCTCGCTGATCGCAGCACAGTTGATCGATACGTAGGGGCCGTTAGCGCGCCGGCTCCGCTCGTGCAGCGCCGCGGCGACCAGCTCCTTGCCGGTGCCGGTCTCCCCGGAGATCACCACCGAGGCGTCGCTGCGGGCATAGCGGTCAATTTTGCGAAAAACTTCGCGCATCGCCGGTCCCTGGCCTATCAGGCCGGCCACTGGCGACACCTGCTCGGCCTCGGCACCACTGGCGCTGCGAAAAAACAGCGCTACCCGTTCGGCATGGGTCGACTCATCCCGGCCCCAGGGGTGAGCCTCGAGGCTGAGCAGGCGCCCTTCCTCGCCGGAAGGACGGAACAGCACTCCGCCGAGCGGCAGCTGGGCAGCGACCACCTCGTCGCACAGACCTGCAAGGGGCGGAACCGCCTCGGGCAGCACCGCGCTCAGCAGTCGACCGCGCAGGTCGCCCGTCAAAAGGCTCAACTCGGCAAAACGCTCCGAGACCTGCAGCACCAGCCATTCACCGTGCGCGGGATGCACGGCGATCAGGTCGGGAACCCGCGCGGGAAGGCTTTGGTGTGAGATTGACGGCAACGTCAAGATAAGCTCCTTGCTTGATTCAAACTTTAATGTAATCGTTCCCACCAACCCATGCAAGGCCTGGCAAGGGCGTTTGACATCCCCGGTTCCTCGACCATAATAAAATACACGGTCATTTCATTAATTCATCAAGGAGAGTAATCATGCCCCAAGAATTCAATCTTCAGACTGCCCTCAAGTTGGCCGCCCAAACCGAAAAAAACGTCATGGACTTCTATAATCATGCTGCCTCGATTGTTCAAAACCCCAAGGCCAAGAAAGTCTTCGAGCTTCTCGCCAGGGAAGAGCGCGAGCATGTCGGTCACGTGTTCCCACTCTATCAAGGGAATGACCTCGGTACGTTAGACGAATTCATCAGCAGCCCCCCGCACCCCGACACCGTCATGATCAAGGAGCTCGAAAAGGCCCTCAAGGAAAATCTCCATGAGAGTAAGGCTATGGAGCTGGCCCTGCGCGAGGAAGAGGACCTGGCCAAGAACCTGCGTATGACGGCTTCGAAAATCGTCGACCCCGCCGTCAGGCTGGTGTTCGATCGCCTGGCGAAAGAAACCGAGGACCATTATGCCCTTATCGAATCGGAATACGCTCACGTAATGGGCATGGTTCACGAGACCGACATCGACACCTATGTGCGGGAGTAGACGATGCCCGTAACTATTCGGAGATTTCTGGCGCCCGCAATTGCGGGCGCGCTTCTTTGGGTCCCTTTCGCCTGGGGAAGCGCGTACGACCCCGCACCGCAGCTGCAACAGGTCCTTGAGCTGCGCTGTACCGGCTGCCACACCCTTGAGCGGGTCAACATTGCTTTGCATCAAGGGCGCGACCTGGCCGAGCTTCAAGCCGCCATGCTCGCTCGCGGAGCTATCCTGAGCAACGAGGACAAGCAGATCCTCGGAACCTTCTGGGGCCAGCCATCACCTGTCCCGCAAGAAACAGCCGACACACCCATGGCGGCACCGATTACAGCCCGGGAAGCCGAGGCCTTTGAACGCATTATCAAGCAGCGCTGTCTGCTCTGCCATACCCGCGAGCGGATTGATGACGCCATAGAACGACGCCTCCCCTTCGAACCGATTGAAAAAATGATGCGTGCGCGGGGTGCCTCCCTCACCCCTGACGAGCAACAGACCCTTCAGATCTTCTGGGGTCAACCGTATTGACACCGACATCTCCGTTCCACCCTTCCAAGACCGGCCTTTGGCCGGTCTTTTTTGCTTCGTCAGGCATTCCGCAATGAATCTTTTTGATTTATACCCTCTGCCCCTCGCGCACATAATGTTACAAATGGTTAATGTTCAATTCGCGGAGGGAACGATGCAATCCATTAAATATTGGCCTGAGCAGGAGCGGCCGCGGGAAAAACTCCTGCGCCACGGACCGCAACACCTCAGTGACGCGGAGCTGCTGGCGCTGATTCTGCGTAACGGAAGCAGCGCCAGCCGAACCAGCGCACTAGACCAGGCACGTCTTCTTCTGGCGCGCTTTGAGGGCCTGCCGCGCCTAGCCACAGCGAATACCACCGAACTTTGCCAGCAACCGGGTATCGGCCCGGCCAAGGCAGCCGAAATCCAGGCCACCTTCGAACTGGCGCGACGGCTGGCCGCCGTCGACCTGCATCCCGGCACCCAGCTCCGCTCGGCCGCGGATGTCTTCTACCACCTGCAGCCGCGCCTCGCCTCCCTCAAAAAAGAACGCTTCCTGGTGCTGCTGCTCGACTGCAAGCACCGTGTGTTGCGCGAAGTGATCATCTCCGAGGGGAGCCTGACCGCCAGCATCGTTCATCCCCGTGAGGTATTCAGTCCGGTCATCCGCGAATCGGCAGCCGCGGTTATTCTCGCCCATAATCACCCCTCGGGAGACCCCTCCCCGAGCCGCGAGGACCTCGTGCTGACCCAGCGCCTGCGACAGGCCGGTGAACTGATGGGGGTACAGATTCTCGATCACGTCATCATCGGCCACCAACACTATGCCAGCCTCGCCGAAATGAACCTGCTTGCCAGTTCCTAGCCGCGGCTTGCTGTAGATACCCCGTCATGCTATCGTGAGTGCGTATCGAGCCGGGGTGACCCGGCCATTTTTTTCCAGGAAATGCATGTGAGCCTGAATCGTCCCACCCCCGAACGCCCCGAGCTGCTCGCTCCGGCCGGCAGCCTCGAAACCTTCTTCGCCGCCATGGACAGCGGCGCCGACGCAGTCTATGTCGGCCTCAAGGATTTTTCGGCCCGCGCCAAGGCCAAAAACTTCAGCCTCGCTGAACTGGAGCGGATGCTCGCCTATGCGCGCCATCACCAGCGCCGTCTGTTTGTCACCCTCAACACTCTGGTCAAGCAGCAGGAACTTCCCCAACTCTGTGAGACCCTTGCGGCCCTAGAAGCCCTGCAGGTCGACGCGCTGATCATTCAGGACCTCGGCATCTGG
>PKUI01000085.1:346-24113 GCA_002869605.1 Desulfuromonas sp. | reverse complement strand
AGGGCGATGTCGAGGGAGAGGGCACCGGTGGATATTGCCTTGACGCCGGGAAGCGTGGTGTCTTCGCCGAGGCGCATGATGCTTCCCTTGCCGAACTGTTTCTCGATCTGGCCAATGGCCAGGTCGATGGCCCGGCTGCGGTTGTTGTCGCTCATGTGAAATCCTCCGGAACGTTAAAGTGGTCAGTTTGTTGTCGAACGATCGAGCTCGACAGTATACAGCGGAGTATGTTCCGCTCCCGCCGGGAGCAGCCTGCTCCGGTAGAAGACAAGCCGTTCGATCGGCAGAACGCCCTGGATGTCACACTCTTCGTGCCGCAATAGCTCGGTGACATCCGGTAAGCGTCCCTTGGCCCGTCCCAGTGTCAGGTGGGGCGTAAAGGGGCGTGCCTCTTTCGGGATGCCGGCTTGGTGCAGCAAGTCGCTGCAACGGGCGTAGAGTTGCTGCATGGCGTCGCAGCCCGCAAAACCGAGCCACAGCACGCGTGGACGGGTCGTGGACGGGAAGGCTCCGAGTCGTTGCAGCGGCAGTTTGAAGGGACCACCCAAAGCATTTACAAATAGCATAAGTTTCGCTGCTTTTTCAAGGGATTCTGCCTCAATGTCACCGAAAAACCGCAGGGTCAGATGGAGGTTTTCCAGGCGGCTCCAGCGTACTCCCGGGAGTTTTTCTGCGAGGTGCTGCTGCAGCTGAGCGATCTGCTTGCGCAAGGGGGCGTCAAGCGGGATCGCACAAAAGGCGCGAATCGTGCGGCTTCCCTTGGTGGTTTCCATCCTGGAGCTCTCCTGAGACAGAAAATGTCACTCGGTTTCAAGCAGACGCCGGCGCAGCAGGTCGAGGCTGCGAAAGGCCGCAGCGCGGCGGATCTGACTGCGTCCTCCCTTGAGTTGCAGGTGCTCAACCGTGCAGCCGGTGCGGCTGGCCAGGGCGACGTACACCGTGCCGACCGGTTTTTCTGCCGTGCCGCCGTCAGGTCCGGCGATGCCGGTGAGTGCCAGGGCGTAATCGGTCGTGGCAGCCTGACGTATGCCGATGGCCATGGCGTGGGCCACCTCTTCGCTGACGGCACCGTGCTGTTCGAGGGCTTCTTCCGGGACGTCGAGCCAGTCCTGTTTGGCGGAATTGGCATAGGTTACGGCGCCCCGTTCCAGAAACCGCGAGGCTCCCGGAACCTCGGTCAGTAGTTCGGCGACCATGCCGCCGGTGCATGATTCGGCGAGCGACAGGCTCACTTCCCGTTCGGTCAGCAGTGTCGCCACGACACCCGGCAGGGTCTGTTCATCTTCTGCGACCAGCGCGTTGCCGAGCAGCGTTCGCACCGGTGTCGCGCACGCTTCAAGCAGCTCGGGAGCCGTTTCTCCGCAAGCCTCGAAGGTCAGCAGCACCAGCGGGTAGTCGAGGGTGAAGGAAGGCTCAATCTGTCCAGGGAAGGTGACTCCGCGCAGCTTCTCCTGCAGGTGTGATTCTGCAATCCCGAGGATCTTGAGGGTCTTCTGGTGAAGGGGAGGAGCGGCCTCAGCGAGGCCGGGGAGAACGCCCTCCTGCAGCATGATGCGCATCTCCTTCGGTACCCCGGGGAGAAAGTAGGTCTGGCAGCCTTGCTGCTCGAGCAGAAACCCGGGGGCGCTTCCCGACGGGTTGGGCAGGGGCGTTACGCCCATGGGGAGGAGTGCTTGTTTGCGGTTGGCGGCGTGCATCGGGCGCGCGCTGCGTTGGAAAAAAGCTTCGATAAGCTGCAGCGCGGCACGGTTTTCCTCGAGCGGCAGGTTAAAGGCGGCGGCGGACGCAGCGGCCGTCAGGTCGTCATCGGTCGGCCCGAGGCCGCCGGTGACCAGGAGTACGTCGCAGGCGCGGGTCATCTCCTGCAGTTGGGTGGCGATGGCCTCGGGATCGTCGCCGACACAGCGACTTTCGGTTATTTGCAGGCCGCGCCGACGCAGAATGCGGGCAATGTCGGCGGTATTGGTGTCGCTGACCCGGCCGTCGAGCAGTTCGCTGCCGATGGCTAGCACCGCGATCCGTTTCATGGCAGCGTACCGAACTGTCCCTGCAGCAGCGGCAGCAGCAGCCTCAGGGCGATGGCGGCGTAGATGCCGGCGGCCACGTCGTCGAGGACCACGCCGAAGCCGTTCTTGAGCTCGCGGTCGAACCAGCGCGCCGGGGGCGGCTTGGTGATGTCGAAGAGGCGGAAGAGGAAGAATCCTGCGATCGCGGCAGTCCAGGAGAACGGCAGCAGGGCGACGGTGACCAGGTAGCCGAGCAGTTCGTCGATAACGATGCGGCCGTCATCGACTACACCGTAGTGCTTACCGGCGGCATCCGCCACCCAGAAGGAGAGAAACAGCAGGGCGGCAAAGGTCAAAAGCCACAACGGCCAGGGGAGCGATGCGAGCAAGAAGTAACAGGGGATGCCGGCCAGGGTGCCGAAGGTTCCAGACGCTACCGGAGCGTAGCCGAGGCCGGCGTTGCTGGAAAGGAACAGGATAAAGTGCTTCATTCGGGTGTCTCCCCGGTTTGGAAGTGGAGGGCGGCGGCCTGTTCGACGATACGATAGACTTCCGGAAGCGACAGATTTTCCTCGCTGGAGAGCCGCAGGCAGTCGTCGTATTCGGCAGTGATGCGCACCAGGGCATCTCCCTCGTAGATCAGTTTGACTGCAGCTTCGCCGAGCGGAGTGCGAACGGTTGCATTTTTGCGTCTCAATTTACGCCGTAAGGAGGTGTAGCTGCGTACCCCGATGGCGCTGCTTTCTCGGAGCAGTAGCTGGCTGAGCCGTTCGGCATCGGCCGTCGCGGCGATCACCGTGAGCCGGATTCCCGGGCGATTCTTCTTCATCTGCAGCGGCGTAAAGCCGGCGTCGAGGGCGCCCGCGGCCATCAGGCGCTCGAGCAGGGCCCCGAGCCATTCAGGGCGGGAGTCGTCGAGATGGCTCTCCAAAACCGTGACCTGGTCCATGTCGCCATTGCCAGAGCCCTGTCCGAGTAGACCACGTAGCAGGTTGGGGATCGATTCGGGGTCGCGACCGCCGACTCCGTAACCGCTTTTGAGCAGCGTCATCTCGGGGAGCGGTCCGGGGGTAGCGACGGCGGCGACAATCGCGGCGCCGGTCGGCGTGACCCATTCGAGGTTCTCCGGTGCGTTACGCAGTGGCCAGCCTTCGAGCAGGCGCAGGGTCGCCGGGGCCGGCAACGGGTAGGTGCCGTGAGCCGTGGCGATGGTGCCGGTGGCCGCCGGCAGCGGGCCGCATATGACTTGGTGCGGGGCCAGGTGGCAGAGGCCGACGGCGCTGCCGACGATATCGATGATCGCGTCGAGGGCTCCCACTTCGTGGAAGTGAACGCTTTCAAGCGGGATACCGTGAACACTCGCCTCGGCTTCGCCGAGCTTACGGAAGATGCGCCGTGCCAACGTGCGCGGCGCTTCCGCCAGTGCGCTGGACGCCAGCAGGCTGTCGATGGTCTGCCAAGTGCGATGGTGGTGGGTCTCCTCGACGTTCACCAGGGCGCGGGTACCCTCGATGGCACGGCGCTTTTCACGTTGCTGCGCAAGCTGCCAGCCGTCCAGGTCGAGCGTGTCGAGGGCTTCGGTCATGACGGAAAGCGGCACGCCGAGGTCGAGCAGCATGCCGAGGAACATGTCGCCGGAGACACCGGCCATCGGGTCAAGGTAGAGGATCACGGGTTCAACTCCCGGCGGGCGTAGAGAATGCGGTGGGCGGCAAACGCCGCACCGAAGCCGTTATCGATGTTGACCACCGTGACCCCGCTGGCGCAGGAGTTGAGCATGGCGAGCAGAGCCGCCACGCCGCCGAAGGAGGTGCCGTAGCCGACCGAGGTCGGTACGGCGATGATCGGTGCGGCGGTCAGGCCGCCGATCACCGAGGGGAGCGCCCCCTCCATGCCGGCGACCACGATCAACACGTCGGCCTCGTGCAGCTGCTGCGATTTGGCCAGCAGGCGGTGCAGGCCGGCGACCCCGACATCGGTGATCTCCTCGCCGGCGTAGCCGAGAACCTTGGCGGTGGTGAGTGCCTCGCGGGCCACCGGCAGGTCGGAGGTGCCGGCGCAGATCACCGCGACCCTGCCCGGATACCTGATGCTGTCCTCACGGACCAGGCTCAGGGTACGCCCGAGAGGATCGTAGTCGGTGCCGGGGAAGGTGTCGTGCAGTGCCTTGCCGTTTTCGGCGTCGATCCGGGTGACCAGCAGGTTGCTACCGTGGGCGAGGATCCGTTCGACGATGGTTTTGAGCTGCGCGAGGGTCTTGCCGGCGCCGTAGATTACCTCCGGAGCCCCTTGGCGCAGTTCCCGGTGGTGGTCGATCAGTGCTACCTCGGCATCCTCGAAGGAGAGGTTGCGAAGTTTCTCGAAGACGGTTCCGCTCGAGAGTTCGCCCTGCTCCAGGGCGGTCAACAGCTGTTTAAGTTTTTCCGGTTTCATGGCGCTCCTGCTGTGCAGATGGAGTTGCCAAGCATAGCAACTGTCACCCGGTTTTCAAAGGGCCAAAACCGTCAGAGATGTTCGGCGTCTCCGAGCAACCCGTCGGCCTTGGAAATATGCGGGATCTGGCGCCAGTCAAAGCCGAGTAGTCCGGCCCCGGCGGCATCGACCGCCACCGGGTCGAAGCCGGCGACAAACTTGCCGGTCGGCGGCTCGCAAGGCGGACCGCCCAGATGATATTCAGCCATGCCGATCGAGGCGTCGAGCAGTGCCAGGTCCGGTTTGCGGTAGCGGTTGAGGTCGAGGATAGATTCGTGCATGTGGGCGTGGAAGGCTGACTTTTTCCAGTGTCCGCCCTGTTGGTAGTGCGCAGGGGGCGCGCAGCCGATGAGGTTCTTCATGCTCAGGGTGACATCCGCCAGCGAGTGGGCTTTGAGGACGGCAAACGAGACCAGATAGGCGTCCATGACGATTTCGGGCAGCCAGATTTCCGGGAAGATTTGACAGTCAGGGTTGCTCAGGCGGCAAAGCGGCGCGTGGTTGAGGTCGAGCAATTCGACACCGTATTCCTGCACCAGGCGCTCGTAGCCGTGGATGCGGAACAGTTCGTCAGTCTCTAGCTGTTTCTCTTCGCACCCCTCGCCGATAACGATTCGCGCATTTGAGCAGGTACGGATGTAGCGCACCAGCTCTTCAACGGCCACAACCGGCAAGGTAACGGGGGGCGGTGAGGCGTTGACCAGATTCGGCTTGATCAGGATGTTGTTTTGCTCTGCAAGTACGTCTACAGCGCCTATCGCGTTCAGTGCGCGCGGAAGGGTATTGGTATAGCTGGAATAGGTTTCTGTGTGACAGGGGGTGAGCATCGACTGTTCCTTGAATGGTTATGTAAAGTCGTGGCGAAGGTTAAGTCGCTCTATAACACTACGCCTTTACCTTGTCTGCATGCTGGTGTATTTTAAATAAATCTCCGAAAGAGTAAACCCGGGGCGACCCGGGGGCACAGAGCCAGGGACCTTGCGATGAGGTCGCCCAGCCACCGAAGAGATGCCTGGTTTTCATCCTCAGCCTGTAACTACCCGGCGAACCTTCGGATACGGAGGCTCGTTTTTTTTGTGGATAATCTACAGCGCGAACCGAGTGGAGGAACGTATGTCCTGGGGAAAGATACCGTTGTTGCTTTTTTTGCTGTTGTGCTCCGCCTCCTGGTCTATGGCGGCCACCTACACGGCCTGTCGGGAGCAGATCTGCACGATGATTACCGTTCCGGACCAGGTCCTTCCCGGTGAGGCCTTCGAGGTCCTCGTTGAGGGCTACCTCGAAGATGCCACCGCGTGGGACGTGACCGCCTACGGTTTCTACCAGGATGCCCCATGGAGCTACGATGACCAGGGGATGTTTCATACTTACTCCGAGCCGATCGATGTCAAGGGTTTCAATTGGGGCGGGAGTGTGAAGAAGGCCTATTCTCTGGTCCTCGATCCGGGTGAGTATACCTTCACCTTTATCTTTGGTTATCGTGGCTGGCAGCACGGCTATTACGATGTCGCTATCGATGCGCCGGTGAAGGTTGCGCAGCAGGCCCTGGAGGTGCCTTTTGATATCAAGCCCCAGTCGTGCCCTAATCCCCTGAACGCGGTCAAAAAGGGTCTGGTGTCGGCGGCATTGACCGGTTCCGAGACCTTCGACGTGTCACAAGTCGATATATCTTCATTGCGCGTTGCCGGGGTCGCGCCGATCCATGTTGCATTCGAAGATGTCACGGCTCCCTACTATCCCGTCAGCGGCAAAGAGGGAGAGCTCGACTGCAGTGACGCCGGTCCCGACGGCTATCTCGACCTGGTGTTTAAGTTCCGTGCCCAGGAGCTCTATGCGGCGCTCGAGGCCATGCAGGGGCGCAGCCTGAAGGATCGCGAGGTGCTGGTTGTTCCGCTGAGGGGCGCGCTTGAGGACGATGCGGCGCCCCAACCGATCATGGGTGAGGACGTCGTGCGCATCCTGCGCAAAAAGTGATACGGTTCAGCGTGCAGAAAAAAGAAAAGGGAGGCCAGAAAGGCCTCCCTTTTTTGTGCTGATTTTGTGGTCAGGTAAGAGCTTACTCGTCCCCCGAGATCTTGTTGATGAACACCTCGCGCGGGCGGCTGGTGCCGTCCGAGGGGCCGACGATCCCCTCCTGCTCCATCTTCTCGATCATGCGTGCGGCACGGTTATAGCCGAGACGCAGGCGGCGCTGCAGCATTGAAATCGAGGCCTGGCCGCTGTCGGAGATGATCGCCAAAGCCTCGTCCCACTTCGGGTCGAGCTCGTCATCGTCGCCTCCCATACCACCGCCGTCACCGCCGGCCGGTACTTCGAGGATCGACTTGTCGTATTCGGGGTCGCCCTGCTTCTTGAGGAACTCGACCACCCGCTGCACCTCGAGCTCGGAGACGAAGGCGCCGTGCACGCGCTGCAGGATGCCGCTTCCGGGCGGCAGAAACAGCATGTCGCCCATGCCGAGCAGGTTCTCGGCACCCATCGAGTCGAGGATGGTGCGCGAGTCAGTGCGCGAGAAGACCTTGAACGAGATACGGGTCGGGAAATTGGCCTTGATCAGGCCGGTGATCACGTCGACGCTCGGGCGCTGGGTGGCGAGCACCAGGTGGATGCCGGCGGCGCGTGCCATCTGCGCCAGGCGCGCGATCGACTCCTCGATTTCGCGACCGGCGACCATCATCAGGTCGGCAAGCTCGTCGACGATCACCACCAGGTACGGCAGGTGCCCGTGCTCGAGCTCCTCCCCCTCGGCGAGCTCGACAACCGGCAGCTCCTCCTCGTTGGGGTCGACCGGGTCGACCACCATGCGCCCCTTGGCCTTGAGGTCCGCCTTTTCCTTCTCTTCCTTGGCCAGCTTACGGTTGTAGCCGTCGATGTTGCGCACGCCCTTGTCGGCCATCAGTTTGTAGCGGCGCTCCATCTCGCGCACCGCCCAGGCGAGTGCCAGCGAGGCCTTCTTCGGGTCGGTGACCACCGGCAGCAGCAGATGCGGGATCCCCTCGTAGATCGACAGTTCGAGCATCTTCGGGTCGACCATGATGACCCGCACGTCCTCGGGTGCGGCGCGATAGAGCAGCGAGAGGATCATGGTGTTGATCGAGACCGACTTGCCGCTGCCGGTTGAGCCGGCGACCAGCAGGTGCGGCATCTTGGAAAGGTCGGAGACCACGGTGTGGCCGAAGATGTCCTTGCCGAGGGCCATGGGGAGCTTGCCGCCCGACTTCTGGAACTCGTCGCTGGTGAAAATCTCTTTCAGGTAGACGGTTTCGCGGTCGTTGTTGGGCAGCTCGATACCGACTACGCCGCGTCCCGGAATCGGCGCGACAATGCGGATCGCCATCGCCGAGAGCGCCATCTTCAGGTCATCGGAGAGCCCGGCGATCTTGTTGACCTTGACCCCGGGGGCCGGGGCGTATTCGAACATGGTCACCACCGGGCCCGGTTTGACCTCGACCACCTCGCCGTCGACGCCGAAATCCTTGAGTTTCTTCTCGAGCAGGCGCGCCTTCATCATCAACGACTCTTTGTCGACCGGGATGTTGACATCACCATCGTGGTCGAGCAATGAGAGCGGCGGGAAGTGATAGGTTCCGGACGGCTCGAGGAAGTCGAAGGCCTCCTGTCCGATGGGGGCTTCCTTCTTTTTCTTCTTTTTTCCTGTCTTGGCGGCGATCTTTAGCGGCTTGGCTGGTTGCGGCTTCGGTTCCGGGGGCTGGATGATCGGCCCCTTCTCTTCCGGTACATACGCGGGGGATGCCTTGCGCAGCGCTTCGCTTCGCTCGCGGCGGCGCTCCAGCCAGGCGGCAAGCTGTTCCAGGGTCCCTTCGAGGAACAGCACCATCGAGAAGCGTGCGGTGAGCATCAGCGATACCAGGAAAAAGACCAGTAGCACGATGGCGGCGCCGAAGGTGTTGAGGTAGCCGGTCAGCGCCTCGGCAAGTACCCTCCCGATAGCGCCTCCGGCCTCGTTGATCTTCTGGCCGAACAGGGTGAAGGCGTGCAGTTCCAGCGCCAGCAGGCCGCACACCGAGAGCATCAGGACCGCAAACGAGGCCCCCTTGTAGAGGCGGATGGTGATGTCGCGGAACTTCAGGAGTCGCCAGGCGAACAGCAGGCAGCCTCCCGGGATCAGGTAGGCGACGATGCCGAAGGCCTGGTAGAGCAGGTCGGCGAGATGTGCGCCGACCACCCCGCCCCAGTTGGTGATCACCCGCGGGTTGAGGTTGTTGTTGAACGAAGGGTCGCCGTTGTCGTAGGAGAGCAGGCAGAGCAGCAGAAAAATCCCTGCGGCCAGCCAGGTGAGGCCGAGTATCTCCTTGCGCAGGTGCTCACGGAAAAGGGTTTTCTTGTCGTTGCTCATAGTTCCTTTAGGCTCAGTTGAAATAGGAAACACCTAAGAATAGCGCGCCGGCCACCCAGCAGTAAAGGGCGAAGAAGATCAGGCGTTTCTGGCGCAGCAGGGCGAGCAGGAAGTGGATCGCCGCCAGACCGGAGACGAAGGCGACCAGCATGCCGACGCCGTAGGCTCCCAGCTGGCCCGCCTGGACCGCCTCGAGGTCGCGCAGCGAGAGCAGGGTTGCGCCGAAGATCGCCGGCAGCGACATCAGGAAGGAGAAGCGCGCGGCGCTCTGTCCGTCGACCCGGCGCATCAGCAGGACCGCGATGGTCGAGCCGGAGCGGGAGATGCCGGGGATGACCGCCAGCCCCTGGACGATGCCGGTAAGCAGGGCGTCGCGCCAGTTCAGCGCCGAGAGCGGGCGTTCGGCGCGGGTCAGGCGTTCTGCGAACCACAGCAGGGTGCCGGTGACCAGCAGCATGCAGGCGACCACCGGGATGTTCTCGAACAGCCCCTCGAAGAAGTCCTTGAAGGTCAGTCCGATGAGGCCGGTTGGGATTGACGCGACCACGATCAGTACCAGCAGACGACGGTAGTCGCGCCCCGCTGCGTCGCGTCGCCAGGGAGAGCTGAGCAGCAGCCCGATATCGCGTCGGAAGTAAATCATCACCGCGCCCATGGTGGCGAGGTGCAGAAGGATGTCGAACAGCAGTCCCGGCTGTTCGAAGCCGGGCAGGTAGTGCTGGGTAATCGCCAGGTGGCCGCTGGATGAAACCGGCAGGAATTCGGTCAGGCCCTGGACCAGGCCGAGTAGGGTTGCTTGTAGGTAGTTCATGGTGTGCTCCTCGAGAAAAGCGAGGATAACAGAATCGGGCAGAGCTGTGTCATATAAAGTCAATCCGATGGTGTTTACGTAGCTTACAGTTCCATGATCACCGGCAGGATCAGCGGGCGACGGTCGATGGTGCGCGAGAAGTAGCGCTTGAGACTCCTGCGCACCTCGACGCGCAGCTCCTCCTGGTCGGCGAGGGCGGCGGGGCTGAGTTCTTCGAGCAGGGCAAGAACCTTCTGTCGTGCTTCTTCCAGATAGTCTTGCCACCCGTCATCGATGAAGCCGCGTGTCAGCAGCTCAGGTCCGTAGACGCAACGTCCGCTTTTTCCCTCCAGGGCGAGCAGGCAAACCACCAGGCCGTGGTGGGCCAGATGGCTGCGGTCACGTAGCTCCAGGTCGCCGATGTCACCGACCCCCTTGCCATCGACGAACACCCGCCCGCTGGCGACTCGATCCTCGAGTTGCAGGCCGTTGTCGGAGAGCTTGAGCGGCTGGCCGTTCTCGAGCACCACGGCATGCTGCTGCGGGATGCCAAGCTCGCGGGCGAGGGCCGCGTGCTTGACCAGGTGGCGATACTCGCCATGGATCGGTACGAAGTAACGGGGCCTGGTCAGTCCGAGCACCAGCTTGAGCTCTTCCTGGCTGGCGTGTCCGGAGACGTGGATCTCGCTGGTGCGTTCGTAGTGCACCTCGGCGCCGCGACGGTAGAGGTGATTGATCAGAGTGGCGATGGCGCGTTCGTTGCCGGGGATGGAACGGGCCGAGAGGATCACGGTGTCACCCGCTGCGACGCGGATCTGCTTGTGGTCGTCCATGGCGATGCGCGACAGGGAACTGAGCGGTTCCCCCTGGCTGCCGGTGGTCAGGATCACGGTCTCCTCCGGTCTCAGCCGTGGTAACTCCTTGAGGTCGAGCAGCAGGTTGTCCGGTACCTTGAGGAAACCGAGCTTGCGTGCGGTGGCGACGTTCTGTTCCATGCTGCGCCCGCTGATGACCACCCGGCGGCGGTTGGCCGCGGCTGCGTCGCACAGCTGCTGGATGCGGTGGATATTGGAGGAGAAGGTGGCAACCAGCACGCGCCCCTGGCTGTCGCGCAGCAGCTCGTCGAAGGCTTCGCCGACCACGCGCTCCGAGAGCGTGAAGCCGCTCCGTTCGACATTGGTGGAGTCGGAGAGCAGTAGCAGGACCCCCTCTTCGCCGTAGGCGGCGAGGCGTGCCAGGTCGGTGGTTTCCCCGTCGACCGGGGTGGCGTCGAGTTTGAAGTCGCCGGTATGCACCACCCGCCCGGCCGGGGTGCGGATGCCTAAGCCCGCGCCGTCGACGATCGAGTGCGCGGCGCGGAAAAACTCGACCTCGAAGGGGCCGAGCTGCAGGGGGACTTTCAGGTCGACCTTGACCAGAGGCACCCGGCTTTTCAGCTGGTGTTCCTCGAGGCGTGCCGAGACCAGTCCAAGGGTCATGGTGGTGCCATAGACGGTCGGTTCACCGATCCGCTCCCAGAGGTAGGGGAGGGCGCCGATGTGGTCTTCGTGGCCATGGGTTAGGAGCAGACCGAGGATGTCGTCGCTCCGCTCTTCGAGGACCGTGATGTCGGGAAGGACCAGATCTACGCCGAGCATGGTCGCCTCGGGGAACATCAGCCCGCAGTCGATGAGAAGAATTTTTCCGGCGCACTCGAGCGCCATCAGGTTGAGGCCGATCTCCCCCAGGCCGCCAAGCGGCAGCAGGCGCAGGGTTTGGGCCGAGGTGCAGGGTTCCAACTTCATGCGGCTTCTGAAGGGGTCGCCTGAAGGGACTCTACGATGGTGGTACGCACGCGCTCCATCAGGTCTTCAACCGGGCCCTCGCTGGCAAGCGGCGGGAAAATAGTGATCTCGATATGGCCGCCAAACACGCGCAGGCTCCCCTTGGGGTTGATGCCACGGCTGCCGTTGATGGCCAACGGGACGATCGGCACGCCGGCCTGCTGGGCGAGGCTGAAGCCCCCCTTCTTGAATGGGAGCAGGTTGCCGTCCTCGGAACGGGTCCCCTCGGGGAAGATGATCACCGAGGTCCCCGCGGCGATCCTCTCGGCCGCGGAGCGCATGCTGAGTAGCGCCTTGCGGCGGTCTTTACGGTTGAGCGGGATGTAGCCGCAGCGTTTCATGCTGTAACCGAACAGCGGGATGCGAAACAGCTCCTCCTTGGCGATCCAGCGGAACTGCCCGGGGAGCCCGGCGAACAGGGCGAGGATGTCGAAGTTGCTCTGGTGGTTCCCCATATAGATGACTGAGCCGGAGTTGTTCAGGTGTTCCTTTCCGTGCACGGTCAGGCGTACCCCCGCGAGGAGTAGGCCGATCCTCCCCCACAGGCACGCATAGTTGTGCAGGTAGTCGGCGCGGATAAAGGAGAGCGGCACGCCGGTAAGGATCACGAACAGGGTCCAGGGATAGAAGCTGAGATAGAAAAACAGTGTACGTAACATCGTGGTCTCCGGGAAGAATCTCCTGTAAAGACGACAGTTTAGTAACTGCGGGCGAGGCAGTCAAACCTTTTCCCGAAAGCCTTTACAGTCCAGGGTATTTCCGTTAGACTCGAAACGTTAATGTCATCGATTTTTGATAAGGGCAGGAGGCTTGAATGTCGGTAAATAAGGTAATTCTGGTAGGCAATCTCGGTAAGGATCCCGAGCTGCGTTATACCCCGTCGGGGGTCGCGGTGGTGACCTTCTCGATTGCTACCAGTGAACGTTTCAAGGGGCGCGACGGGCAACAGCAGGAACGCACCGAGTGGCATAATATTGTAGCGTGGCGGGGCTTGGCCGAAATTTGCGGCAAGTACCTGCACAAGGGGCGTCAGGTCTATATCGAGGGCAAGATTCAGACCCGCTCCTACGATGACCGTGACGGCAACAAGCGTTACATCACCGAGATCGTGGCGGACAACATGCAGATGCTTGGCCGCGGTGGTGACGAGGGTGGCGGCGGAGGAGGACAGCGCGGTAACTGGCAGCCTTCTCAGGAGCCGGCGCCGCAGAGTGGCCCGAGCTACGAGGAGCCGCCGTTCAACCCGGACGATGACATCCCATTCTAGCCTAGCGACCAGGAGGGGAGTATGAACGAGAAGCGACATTTCGGCAGGGTTTCTTTTGCAACTGAGGCTCACCTTGACGTTTCGGGGAAGCATAGCGAGGGGCACTTGCTCGATATCTCCCTGCATGGTGCGCTGGTCAGTTTTGAGCCTCCGATAACGGTTGAATCAGGGGCGGTTTGTCACCTGGTGATCGACCTTTCCGGTAGCGACATCGCTCTCGATTTTAATGCCGAGGCGGTGCATTTTAATGGCAACGCTATCGGCTTCAAGTTCACCACCTCCGACCCTGAATCGTTTGCGCATCTGCGCCGTTTGCTGGAACTCAATACCGGTGATCCGGATCAGGTCGAGAAAGAATTGCACCTGTTGTTTGAAAGCCGTTAACGATTTTTACAATGTTCCACAAGAAAAGCCCCGCAGGTTAAACCTGCGGGGCTTTTTGTTTGTTTAAGGCAGGGTGCTTTAGAGTGTGTCTGGGTGGCGCGAGGTGGCCAGCGCATGTTCGGAGCGACGTTGCAGGAGCATGGGGAGTAGGCCGACCAGGCTGCTGGCAACGAACAGCACCCCGGCAGAGCGGGCAAGCGAATCGCTACCGATGGCGGTGGCCACGGACAGGGTCAGGATAGCTGCGGTGAGCAGCCCGAAAACACTGCCGAGCCAGCGGTCGTATTCAAAGGCGGTGAGGTAGATGGCAATACTGAAGAGCCCCCACATGGCCAGGTACGAGGTGGTCCCCCAGGGGTCGGGAGTGGCGCTGATCCCGGCTTGAGGTAAGGTCACCAGGGGAATCAGGGAAACCCCGAAAAGCCCATAGGCGCAATTGATCGTCGCGGCAAATGGCTTGTCATGTCGCCAGTCATGCAGTCCGTGAACCATCAGCACCAGGCCGCCGGCCATCAGTGACACGGTGGCGAATGACGAGGCAATGCCGTGAGGTGCCCCGAGGCAGAGCCCGAGGGCCAATCCAAACATGGCGATGATGCTGCGTGTCAGGGGGGTCAGTGAGACCTCGTGTTGCGAAGAGGCCGGGTGGTCGATGGTCGCTGATTTTTTGATCGCATCCATGCCATGCTCCGTGATCATGCGGTAGGTGATACATTCCGGGTAGTGACCATTGCAGAATTCGACAATGGTCTCGACGTCGTGGGGGGAGATGTAATCTTCCCCGACATCGCAACCCGACTCATTATGAAAATAAGGACAAACGTGATCTTGCGGCATATGCCCCTCGCGACAGTAACGTTGCAGGCAGTGGGGGAGCCTTTCCGGCCCCTCAACCATCGAGGCTCCCCATACCCATTGAGAGAAAAAAGAACATTCTATGGAAGAGCAAACGGCATACCAACCGGCACCGCTAGGTGTCGTTAGATCTGTGCCTTTTGTGATATCAGCAGGTTACAGTGAATTAAGGTGAGGCTGTACCGGGGGGAGGGGGGTGGCATTTTTGCAAAAGTGCAAAGAACACGCGGCGAGCGGTTTGCAGAAATGCAAACCGCTAGAGAATGTCTTCCCGTTTAAGCTGGTATTTTTTCAGCTTACGGTAGATCGTTGCCATGTTCATTCCCGCCTGACGGGCGGCTTCTTCGATGTTGCCGCCGGTGGCGCGCAGCAGGTTGCGCAGGTAGCGGGTTTCGAAGCGCGCCAGAGCGTCGTTGTAGTCCTGGCCGGTCAGGTCGGAACCGAGGTCACTCTCCCCCGGCAACTGGATGAACTGTCCCAAGGTGTCGAGATCGATATGCTCGTCGGGGCACATGGTCATGCATGCCTCGACCACGTTCTGTAGCTGGCGGATGTTTCCGGGCCAGGCATATTCGCGTGCTGCTTCCATGGCCAACGGTGTGAAGCCTTTGACGTGGCTCGAAAATTCCTTGTTTTGCGTCGCTACGAAATGGCTGATCAGCAGTGGAATGTCATCCGGACGTTCGCGCAGCGGCGGCAGACGCAGGTTGACGACATTCAGGCGATAGTAGAGGTCTTCTCGGAATGAACCGTCGGTCACCGATTGCTGCAGGTCGGCATTGGTTGCCGAGAGGATGCGGACGTTGACCTTGGTCGGCTGGGTGTCGCCGATGCGCATGAATTCCTGCTCCTGCAGGCAGCGCAGCAGGCTTTTCTGCATGGCCATCGGCAGCGTACCGACTTCATCGAGAAACAGGGTTCCGGCATCGGCCGCTTCGAGCAGCCCGACACGGTCTTCGCGGGCATCGGTGAAGGCCCCTTTGCGGTAACCGAACAGTTCGCTTTCGAGCAGCGACTCGGGCAGGGCACCACAGTTGATCGCCATGAAGCGCTTGCTGCGGCGCGGCGAGTTGTAGTGGATCGCCTGGGCGATCAGCTCCTTGCCGGTTCCCGATTCGCCGGTGATGAGAACCGAGGTGTCCCTGACCGCCACTTTTTCGACCATGTTGAGCACCTGCTTGAGGGGCTCCGAGTTGCCGACGATGTGATCGAAGGAGAACTTGCTGGCCAGTTCCTGCTTGAGCTCGCGGTTTTCCTCAAGCAGTTGGCTGCGCTGCAGCACGTTGTTGATGCGGAACACCAGTTCGTCCGGCTCGAACGGCTTGGTGAGCATGTCACAGGCCCCCTTGCGCAGGGCCTGAATCGACATTTCGACGGTGGCGAACGCGGTGATCATGATGATCGGTACGTCCGCATCCTTGGCGCGGATGTTCTGTAGCACTTCGAGTCCGTCCATCTCGGGCATCTTCACATCGGAGATCACCAGGTCCCAGTTGCCGGCGATGAAGCTCTTGACCGCCACGGTCGGCCGGGTGAACGCGGTGACCTTGTGTCCCTGGTCGGAGAGGACGGCGGTCATCATCCGGCACAGAGCCTCTTCGTTGTCGATCAGCATGATGCGTGCGGCGGTCATATGAACTCCTCCCGGTCCAGTGGCAACCGCAGCGTGACGGTCGTTCCCTGATTCAGCGTGCTGGTGATGGTGATTTTCCCCTGGTGCTGTTCGATGATTTGACGGGTGATTGCCAGCCCGAGGCCGGTCCCCTTCTCCTTGGTGGTGAAAAACGGTTCGAAGATCTGCTCAAGGTCCTCTTCCGGGATCCCGGGTCCGTCATCTCGCAGCTCCACGATCACACAATTTTCATCGAGGCGGGTGGAGACCTCGAGGTGCCCGCCCGAGCCCATCGCGGCGCCGGCATTGAGGATCAGGTTGATGGCGACCTGGCGGATCTGGTCGCCGTCGATCTCGACCTGCGGAAGTTCCGGGTTGAAATGCTTGGTGATGGTGACCTGATGCATGTCGGTGTGATTGGAGGCGAAGTCAAGAATCTGCTCGAGCAGCTCATTGAGGTCGGTTTTTTCCAGTTGCGGGTTGGGGGTGCGCGCGTAACTCAGCAGGTCCTGGACGATTTTTTTGCAGCGTTTGCTCTCACGCTTGATGTCCTGAACGAAAATCGCCAGGGGCGAATCGGCCTCGATCTTCTTTTCCATGTAGCCGGCGTAACCGAGGATAACGCCGAGGGGGTTGTTGATCTCGTGAGCGACCCCCGAGGCGAGCACCCCGAGTGAGGCCATCTTCCCCTGTTGGGCGAGGTCGGCCTCCATCTTCTGGTTGCGTTGGATAATATCGGCCATGCGGTTGAAGGATGCGGCCAGTTCGCCAAGCTCGTCCTGGGACTCGATCTCCATCCTGGTGCGCAGCCTCCCCCGCTTGACGTCACGGATGACGTCGATCATGTGGCGGATCGGTTCGGTGAGGATACGCGAAGCGAGGAACACCAGAACCACGGCAATGATTCCGACCAGCAGTGGCAGTAGCAGCATGCTGCTGAGGATGTGCCCCTTGATCTTGTTGGTTTCGTGGTAGAACTCGTCTTCATAGGAGCCGACGGCAATGACCCAGTCCCATGGTTCGAAGTGAACGTAGCGCACCACCTTCATGCGCGGCCTCTTTTCACCGATGTTCTGCCAGGGATAGCGGATCCAGCCACTTTTGTTCTTGAGCATTTCGGCGATGAACCGCTTACCGTTCGAGTCCTTGGCCTCAAGGATCGATTCCCCTTCCAGGTCGGGATGGATGGTCAGGACTCCCTGGTTGTTCATGGCGTAGATGTAGCCGGTTTTGCCGACCTTCTTTTTGCGCAGGTTCGACTTGAGATTGGCGAATGATTTTTGTTCAAAGCCGAGGTCTTCCCAGGTCTCTTCGATGTAGCCGCCGACGGCGATGATCCAGTCCCATTGCCGGAAATAGCGGTAGGCCACGATCTTCTGTCGCGGAGAGCTGTCGCCAACGACCTCGTTGCGCCAGGGGTAAATGATGAACATGATGTCGTCGGGTTCAGATTTCTGGGCCCGTTCGCACATCTGGCGGATGAAGTAACGGCCGTTTTCATCCTGTGAGTCCCAGACAGACTTACCTTCCTGAAAAGGGTGCGATTGCAGGACGCCGTCGGTGGTCATGGCATAGATGTAGCCGGTGTCACCAATATTGACGGCGCGCAGGGCTTCCTTGGCTTCAGTCTTTGCCGTTGCCAGGTCGAGATGGCCATCGCGGTACTGGTTGTATACGGACTCGACGTGTTTCAGGGCAAAGCTGACCAGGGTGGCGAGTTCCTCGTTGATCAGCAGCTTTTTGTCCTGCTTGTAGACTTCGAACTGTTGGCGGTGGGATTCGAGCAGGTCCAGGGTGAAGTCGGCCATGTGATCGAGATCGGCCTTGCTGGTCTGGGTCAGGCCGAGGTAGGCCTGTCGCGTAGCAATGGCTCCGACCACCCCGCCGACGATAAAGATCGGGATAATCACCAGGGGCAGAACCATGACGACCATCTTCCAGCGTAGCCGGAGTTTGTTCAGATATGCGTGGAGAAAAGTCTTCATGGCTCAAATCGTTTCGGGTGTAGAGGTTCTCGCGAGTATGGAGTATACACTTTTATGAAGTCAAGTTTCGACCACAGGGGAATGCGTCGAGGCAAGTTGCAACGGCCAGGGCTTTCTGGTAAGTTCCTAGAGGCTGCGTTGTGATGAATTGACGATGGAGATCTACTGCCGTGGAAAAGCGCAAACAGGCTTTGATTGCAATGTTGAAGGATTCCGATGCGGCTGTACGCGAAGCCGCTGCCGGAGTGCTCGATGTCCTCGAGTCGCTGCAGTCGCTTGACGAGATTTTACAGGCGGCTCGTGAGGGACAACGTAGCCAACGGGTGCGGGCCATCTTTTCGTTGGAGCGGATCAACGTTCCGCAGGTCTACAAAGCTTTGCTCGAGCTGCTGGAAGACCCGGAACCTGATATTCGAGTGACCAGTGTCAGGGTGCTCGGGGCAAAGAAGCATCCCAAGACCATCGGAGCGCTGATCAAGAAGCTGCAGGATGAGGATGCCTCGGTAAGGGTCTACGCAGTCGAAGCGCTTTCCGGGTTTCGTGAGCCCCGCTTGCTGCCGTACTTCATCAAGATCCTTCAGGCCAAGGATACGTTGCTGGTTTGCGGTGCGATTCGGGGGCTGGCCATTCTCGGTTCCAGGGAGGCTGAAGCGCCGTTGCTACAGATGCTCAAACACCCGGACGCCGAGGTGAGGAAAGAGGCGGTTCAGGCGCTCGAAAAACTCGAGATATAAAGTCGCTTCGATACAGAGGTCAAGTGGACAGGCCGCTCCCGATAATGGGGCGGCCTGTTTTGGTTTTCAGGACGGGCTAGGGGATGTATTCACCGATGTCGATCTTGCGCGAGAGCGGGTCGACCTCGGCGACGATCTGGTCCGCATCCTGCTCGCGGATATGATGGACCTTGGGGATGGTGAGGTACTTGCCCTGGTCGTCGACGAGGATCTTCACCTTCAGGTCCTTGGGGTTGGTCTGGTCGGCATCAACCACCAGGGCGATCTCGTTGTTGACCAGGCGCACCATGGTGCCGACCGGGTAGCTGCCGAGAGAGAGGATGAAGTTGTCGAGGTACTGGGGGTTGAGGACGGTGCCGGCCATCTCCTGCATCTGGGCGATCGCCTGCTTGGGAGAGATCGGGCGCTGGTAGGAGCGCAGGGTGGTCATGGCGTCGTAAGTGTCGGCGATGGTTGCCATGTCGACCAGCGGTGACAGCTTGCGGTTGAGATTGTCCTTAGGGTAGCCGCTACGGTCAAAGCGTAGGTGGTGGTAGTTGACGATGTCGACCACCTCCTGGGTGATCCCCTCCATCTTGCGCACGATGTCGGCGCCGCTGACCGGGTGCAGCTTGATCTGCTCGAACTCATCGCTGGTGAGGCGTCCCGGCTTGTTGATGATGCCGAGGTCGACGCGCAGCTTGCCGACATCGTGCAGCAGGCCGCCGAGGCCGAGCAGGCGCAGTCCCTTGTCGGGGACCTTACAGGCCCTGCCGACTGCCAGGGAGAGCACCGAGACGTTGACCGAGTGGGTGAAGGTATAGTTGTCGTAGTCCTTGATCATGGTCAGGGCGAACAGGGCATGCGGCTGGGCAATGGTCACTTCGATCATCTCGGTAACCATGCCGTCGGCGTTGGTTTTGTCAGGGATCTTGCCCATGCGGATGTCCTGGAACATGTCCTTGACCACCTCGATGGCCCGGTTGTAGACCTCCTTGGGGTCCTTCGGCTCCTCCTCATCCATCTCTTCGCAAATGACCTTGATTCCGAGCATGCTCCGCTCCTGGATCATGGCGACCAGCTGCTCGCCGTCGAGTTCGCCCTTTTTGAGCTCGACGATGAATTCCAGGAACTCCTGTTCGGTCAGCTCGGGAGAGAACTCGATACGCGAGACACCCCGCTCGACCAGCAGGTCCTTCATCTCATCCATGGCGGCGTTCGGCTGGGTGAACAGGTCGTCTTCGAAGAACAGGCTGTCGTCGAGAATGCCGAGGCTGATCTGGCGTTTTTCACTGAACAGTTCGCGCAGGGCGTTCATGCAGCCATGGACCAGCTGTTTGATCGAAGGGTGCCCAGGGGGGTAGAGACGCAGGCTCTGCATGACCCCGGCCATTCCCTGGACGACTTGCTTGTAGAGTTGAGGATTCATCGATAGGTCCCGATTAGATTTGACGTAGTGCGAGGGTGGCGGCGCGGGCGACTTCTTCCGAGCGGTCCTGGCTTGCCCGTTCAAGAATCTCGATCACGGCCGGGTCGCCGATGTCGCCGAGGGCCTTGGCCGCTGCGGCACGGATCTTTTCATGTTCATTGCGACGCCACAACTTGCGTGATTGCAGCAGCTCGACCAGGGTCGGGATGACCGATGGAGAGCCGATCTGCCCGAGGCTCTTGATGGCGTCGAGGCGTACGTCCTCGTCGAGTTCGAGTTCGTCGAGACGTTCACCCTTGGCCAGGGTCCGCAGGAAGTCGACGACCGCGGGATCTTCCATGGAGCCCATGGACATCAACGCGAGGCTACCGAGGTGCGGGTCTCCCCTTTCGACCACCCGGATCAGGATCTTGCCGGCCTGGGGGCCCCCGATGCGGGTGATGGCACGCAACGCTTCGCGGCGGACCCGGGTGTCGGGATGGCCGAGCATCTTAAGTAGTGACGGCAGCGCCGCCTGGTGGCGAATCTCTCCGAGGATCAGGATGACGTTACGCACCACGTACCAGCGCTTGTCCTTGAGAAACGGCATCAGGTTGGGGAGCGCTTCGGGGGGCTGCTTGCGCAGCACCTCGAGCATGTAGTGGCGATTGCGCGAGTCTTCCTCTTCGACCAGGCGGTCGAGCAGAGGCTCGAGAACTTTGGTCCCGAAGTAGGCCAGAACAAACTGCACTGCAGAGCGGTTATAGCTCGGAATGTCCTTGAGACAGAGGGATTCCATCAGGAAGTGCAGGTGGTGTTCGGTGCCGATCTCATCAAGGGCTTTGCGCGAACTCTCGCGCCGCGGCATGGCAAAGTTGGGGTCCTGGAAGTTGCTGACCAGAGTAAAGTACAGTTGCGTGATCAGCGAACGGCTGTCGGGGTTGAGGTTGTCCCAGATCAACGGTAGCAGTTCGTCGAGCAGCTGCTGGTAGGCCTGGTCCGATTCGGCCTGCTGCAGTTCCCACATGATCGATTCGAAGGTCCGCTCGGCATTTTCGTCCTGTTGCCAGAGCTCTTCTGCACCGTGGGAAAGCTCTTCTTCTGGGAGAGGCTCTTCCTCGGTCTCGTCAACTTCAACCGTCCCCTCGTCGACAGCCTCTTCTTCCATGGCTTCGAGGCGTGTAAGGTCGATCTCGTTGGCCCAGATGGTGGCCGACCTGGCGTCTACCAGCATTTCGCCGACACCACTTTGCTTATGGATCGTTGCCGGGTCGTGGGCCACGATACGGGCAAAGGTGAGCAGGTCGCGGTCCTTGAGGCCGGGGAGGAAAAAGAGCTTTTTTATGCGCCGTATGAAAAAGAAGTTGGCCAGGTTCATGACGATACTGTCTTCGGAGAGGATCGGCACGTCGTTCAGCAGCAGGGCGTTTTTCTTGATGGTCAGTTCGAGGTTATCGTCGGAGGTAAGGGGGATCAGGTGATTGTAGGCATGTTCCAGCGCCGCCTCCAGCGCCGGATGATTGTGCGGATAAAAGCCCGCAGCCTTGATCAGCTTGGCCAGGCTGCGGAATGAGGTCGCGAGATTCGCGTGCTGTTCGCTTGAGATGCCCACCTTGATTGAATTCCCCTACTTAAGAGACTGAGGTTTAAAGGGAAAAGATAACGGCTCCGCGTCGATTTGTAAATCTTTTCGGCCGCTTTTTCCGAGCTGGGGCGTTTGTGCGCCCCTTTCAACGGTCCGTGTTGTTGTCGATCACGCAGAAAGCGCTGTCATGTACCCCTTTTCCGGGGGCGAGGTACATCCCCTCGAGGACGTGCCTGAAGTTCTGCGCGATGTTCTTGCGGCGGATTTTCATGGTCGGGGTGATTTCACCCTCCTCACTGGTAAAGTCACGCGAGATCAGAGTGAAGCGCTTGACCTTGTGATGCGAGGGCATCTCCTGCTGCAGTTCGTCGATTCTCCTGCGGAACAGGTCGAGAACCCGCGGCTGGCGGATCAGGTCGCAGTGGTTCAGGTAGGAAAGTTTTTTCATCCGGGCATAGCGTTCGAGGTTGTCGAAGTTCGGAACCAGCAGGGCGGTTAAAAACGGCTTGCGGTCACCGTAGACCATGGCGTTGGCGATGAATTTGTCGCTCTTGAAGCTGTTTTCAAGGTTTTGCGGTGCAACGTTTTCTCCCCCGGAGGTGACGATGATGTCCTTCTTGCGGTCGGTGATGGTCAGGTAGCCGTCATTATCGAGTTCACCGATGTCGCCGCTGTGAAACCAGCCGTCGCCGGCGAGGACTTCGGCACTCTCGTCGGGCTTGTTCCAGTAGCCCTTGAAGACCCCCGCGCCACGGATCATGATCTCACCGTCCGGTGCAATTTTCAACTCGGTCCCCTCGATAGGGCGACCGACGCTGCCGGGGCGGAAAGCTCCGGCATGGTTGGCGGCAATCCCGGCGGCGGTCTCGGTGAGGCCGTAGCCTTCGAAGATCTGCAGGCCGGCGGCGAGGAAAAAATCGTTGACGTTGGCCGGTAGGGGGGCTCCGCCAGAGACGAAGAAGCGCAGCTGTCCGCCGAGTTTCTCGCGCAGCTGCGAAAACACCAGGTGGTCGGCGACGTCCATCTGGATCTTCAACAGCGGCCCGTCGCGGTCGCCTTTGATCTGGTTGGTCGCGTGGTGGCGACCGATGGCGATGGCTGCAAAGAAGATTTTGCGCCTGATCCAGGGGGAGCTGGTGACCCGTTCCATGATCCGCGCGAACATCTTTTCAAACAGGCGTGGCACGCTGATAACGATGGTCGGCTTGACCGCCTCGAGGTCGGCGGGGACCGTGTCGATGCTTTCGGCATAGGCGATGACAGCGCCCTTGTAGAGCATGAAATAGTAGCCGTCGACCCGTTCGAATACATGTGACAACGGCAGGAATGACAGGCAGGTGTCAGTCGGGCCGATGTCGAACAGGCGGGCACACCCCTCGATGTTCGAGAGCAGGTTGCCGTGGCTGAGCATGACCCCTTTCGGGTCGCCGGTGGTGCCGGAGGTGTAGACGATGCTGGCGAGTCTGTCCTGGGAGATCTCTCCAAGCAGGGTTTGGATTCGTCCATCCCTGGTGGCGGGGGAAAGGCGCAGGAAGTCTTCCAGTGCAATGACCTGGGGATGCTCGAGCGTGCCGCTGAGAAGGATGATGTGGCGCAGCTCCGGGAGGTGTTCAAGCTGTTCCAGCAGTTCATTGGCGATCAACTGTGAGTGGATGAACAAGGCGTGACTTTCCGAATCCTTGAGGATGTAGACCAGGGTGTCGATCCCTTCGGTGTGGTAGACCGGTACGGAAACGCCGCCGATGGCCATGGTGGCGAGGTCGGCGTAGGCCCACTCCGGGCTGTTGGGGGCCATGATCGCCACCCGCTCGTCCGGTTTTATGTCAAGGGCCAGCAGGCAGCTGGCATGCAGAAGAATGTTGTCGCGCAGCTCAGTCCAGCGGATGTCGGTGTAACAGCCGTCCACCTTTTCGCGCATCGCAGTACGATTCTGGAAGCGCTCGGTATTCTCGAGAACCATTGCAGGAATAGAGTTGTTCATGCGAAACTCCCTGGGAAGAGTGGCTTCAATGGAGCTAGCGGTTATCTCTCATTATAAATCAAAAACGGCCATTTGCAGGTCGGGAGAAGAGTCGATGAAGCGCAAGGTGAGGGTACTTGGTCTTACCGGGGGGATCGCCAGCGGCAAAAGCACCGTGGCCGGAATGTTGGCCGAAATGGTGGCACCCGTGGTGAGCGCCGATGAGTTGGCCAGGGAAGTGGTGGCACCAGGGATGCCGGCCCTGGCCGAAGTGGTGCGAGTCTTTGGCGCCGGAGTTCTGGGGGAAGACGGGAATCTCGACCGGGAAGAGCTGGGGCAACGGGTGTTTGCAGACAATGCTGCACGTCAACGTCTAGAGGCGATTCTGCATCCGGCGATCCGCCGTCTTTCGGAGGAACGCCTGGCGTCCCTGCGGAGTTCTGCTGCGCCCCTGATCGTCTATGAGGCGCCTTTGCTGTTCGAGGCCGGGGCCGAGAGCCGCGTGGATGAAGTGTTGGCCGTGACGATCGATGAAGGTGAGCAGCTGCGT
>PKUI01000085.1:0-336 GCA_002869605.1 Desulfuromonas sp. | reverse complement strand
AGGCAGAGCGCGCCGACCATGTGATCGACAACGGTGGCAGTCTTGAGGTCTTGCGTGGTCAGGTCGAGACGCTGTTCAGGGAACTGGCGGTTGACGAGGACTGAGCCTGTTCTATCTACCCTTGTTGACCGGGATTTGCAGCATTCTTTTCCCGCGTCAGGAAGAACTCGAGGCAGACCTGGATGACCTCGTTCCGTCTCGGGTTGTCGTCACCGAGCATGGTGTGAGGCACCTCCTCCCCAAACAGCTCCAGCTTCTTCTCACTGCTGCCGAGCCGTTCGAATAGCCGGATGGCGCTGCGGTGGTCGGCTGTCTTGTCCCCTTCGCTTGCCAGCA
>PKUI01000216.1 GCA_002869605.1 Desulfuromonas sp. | reverse complement strand
CGATCACGGCGACGCCCTGCGCATTCGGGTGGATGCCATCGGCCTGGTTCAGCTGCGGGCTGCCGACGACGCCGTCGAGAAAGAAGGGGTAGAAGAGCAGGTCGTAGTGCTCCGCGAGCTCCGGGAAGATTCGATCGAACTCCGCAGTATACTCACGGCCGAGGTTGCGGGGTGCGCGCATCCCTGCGAGCAGTACCGGGATCCGTTCCTGTTGCAGGCGTTCGAGGATGGCGGCGAGATTGGCGCGGGTCTGTTCGGGGTCGAGCCCGCGCAGAGCATCGTTGCCGCCGAGTTCCACGATCAGGGCGTCCGGGCGATCGGCGAGCAGCCAGTCGAGGCGGGCTCGCCCACCGGCCGTGGTATCGCCTGAAACCCCGGCATTGATGACGGTCACGGCGTGTCCGGCTGTACGCAGGCTGTTTCCCAGCCGGGCCGGAAATGCATCGTCAGCGGCGAGTCCGTAGCCGGCAGTCAGGCTGTCGCCGAGGACCGTAATCCGGGTTTCACAGAGCGCTGAGAACGGGAGTAGAAATAGCAGGAAAGGTATCAGGATGAGGGAGTGCAGAGACATGAGTTCTCCATTGATTGAAATTAAAGACCTCCATTTGAGTCTAGTCGGCGGTGCCGGTGCGGTCAACATCCTGCGCGGTATCGATCTCGAGGTGGCCGTTGGGGAAACTCTGAGCGTCACGGGGCCTTCGGGCGCCGGTAAGACGACCATGCTGATGGCACTATCCGGCCTGGAGAGGATCACCTCCGGAGAAGTAAAGGTGGCCGGTACCGACCTGGCCGCACTCGATGAGGATGGGTTGGCACGCTTTCGACGTGAGCATATCGGGATTGTGTTCCAGTCTTTTCACCTGGTGCCTACCATGACTGCACTGGAAAACGTAGCCCTGCCGCTCGAGTTTGCCGGTGTCCGGAGCATCAATGAGCGTGCCATGAGTGCGCTGGAAGCGACCGGCCTCGGCGACCGCATGGGGCATTTCCCCGGCCAGCTCTCCGGAGGGGAGCAGCAGCGGGTCGCGCTGGCACGCGCCTTCGTCGCCGAACCGGCGTTGATTCTGGCGGATGAGCCGACCGGCAACCTCGATCGTGAAACCGGGGAGCGGGTCATGCAGCTGCTGTTCGATCTGCAAAAGAGATTGGGGACCACCATGGTGCTGGTGACGCACGACGAACAGCTGGCGCAGCGCTGCGATCGCACTCTGCGCATGGCAGATGGGCTGCTCGATGTTGTCACGGAGGGCGCATGAGCAGCAGGATCTTCAACCTGCCGGCCTGGCGCATCGCGCGTCGTGAGCTGCGCGGCGGCCTGCGCGGCTTCGGGGTGTTTATCGCCTGCCTGTTCCTGGGAGTCCTCTCGATCAGCGGAATCGGTTCGTTTACCGCCGCCGCACGCTCCGGTCTGCTTGTCGATGCCGGGGCCCTGCTCGGCGGTGACCTGGAACTGCGCCTGATTCATCGCGAGATTACCGCGGAGCAGCGCAGTTGGCTGGAGGTGCGCGGACAACTTTCGAGCGTCGCGCGGATGCGCACCATGGCCTGGAGTGTCGCCAACAACGAGCGGACCTTGGTCGAACTCAAGGCGGTGGATGAACTCTACCCGCTTTACGGAATTCTCGAGAGCGAACCTTCGCTGCCGTTGCGCACGGCCCTGGCGCATGGTGACGACGGGTTTGGGGCGCTGGCTGAAGCGTCCCTGTTGCAGCGCCTCGGTCTGGCCGTAGGTGACCGCTTGCGGGTCGGGGAGAGCGAGTTTGTGCTGCGCGGGGTCATTCGCAATGAGCCGGATCGCCGTATCCGGGCGTTCAACCTGGGCCCGCGACTGATGCTCAGCCGCGAAGGGCTGGCGGCCACCGGGCTGTTAAAGCCGGGCAGCCTGGTCTACCACGCCTACCGCCTGCGCCTGCCACAGCGGGAGAAGGTCGACGCGGTGACCGTGCAGCTGGAAGACGCCTTCCCCGAGGCCGGCTGGCGACTGCGCAGCTGGCGCGAGGCCGCGCCACGGGTGCGTTACTTCCTCGATCGGATGAGTACCAACCTCAACCTGATCGGTCTCTGCGCCCTGCTGGTCGGGGGACTCGGCGTATCCGGCGCGGTGCGTGGCTACCTAGAGAGCAAGGTCTTTCATATCGCGACCATGAAGTCCCTCGGCGCCAGCGGCCGCACCATCTTTCTGACTTACCTCGTCCAGGTATTGATCCTGGGGGCGCTCGGAGCGGGAGCAGGTCTGCTGGGCGGAGCGGCGATTCCGTACCTGGTGGCGTCGCTGGCCGGAGCATGGCTGCCGATACCGCTGCAGCCCGGAATATTTCCGGAAGTGCTGGTCAGCGCGGCGCTCTATGGGCTGCTGATCGCGCTGGTCTTTTCCCTCCCGGCACTCGGGGTGGCGCGCAAGGTCTCGCCCGCGATGTTGTTTCGGGGTTACGCCGAAACCGATCGCGGCTCTCCCGGACGACGCGTCTGGGTAGCGGTGACGGTGGGCGGAGGGCTGCTGATGCTGCTGGTGTTTGTTACCAGCGCCGACACCCGGCTGGCCGCCTGGTTTGTCGCCGGCGCGCTCGGCTGCTTTGCGATTTTCCGTGCGCTGGCGAGCGGCTTGCTGGGCCTTGCCCGGCGTCTGCCGAGGCCTGCCAACCCGCTGTTGCGGCTGGCGCTGGCGAACTTGCATCGTCCCGGTTCTCCCGCCGCAAGCGCAATCTTTTCTCTCGGGCTCGGTTTGACCGCGCTGGTGATCATCTCCCTGGTGCAGACCAATCTCGACGACCGGGTCAGCGAATCGATTCCAGCCGAGGCCCCGGCGTTTTTCTTTCTCGACCTGCAGCCCTACCAGGTGGCAGCGTTCGATCAATTGCTGGAGGCGACTCCCTGCGTGCAGCGCTTCGCGCATTTTCCGACCCTGCGTGGCCGTATTACGCATATCGACACTGTTCCGGTCGAAGAGGCCAGTATCGACCAGGACGTCGAGTGGGCGGTGCGCGGCGATCGTTTCTTAAGCTACAGCGCCGACATGCCCCAGGGCACCGAGCTGGTTGCCGGCAGCTGGTGGCTTCACGATTACGCTGGGCCACCACGTCTTTCACTGACAGATGACCTGGCGCGCGGATTCGGGGTCGGGGTCGGCGATACCCTGACGGTGAACATTCTCGGCCGGGAGGTGCAGGCAGAGATCACTTCGTTGCGTAAAGTCGACTGGTCGACTCTGCAGCTCAATTTCGCGCTGTTGTTTTCACCCGGAACGCTGGAGGCGGCTCCCCAGACCTTCCTGGCCACAGCCCATGTCGAGTCCGGGTCCGAGGAGGGTCTGTTCCGTGCGGTTACCGGGGCGTTCAGCAATGTTTCGGCGATCGGCACCCGTGAGGTGCTCGAGAACGTCTCGCGGACTCTCGCGAGGATCGGTGCGGCTTTCAAGGGGATGGCTGCGGTGGCTCTGCTGAGCGGCTTCCTGGTTCTCGCCGGCGCGGTATCGGCCGACCAGCATCGTCGCATTCGGGACGCGGTCATGTTCAAGGTGTGTGGGGCGACTCGCCGCGATATCGTGACGACCTTTGCCGCCGAGTTCATTCTGGTTGGGGGGTTTGCCGGCCTGATCAGCGCAGTGGTTGGCAGTCTTGCGGCGTACGGTATTCTGGAAGGGTTGATGAAGAGCCCGTTCAGGCCCCACACGGAGGTCGTGGGTGCCACGCTGCTGGTCGGAATTGCGCTCACCCTGGTCCTCGGCCTGGCCGGGACATGGAAGGCGTTGGGGCAGAAACCGTCCGCTTACCTGCGCGACGATTGAAGTCAGGCGTCGAGCTG
>PKUI01000219.1 GCA_002869605.1 Desulfuromonas sp. | reverse complement strand
GTTCCGTAAGCTGCTTGACCAGGGTCAGGCTGGCGACAACTGCGGTATCCTGCTGCGCGGCACCAAGCGTGAAGATATCGAGCGTGGTCAGGTTCTGTCCAAGCCGGGCAGCATCACCCCGCACACCAAGTTCGCCGCCGAGGCGTACATCCTGACCAAGGAAGAGGGCGGACGCCACACTCCGTTCTTTAAGGGATACCGTCCCCAGTTCTACTTCCGTACCACGGACGTAACGGGTGTTTGTGAACTGCCCGAGGGGACCGAGATGGTTATGCCTGGTGACAACATTGCGATGAACGTCGATCTGATCACCCCGATTGCGATGGACGAAGGTCTGCGTTTTGCAATCCGCGAAGGTGGCCGTACTGTCGGCGCCGGCGTTGTCTCCAAGATTATCGAGTAGGTAAGGAATACGATATGCCCAGCCAAAAGATTAGAATCCGTTTGAAGGCTTACGACCACAAGCTGCTCGATCAGTCGGTGACTGAAATTGTCGACACTGCCAAGCGCACCGGCGCTCGTGTTGCCGGTCCGATTCCGCTGCCGACCGTCATTAACAAGTACTGCGTGCTGCGTGGCCCGCATGTCGACAAGAAGAGCCGTGAGCAGTTCGAGATCCGTACGCACAAGCGGTTGCTCGATATCCTCGAGCCGACGCAACAGACCGTTGATGCTTTGATGAAGCTCGACCTGTCTGCCGGTGTGGACGTTGAGATCAAGCTTTAGTCTCGTTTCTTTTTTTATTTCTGCTTAAGGGTAAACCGATGATAAAGGGAATTTTGGGTAAAAAACTGGGCATGACCCAGATCTTTGCTGCCGACGGGCGTCGCATTCCGGTGACCGTCGTCGAAGCTGGCCCGTGTGTGGTCCTGCAGAAGAAGGTCGTTGCGTCGGATGGTTACGATGCGCTGCAGCTCGGTTTCGATGCCAAGAAGGCTCATCGCACCAATAAGCCGCAGATGGGCCACTTCAAGGCCGCTGATAAGGGGGCTTTTGCTCACCTGCGCGAGTTCAAGGTCGAGGATGTCGATCAGTACAGCGTTGGCGACGAAGTTACTTGCGAGATTTTCACCGCTGGCGATCTCGTTGACGTTACTGGTACCAGCAAGGGTAAGGGCTTCCAGGGTGTCATCAAGCGCTGGGGTTTTTCCGGTGGCCGTTCTTCGCACGGTTCGAAGTTCCATCGTCAACCGGGCTCCATCGGTATGAGCGCATGGCCTGCCCGTGTTTTCAAGGGTAAGAAGATGGCGGGCCAGATGGGCAATGAGCGGGTTACTGTTCAGCGCGTTGAGATTGTCGAGGTTCGTCCTGAACAAAACCTGGTTCTTGTCAATGGTGCTGTTCCGGGGGCTAAGAATAGTGTCGTGATGCTCCGCAAGACGGCGAAACCCGTCAAGTAGCGCGCGAGTACAGGACTGGAGAAATAATCATGGCAAAGATTGCAGTATTCGACATCAACAACCAGCAGGTTTCTGAACGTGAGCTGGCCGAAGATGTTTTTAATGTCGACGTGAAGGGTTACCTGATCCACGACATGGTTCGTTACCAGCTGGCCAAGCGCCGCCAGGGAACTGCCTGCACCAAGGGTCGTAGCGAAGTTGCACGTACCGGTCACAAGCCGTTCAGGCAAAAGGGAACGGGTAACGCACGTCAGGGTATGCTGAGTGCCCCGATCCATGTGGGTGGTGGTACCGTGTTTGGTCCCAAGCCGCGTAGCTATGCGTTCAAGCTCAACCGCAAGGTTAAAAAAGCAGCCCTGAAATGTGCTCTGTCGGCACGCTTCAAAGAGAACAAGCTGACCGTTTTGAGCGATCTGAACTTTGCAGAGGCCGGAACCAAGGCTTTTGTGGAACTTCTCGGGCGTTTTGAACTGTCGAACGTGCTGGTTGTTGTGGATGGTGTGAACACCAACGCCGAACTTTCTGCGCGGAATATCAAGGGTGTTAAGGTGTTGCGTGCCGAGGGTGCCAATGTCTATGACATCATGAAGCATCAGAACCTGGTGCTGACTGAAGGTGCGGTGACCCACCTGGAAGGAGCATTGCAGCAATGAAACCTCTGCATCAGATTTTGAAGAAGCCGCTGGTGACTGAGAAGAGTAGCAGTCTCCAGACGGGTGAGGAGCAGGTCGTCGCCTTCGAGGTTGCGCGTGACGCCAACAAGATTGAGATCAAGCAGGCCATTGAAAAGGCTTTTGATGTCAAGGTCAAAGACATCCGCACCATGATTGTGCGTGGCAAGATCAAGCGCGTTGGACGTAGTTTTGGCCAGCGTCAGAATCGCAAGAAGGCCTATGTCACGCTTGAGAAGAACAACACCATCGATTTTTTCGGTGTTTAACCTGTTGAACATCTGAAGTAACGGAGTATCGATCATGGGGATCAAGAAATATAAGCCGACATCACCGGGCCGCCGTCATATGACTTCCTCGAATTTCGAGGCAGTCACCCGCTCGACTCCCGAGAAGTCACTGCTCGAACCGCTGAAGAAATCAGGCGGGCGTAATAATAATGGTCGTATCACTAAGCGTGCCACCGGTGGTGGTCACAAGCGCAAGTACCGTGTGATCGATTTCCGTCGCGACAAGCTGGCAATTCCCGGTACCGTTGCGGCCGTTGAGTACGATCCGAATCGCTCTGCACGCATTGCACTGATTCACTATGCAGACGGCGATAAACGTTACATCCTCGCTCCGGTCGGTCTGAACGTTGGTGATACCGTCGAGGCCGGTGAGGGTGCAGATATTAAGCCGGGCAACGCTCTGCCGATCCGCTCTATTCCTCTTGGCACCTGGGTTCATAATGTCGAACTGAAGGTTGGTAAAGGGGGGCAGCTGGCTCGTAGCGCTGGCACCTACGCGATGATCGCCGCCAAGGAAGGTAAGTACGCTCAGTTGCGACTCCCTTCCGGCGAGGTCCGTCTGGTTCTTCAGGAGTGCTCGGCGACCGTTGGTCAGGTGGGCAACACTGATCACGAAAATGTCAAGATTGGTAAGGCTGGTCGTAATCGCTGGATGGGCAAGCGTCCACAGTCCCGCGGTGTCGCCATGAACCCGGTCGACCATCCGCATGGTGGTGGTGAGGGTAAGAGCTCTGGTGGTCGCCATCCGGTGACTCCCTGGGGTGTGCCGACCAAAGGATATAAAACTCGTTCCAATAAGCGTACCGACAAGTTTATCGTGCGCCGCCGTAACAAGTAGGCCATAGGAGAGAATCGTGGCGAGATCGATTAAAAAAGGACCTTACGTACAGGAATGCCTTGCCAAGAAGGTTGTAAAGCTCGGTGAGGGTGCCAGCAAGACGGTGATCAAGACCTGGTCACGTCGTTCGACCATCACTCCGGACTTTATCGGAATGACCTTTGCGGTTCACAACGGTCGCAAGTTCATCCCGGTGTTCGTCACCGAGAACATGGTTGGGCACAAACTGGGTGAATTTTCGCCGACTCGGACCTACTATGGGCACGGTTCGGACAGGAAGAGTAAACGCAAGTAAGGCGTATCCTTACAGGAGAGTAGCTAGATGGAAGCCACAGCTAAATTGAAATTCACGCGCCTTTCCGCGCGTAAGGCCCGCCTGGTTGTCGACATGGTGCGTGGCAAGCAGGTTCAGGATGCTCTGACCATGCTGCGCTTTTCGCCGCAGAAGGCCGCGGTGATTGTTTCGGGTGTTGTGCAGTCGGCAGTCGCCAATGCAGAGCAGAAGGGCGTGTCCGATGTCGACAGCCTGTATATCAAAACTATTTTTGTTGACCAGGGGCCGGCACTGAAGCGCTTTATTCCCCGCGCCATGGGCCGTGCGAGCCGAATTCGCAAGCCGACCAGTCACATTACCGTCGTTCTGGACGAGAAGAAGTAAGGAGGATCGGTTTGGGCCAGAAAGTTCATCCGATAGGATTTCGTTTGG
>PKUI01000220.1 GCA_002869605.1 Desulfuromonas sp. | reverse complement strand
CAGGGGATCCAGCAGCACTTCCGCCTCGCCGATCGCGAACAGGTCGCAAATCTCGGCGAGCGGTTCCGGGTTCAGGAATGCGCACACCCCGCCGGCGAGTACCAGCGGGCTCTGTTCACCACGCTCACTGCGCCACAGAGGCAACCCGCCAAGTTCGAAGATCGTCGGCAGGTTGAGGTAATCATTTTCAAAGGAGATCGAAAAGGCAATCAGGTCGAAATCATTCAGAGGACGCTGACTCTCAAGCGAGAACAGTCGAAAGCCGGTACGCCTGTGTTCCTCCAGATCCTCGGAGTCAGGTAGGAAAAAGCGCTCACACAGGGTATCTTCGCGCGCATTGAGCTGTTGGTAGACAGACAGAAAGCCGAGATTGCTCATCGCGTGGTGGTAGGTGTTCGGGTAGACCAGCGCCACGCTCAGGCGCCCCCCCCAAGGGTTGCTGCGCGGGCCGCTTTCCATGGCTAGACGCTGACGGGCACGGTCGATCAGTTTATGCGACACACACGACTCCTCGTCGAGATAACAAAGTACAAAGTGATTATTTTGGACCGGATTGCAGGGGGAATCAAGACGTGAAAATCCGGCGGGGTCGCAAGGACCCCGCCGCGGGGGAGTGTGGGTCTATTTCACGCGGAAATACCCACTCCTGTCCCGGTGCGGGCGGAGAACCGCACCAGGCCAGACTGTTTCCGGGTTTTACCCGGACAGACTTTTCATTACCACGACAAAACGGGGATACCCCGATCTACCGGGAGAAGTTTAATCGACGCGCTTACGCAAAAACGTCGGGATGTCGTAGGCCTCGTCGTCGTAGCCAACCGCTTTCCACTGCGGCTCGCGACGCTGCTGCTCCCGAATGAAGGTCGGGATGTCGCGATTTTCGCGCCCGTTCGGTACCGTCACGGCACCCCGGATACGTGCCTCCTCCTGGCTGGTATCGAACGATTCGCCAAAACCGGTTGCAATCGCGGTGATCTGGATCCTGTCTTCCAGCTCCTCATTGACCACCAGACCGATGATAATATTGGCGTCCTCGTGAACCTTGTCATGAATAATACGCGAGGCCTCGTCGAATTCCTCCATAGTCATGCTCGAAGAACCCGAGATATTGACCAGCACCCCTTTGGCCCCCGAGATGTCGATCTCTTCGAGCAGCGGACTGCTGATCGCCATGCTGGCCGCCTTGTGGGCACGGTCTTCACCTTCCGCTAGGCCGATACCCATCATCGCCATGCCGCGTTCACTCATGATGGCGCGCACGTCGGCGAAGTCGACATTGATCAGACCGCTGGTGGTAATCAAGTCCGAAATACCCTGCACCGCTTGGCAGAGTACATCATCGGCAGGCTTAAAGGCATCGAGGATGCCCATGCTCTTGCTGGCTAGGCCTATCAAGCGGTCGTTCGGAACCACGATCAACGAATCAACCACCTGCTTGAGCTGCTTGATCCCTTCGTCGGCCTGTTTCTGGCGACGCTTGCCTTCGCGGGCAAACGGTTTGGTCACCACGCAGACGGTCAGCGCACCGAGTTCCTTTGCCACCTCGGCAACCACCGGAGCTGCCCCGGTGCCGGTTCCACCACCAAATCCGGCGGCCACGAACACCATGTCGGACCCTTCGAGGATCTCCGCGATCTTGGCGCGATCCTCGAGTGCCGCTTCTCTACCAACCTCCGGATTGGCCCCGGCACCGAGTCCCTTGGTCAGCTGAGTGCCGATCTGCACCTTGAGCGGTGCCATGTGCGAACGCAGGGCCTGCGCGTCGGTGTTTGCGGCGATAAACTCGACGCCGCACACCTTGCTGCGGATCATGGTGTTCACAGCGTTGCCTCCGCCGCCACCGATCCCGATAACCTTCAACTTAGCCGACTGATCCAAACTCTCATCGAATTCAAACATAGACATTTTTTCCTCCCCCTGGGTTAAGACTACTCCGCGTTGTCTTGCTCTTCGTTCTATATTTAGCCCGGCTAGAAGAACTCGCCGAACCACTCCTTCATGCGACTGAAAATCTTGTCAAAAACGTTTTCCTGGCCGATGCTGAAATTCTTTGCCGCCATGTTACGACTGCCGTACTTGAGCAGCCCGACGCCGGTGGCATAAACCGGCGAGTTGACGACATCGACCAGGCCGCCGATCTCAACCGGCACCCCGCGTCTTACCGGCAGGTTAAAGATCTGCTCGGCAAGTTCCGGCATTCCGGGCAGGATCGCCGAGCCCCCGGTGATAACAACCCCCGAGGCGACCAGGTCCTCAAACCCGCTACGGATGATTTCGCGGTTGGCGAGGTTGAAGATTTCCTCGACCCGAGGCTCGAGGATTTCTGCCAGCAGCTGACGCGAAAGTTGACGCGTTTCGCGTCCTCCCACCGACGGCACTTCGATGCTTTCTTCCTTGCCGACCATTGAGGTCAGGCAGCAGCCAAAATCCTGCTTGATTTTTTCGGCATCGCCGGTCGGGGTTCTGAGCCCCACCGCGATGTCGTTGGTCAGGTGATTGCCACCGAGGGACAGAACTGCAGTGTGTTTGATCGCGCCTTCCGAGTAGATGGCGATATCGGTGGTACCACCACCGATATCGAGTATCACCACGCCGAGATCTTTCTCGTCCTGAGTCAGCACCGCTTCGCTCGATGCGAGCTGCTCGAGTACGATATCGGCAACATCTACGCCGGCGCGATTACAGCTCTTGATAATGTTCTGGGCGCTCGCCACGGCGCCGGTGACGATATGCACCTTCGCTTCGAGGCGAACCCCGTTCATACCGAGCGGCTCCTTGATGCCGTCCTGATCGTCGATGATAAATTCCTGCGGCAGGATATGGATCACCTCGCGGTCCATCGGGATCGCAATCGCCTTGGCGGCGTCGATCACGCGTTGGATATCCTCGTTGGTCACCTCGCGGTTTTTGATCGCGATCACCCCCTGCGAGTTCATTCCCTTGATGTGACCACCGGCGATTCCGACAAACACCGACTTGATCTCGCAGCCGGCCATCAGCTCAGCCTCCTGCAAGGCCTGGCGCACCGCCTCGACGGTTGCCTCGATGTTAATCACCACTCCCTTGCGCAACCCCTTGGACGGGACCTTGCCGATGCCGACGATATCGATGCCGTCATGGGTCAGGTGACCGACAATGGCGCATATCTTGGTGGTGCCGATATCGAGCCCTACGATCAGGTTGTCTCTGTTTCCGCTCATATCCATCTCCCCTTGCAGGCTAGCCCTGCAGCATTCCGCTCCGGGTTCCCTGGCGTACGATCACCCGGTCTTCGACATTCAGGTCGATATATTTCAACCCGTGCAGTCTCTCTTCGAGCTCCGCGTAGATCTGCTCCAGGTTGTCGAGTTTTCTTCCCAGCGCGCCGTTGCCTAAATATACCGGCACGCCCCGCTCTACCGTATAGACCGTAATCCCCTCGTCGGGATCGCTGTGGATCTCGGAGATATCCTGAGCGGAGAAAACTTCTCTATGCTGCAAATCATTTAGCAGCCCCAGTGCACATCGTAAGCTGCGCGGAATTCCGCTACCATCCACAACCTCGTCACGGGTAATGCCGGTAATCACCGGGTAGTCAAGCTTGTCTCCACCACTTAAAACCTTGAACACCTCTCCCTGGGCATCGATGTAGTAGAGGTAATCGAGGTTGATGATAGCCACCGGCTCACGCTCGCTTACACGAATCAACACCTCATCCGGGAAGACCCGCAATACCTCGGCCTTTGCGATCCACGGATTCTCCTCGATCTTGCCTCCGATCATGTCGAGGTCGAGAGAGAAAATACTCACCCCGTAGTGAATATCTGAAAGGTCTACGATCTCCTCGGCATCCACCCGCGAAGCATATTCGACCCGCACTTCCGTCACATCGAAATAGCCGCTATCCAGGATAACCCGGGCACTCAGCGCTGCACCAACGACCACCAGCGCCACGCTGAAGGTCAATACCGAGATCCGCAGGGCATGGTGAAAGAACCCCTGCCAGTCGAACGGCTCCTTCTTGCCGACCTTACGGTTCTTTTTTACCTTTTTTTTGTTGCCCTTGAGATCTCTCATCGGTCTTTCCCTGTTTACTTGCGCAACCCAGCCCCGAGCAGTATCCGCTCGGTCAGCTCGCCAAACCCGATCCCCGCGTGCCCTGCGGCCTTGGGCAGCAGGCTGGTTTCGGTCATTCCGGGGATCGTGTTGACCTCGAGACAGTAAATTTCACCATCACGAATCATGAAATCGACCCGCGCCCCGCCCCGGCAGTCGAGCGCCCGGTACGCGGCCAACGCCGCCTTCTGCAGATGCGCCGTCACCTCGTCGCTCTGCGGTGCGGGGAGAAGATATTCAGTCTGCCCGGCGGTGTATTTTGAGCTGTAGTCATAGAAGCCGCTCTTCGGCACCACCTGGATCACCGGCAGCACTTCACCCTCGAGCACTCCGACGGTTACCTCATCGCCGGCGATGAACTCCTCGATCAGCACCAAGTCGTCCATCTCCAGTGCTTCAACGATCCCTTTTTCAAGCTGTGCGGGCTCTTGTGCGATGGTCACGCCGATGGTCGAACCCTCGCGTGCCGGCTTGACCACCAGCGGGAAGCCGCCCGGCAGCTCGACATCAGCAAGCGTTTCGCCGCTACGCAGAGCGGCAAACCGTGGCGTTTCGATTCCGTGGTGGATCATCAACTGCTTGGTCACGACCTTGTCCATTGCCACGCTTGATGCCATTACGCCGCTGCCGGTATAGGGGATACCCATCAGTTCGAGCAGTCCCTGCACGCTGCCGTCCTCACCGTAGCGGCCATGCAATGCAATAAAGGCCACCTCGGCCTGCGCCTCTTTCAAGCATTCGGCGAGATCACGCCCGGCGTCGATGGTAATCGAATCGTACCCCTTATCGAGCAGTGCCTTGTGTACTGCGTCCCCGGTACGTAACGAGACCTCACGCTCCGAGGAGAGGCCTCCGAGCAGTACGGCGATCTTCTTATGTTTTATGTCGTTGGCCTGCTGCATAACCTTCCTGTCGTCCTGTCCTACTTAATCAGCCCTGCCGTTCCTTGAGCCGTGCGGCAAAGGCTTCGCCGATTTGCCAGACATTCCCGGCGCCCAGCGTAATCACCATGTCGCCGTCACGCACGATCTCTTCGAGGTATGTAACGATCTCTTCGCTTCCGGAAATGTGCCGCACATCCTTATGCCCGTGCTCCACGATCCCCTTGACCAGGTCCGCCGCATCGACTCCGGGGATCGGGTCCTCGCTGGCTGCGTAGATATCGGTAATGATCAGCGCATCGCTCTGGTAAAAGGCGGTGAGAAAATCTTCGAACAGGGCCTTGGTGCGACTGTAGCGGTGCGGTTGAAACACCGTCACCACCCGTCGATCCCAGCCCTTGCGTGCAGCAGCGAGGGTGGCGCGAATCTCGACCGGGTGGTGACCATAGTCATCCACCACCATGATCCCCTGCCCTTCGTACTTGACCTGAAAGCGCCTTCCAACGCCACCGAAGTCCTTGAAACCATCGCGGATCTCGCCGAAACCCATACCGAGCTCGTGACAAACCGCCACGCAGGAGAGCGCGTTGAGCACGTTATGATCTCCCGGCATGTTGAACGAGATGCGCCCCGCCTCCTGCCCGCCGATGATCGCGGTGAATGCCGTCCGTCCACCCTGGTGTTCGATGTCGATGGCCCGGATATCTGCTTGTTTGGACAGACCGTAGGTGGTAAAGCGCTTGTTGACCTGCGGCAGAACCTCCTGCACTCCCGGATCGTCGAGACACAGCACCGCGAGACCGTAGAACGGGATCTTGTTGATGAAATCGATGAAAGTCTGCTTGATCTCCTCGAAATCGTTATAGAAATCAAGATGATCCGCATCGATGTTTGTAACGATGGCAATCGTCGGCGACAGCTTAAGGAACGAACCATCCGACTCATCGGCCTCGGCGACCAGGAACTTTCCCTGGCCAAGCTTGGCATTGGAGTCGAACATGTCCAGCCGTCCGCCGATCACCGCCGTCGGGTCAATACCGCCGTGATGCAGAACCGTCGCCACCATGCTGGTGGTGGTTGTCTTGCCATGCGTACCGGCCACCGCAATGCCGTACTTCATTCGCATCAGCTCGGCGAGCATCTCGGCCCGCGGAATCACCGGCACCATACGCCGGTGCGCCTCGTCAACCTCGGGGTTGTCCTTGCGCACCGCCGTCGAGGTTACCACCACGTCAACATCGACCAGGTTTTCGGCCGCGTGACCGTAGTAGATTTCGGCGCCTAGAGAGGTCAGACGACGCGTCGTTTCTCCCTCACGCAGGTCGGACCCTGAAATCTGGTAGCCAAGATTCAGCAACACCTCGGCGATACCGCTCATGCCGATGCCACCAATCCCGACGAAGTGTATTTTGCGGATTTTTCCGTACATCCGCTATCCTTTCCCGGCCAGACGCCGGCATTCCTTAAGGATGGTGTCCGCGGCCCCGCGGCGCCCCATGGACGCTGCCGAGCGGGACATCCGCTCAAGTAGTTCTCGATCATGCAACAAATCGCGCAGCAGGCCGGCAAAACGTCCGCCACCAAGCTCCGCCTGCGGCAACAGCATTGCCGCACCGTTGCGGGCCAAAGATTCGGCGTTCGCGGCCTGGTGCCCCCCCGCCGCGTGTGGATAGGGGATCAGTAATGCCGGGCGACCACAGGCGGTCAGTTCGGCGATGGTGGTTGCACCGGCACGGCTCACCACCAGATGCGCATCGGCGTAGGCCGTAGCCATATCCCGAATAAACGGCACCACCTCGACATCCTTCCAGCCCGCATCACGATAACCGGCAGTGATCCGTTCGCAGTCAGCGTCGCCGGTCTGGTGAACAATCTTCAGTTTCCCGTTTAATTCCTCGAGCAACGGCAGTGCTTCGAGCAGCGCGTCATTGATCGCCCGCGCTCCCTGGCTGCCACCGAACACCAGCAGTCGCGGCGCCCCCTTGGGCAGTGGCGGGCAGTCGTCCATCCCCCTGCGCAGGGGATTACCGGTCAGCATGGTCCGTCCTAGATGAAAGGCACGGTCGGCCTCGGGAAACGACAGGCAGACACGGTCGGCCCAACGAGCCAACATCCGGTTGGTCAAGCCGGGCCAGGCATTCTGTTCATGAATCAGCGTCGGCACGCTCATCATCTGGGCCATTATCAGCACCGGTCCCGATGCGTACCCTCCTACCCCGACGACCACATCGGGACGGAAGCTCTTGATGATGCCACGCGACTGCGCAAGGCTCTTGGCCAGTTTCGGCGCCAGCGCCAGCTTTGCGCCGAGGTCCTTACCGACCAGCCCGCGAATATCGATGGTCTGCAGGGGAAGCCCCAGCTCCGGCAGCATCCGTGCTTCGATCCCCCGCTCGGTGCCGACAAACAGCACTTTCGCCTCGGCATCCTGCTCCAACAACCGCTGCGCCAGCGCCACCGCCGGGAACAGATGCCCTCCGGTTCCTCCTCCGGCCAGTAACATCCTCATCGTTTCCCCTCCATGCCATTACCGGTGTGAGCAGATACGTTGAGCAGTATGCCGATAGCTGTCAGGGTCACCAGTAGGCTGGTGCCCCCATAGGAGAGCATCGGCAGGGTCATCCCCTTGGTCGGCATCAAACCGAGACCCACGCCGAGGTTCACGATCACCTGCAGGCCAAGCATCACGCTGATGCCGAAGGCCAACAGAGTCCCGAACTCATCTTCCGCCCGCAACGCGGTACGCATGCCACGCAGAATCAACATCAGAAAGATCGCGACCACCGTGAACACCCCGAGAAAACCGAGTTCTTCACCAACCACAGAAAATATAAAATCGGTATGGGCTTCCGGCAGGTAGAACAGCTTCTGTTTCCCCTCCCCGAGTCCGGTTCCGAACAAACCGCCGTTACCGAAGGCGATCCAACTCTGGATAATCTGGAATCCGGTGTCGGTCGGGTCGTCCCACGGGTTGAGAAACGCCAGAATACGGCGTTTGCGGTAACCAACATGCATCACCGCCACGTACAGAAACGGCAGTGCCAGCAGAATGATCGACACCAGGTAACTCAAGCGCGCCCCGGCAACCATCAGCATGGTCATCGCAACCACCGCCAAGGTCACCGCGGTCCCAAGATCAGGCTGCAGCAGCAGCAGTAACAGCACCACCGCCAATACGATCATGTAAGGGATAAAACCGAACTTCAACGAACGGATCTTCTCTTTCTTTTTGGCCAGCGAGTGCGCCAGGTAGATTACCAGCGCCAGCTTGGCCAGTTCTGATGGCTGCAGCGAAAATCCAAGTGCCCGGATCCAGCGCGCCGCTCCACCTGCCTTGGTGCCGATTCCGGGAAGCAAAACCGCTACCAGCAGCAGGATGCAGATGATAAACACCGGCACCGCCAGCTTACGTAGGTGGTGATAGTCGAACTGCATCGCCACAAACATCATCCCCATGCCGAGCAACGCGTAGATGCCCTGGCGTTTGAGAAAGAAGAAACCGTCCCCGAACCGCTTCGCTGCCATGATCGACGATGAGGAATAGACCATCACCACCCCGAAACAGGTCAGGGCGACCGCTAACAGCAGTATGGTTTGATCCCAATTGCGGTCCAGGCGTACCATCGGTTACCTCTCGCCTCTCTCGGTCAAGGCATTCACTTCTGCGGTGTAGATCTCGCCACGTTCTTCAAAGCTGTTGAACATATCGAAGCTCGAGCATCCGGGCGACAGCAGCACCGTTCCACCTGCGGGCGTCACAACCTGTGCCCGGGTCACGGCCTCGTGCAGATCGCAACACATCTCGATCGTGCTACAGCCCTTGAGCTCAGCGGCCATCCGTTCACGCGCATCGCCGATCAGCAGCAGGTAAGGCACCTTGTCACGCAACAAATCGCACAGCGGAGCATATTCGCCCCCCTTGTCCTTGCCTCCCGCGATCAGGGTGACCGGTGAGCCAAGGCCAGCCAGGGACTTGACCATGCTGCCGACATTAGTCCCCTTCGAATCGTTAAACCAGGTCACACCATCTAGCTTGCGCACCACCTGCATCCGATGCGGCAGCCCCGTAAAAGCACACACGGCCCGCCAAGCGGTCTTCGCCGGGCAACCATCGAGCAACGCCGGTACCAGCGCTGCCATGACATTTTCAATATTGTGCAGCCCTGGAATCTGCAAGTCACCGGCATCGAAACTCTGCTCCTGCCCCTGGTAACGCCAGACGATACGCTGACCGTCATAACCGATCCCCTCATCCGGTACCCGCGACGCGCTGAACTGCACCCGGCGCGCCTGCCCATGCACGTTTTCGAGCACCTGCTGGTCATCCGCGTTGAGCACAGCCATATCTGTCGGCTGCTGGCGATCGAACAAATGCGCCTTGGCGGCAATGTAACTCGCCATGTCTGGATAGCGATCGAGATGGTCCTCGCTGATATTCAACAGCATCGCGACATTGACATGGAACTGATCAAGGGCCTCAAGCTGGAACGACGAGAGTTCAACAACGACTCGATCCCAGGCCTGTCCAACCGCCGATATCAACGGGGTGCCGAGGTTTCCGCCCACGAACACGCGCTTGTCCCAGGCACGGTAGATCTCTCCGACCAGGGTCGTTACGGTCGACTTACCGTTGGTCCCGGTAATCCCGATGATCGGGACATCCAGCTCCCGTGCGGCGATCTCGACCTCACCGACCACCTGCACTCCTGCTTTGCATGCAGCGTCAACCGCCGGCGTCGTAAGCGGCACCCCGGGGCTAAGCACCACCAAGTCAGCCGTTTCGAATTCACGCGGATCATGGCCGCCGAGATCATAGTGCACATCGTGCTCGTTGAGCTGTTCGATCCATTTGATTGCCCCGCGTTCGCGCCGGTCAGACAGGGTTACTCGCGCTCCCCGTCCGACAAAAAAGGTCGCCAGTGCCAGCCCGGTCTGCCCCGCACCTACGATCACGACTTTTTGTCCGGCGTAGTTTGTCATATCACCTCAACTTCAGGGTCGACAAGGCGACCAAAGCCAGAATGATACTGATAATCCAGAAGCGCACGATGACCTTCGGTTCCGGCCACCCCTTCAACTCGAAGTGGTGGTGAATCGGCGCCATCCTGAAAATCCGTTTCCCCCACAGACGGAACGAAGTAACCTGAAATATCACCGACAGCGCTTCCATGACGAAGATCCCCCCCACTATCACCAGCACAATCTCCTGCTTCGTAATCACGGCGATGGTTCCGAGCGCTCCGCCGAGTGACAGGCTGCCGACATCCCCCATGAACACCTGTGCCGGGTAGCTGTTGAACCACAGGAAGCCGAGTCCGGCACCGGCCATCGCCCCGCAAAGAATTGCCAGTTCTCCGGCCCCGGGAACTCCACGCAGCTGCAGGTAGCTTGCGATCTTCGCATTGCCCGCGGCGTAGGCAAAGATCAGGTAGGTCCCCGAAGCGATAATCGTCGGCCCTATGGCCAGTCCATCCAGCCCGTCGGTCAGGTTGACGGCATTGCTCGAGCCGACGATCACCAGCATCGCAAAGGGGATGTACCACAATCCGAGGTCGGGGTTCAGGCCCTTGAAAAACGGAAACGCCAGGGTCGTTTCGAACCCCGGCAACAGGTACAGAACCACCCCGACGGCTGCCGAAAGCAGCAGCTGCCAGAACATCTTCTGGCGCGCCGAAAGACCATCGCTGTTGCGTAGTTTGACCTTGCGATAGTCATCTACGAAGCCGATCGCCCCGAAGCCCACAGTCACCAGCAGCACCATCCAGACGTAGGGGTTGGCAAGATCGGTCCAGAGCAGGGTCGGCAGCACAATCGCCGCAAGAATCAGGGTACCGCCCATGGTCGGTGTCCCTTCCTTGCGGAAATGGGACTCGGGTCCAACCTTGCGGATAGACTGCCCGATTTGCAGATCGGAGAGTTTGTTGATCAGCCAAGGGCCAAGCATGAAGCTGATCAAAAGTGCCGTTATCGCCGCATAAATGGTCCGGAAGGTGATAAACCGGAACACATAAAATACCGAGTAATCGGTATGCAGCGGGTAGAGCAGGTGATAAAGCATCTAGTCTGCCTCTCCGTTTCCGAGCCGTTCCTTCAGTAATCCGCAGGCCTGTTCCATCTGCATGCCACGTGAACCCTTCACCAGGATACGCGACCCTTTTTTCAACCATCCCTGGAGCTTGTCGACCGCCTCAGCGTGATCCCGGGCCACAAACACCCGTTTGGTATTGAGCCCGGCGCCGATTGCCGCCTTGGCAACCTCTTCGGCATGTGCCCCGAGTGACACCAGCGCATCGACGCACCCGGCCGCAACTTCCCCGATCTCCCGATGCAGCTCGGCGGCGTCTTCCCCCAGCTCGAGCATATCGCCGAGCAGTGCGAAGCGCCCATCGCCCGCGGCAAGGTTTTTCAGCGTTTCGAGAGCCGCACGCATCGACAGCGGGTTGGCGTTATAGGTGTCATCGAGCAGCAGGATATCGTTACCCAGCGTACAGGGTTCCATCCGCCCACTGGCGGGGCGAAACGCCTCCAGCCCCCGGGAGATCTTCTCCAGCGAAACATTCAGTGCTGTCCCGACCGCTGCGGCGGCAACCGCGTTTCGAACCTGATGCACACCGGGCGCTTCCAGCCGCAGATCGACCGTCCCTGCTTCCGTACTTAGTTCGATCCGGCTTCCGTTGGCATCCTCTTCGAGCACCCTGACCGTGACATCCAGTGACTCGAGGTCCATCCCGTAGGTGATCCGTTTGACCCCGTTTGCTACCGGTAACTGCATCACTCGGGCATCGTCGCAGTTCACCACCGCGGTCCCCCCCGCTGGTATGGCTGCAAATAGTTCACCCTTTGCGCGCGCGACCCCTTCAACCCCACCGAGACTATCGAGGTGCCCTTCCCCAACATTGGTTATCAGGCCAATGGTCGGTGCTGCGATTTCGCTCAGCCGCGCAATCTCGCCGCGGCTACTCATACCCATCTCCAGGACCAGCCACTGGTGTTCCTGCTTCACCCCGAACAGGGTCAACGGTAGCCCGATCAGGTTATTGCAATTTCCTGCGGTCTTATGCCCTCGTCCCGTGGTTGCCAGGATTGCGGCGACCATCTCCTTGGTCGTGGTCTTACCGGATGTGCCGGTAATTGCGACCACCGGACCGTCAAATTCCTTGCGCAGATAAGCGGCCAGGTCACCGAGTGCACGCAGCGTATCGGAAACCAGCACCACCGGAACCTCGTGGCCAACCACCGACTCTCCGCTCAGACAAGCTGCGGCTCCCGCACGTATGGCCTGTTCAATGAATTCGTGCCCGTCGAAGTTTCCCCCCCGTAGTGCCACGAACAGATCCCCCGGCTTAAGGGTACGGGTGTCGGTGGAAATACCCCGCACCTGAACACCTCCGCGCCCATTCAGGGAGCCTCCGGTGATGCCTGCAATCTGTTCGACGGTCCAAATCATAGGTACCCTGACTCCGCCAACGCCTTGCGGATCTCCTCGCGGTCATCGAAGTGGCTGCGTTCGTTGCCGATAATCTGGTAATCCTCGTGCCCCTTACCCGCAACCAGCAGCAGGTCATCCTTGCGCAGCAGGCTCACCGCAAACCGGATCGCCTCGCGCCGGTCGGGAATCACGCAGTAGCCGCTAGCAGACCCTGCTTTTGCTTCATCCGGGGTCATCCCAGCGGAAAAATGCTCCTGCAGGCCGGGCAGGATGTCGTCAATGATGGCATCCGGGTCTTCGCTGCGCGGGTTATCCGAAGTCACCACCACCAGATCTGATTGAGCCGCGGCCACCCGCCCCATCACCGGACGCTTGCTGCGATCCCGGTCACCACCGCAGCCGAACACCGTGATCAATCTGCGGGGCTGCAGCTCCCTGCTGGCATCAACCACCTTCTCCAGTGCGTCGCCGGTGTGGGCATAGTCAACCAGGATCAACGCTTCCCGCTCGTTGTCGACCCGTTCCATACGCCCCGGTACCTGTGGTGCATTGAGCAGTCCCGCCGTGATCAGGGTTGGTGTATAGCCAAGAGCGATCCCGGTCGCTACTGCGGCCAGCAGATTCGAAAGGTTAAAGCTTCCGACTAGCGGGGAGTTGATCGCCACCGGCCCGGCCGGTGTTGCAATGGTGCCGATAATGCCGTTCAAGCCAAGCTGCATCTCCTGAGGGTGCACCTTGGCGCCCTCTTCCATCCCGTAGGTAATGGCCCCGGGAGTGCGTGCTGCCAGCTTGGCCCCATAGGCATCGTCCAGATTGATCACCGCATGCCCCGTGTGCTTGGCCAACAACTCATCGAAAAGCCGCACCTTGGAGGCGAAGTAGTCATCCATGTCCCGGTGATAATCGAGGTGCTCCGGGGTGAGGTTGGTAAACACCGCAACATTGAAATCGACCCCGTCGACCCGGTACTGAGCCAGGGCGTGCGAGGAGACCTCCATCACCAGAGCATCACAACCGCGGGTCCGGAAATCGGCAAGCCTGCCAAGCAGTTCCGGCGCCTCAGGGGTGGTGTGTTGTGACGGGTGTAGTTCTTCACCAAAGCGGTAGTTGATGGTCCCTAACACCGCCGGACAACGACCGCCCTCGCGCATCAACGCCTCAACAAGGTAGGTGATAGTGGTTTTACCGTTGGTACCGGTCACACCGACCACCGGAATCTCCGCGGTCGGCTCGTCGTAGACAAGGGCCGCAGCCTGAGCCAGAGCCATGCGCGAGTTTTGCACTACCAGCCCCACGACACCGTTCGGGAGTGGCCGGGGCTCCTCCATCACCACAACACTGGCACCGTTCTCCAGGGCCTGCGCGATATAATCGTGACCATCGACCTTTTCACCCCGCAGGGCAAAGAACGCCCAACCCGACTCAATCCGACGCGAGTCATAGTGCATGCAGCTGAGCGTCTGTTCATGCTCAGCGCTTACCTCGAGAGGGCTAAGACGCTCTATGAGTCTGGCCACCGTAACCATCATGCTCCCTCCGGCTACAACCGGGGTGAAAAACGCACCCAAACCGCATCACCGTACGCAACCGGTGCTCCGGGAGGCGGATACTGCGCCACCGCGGTTCCGGTTCCGGTCAACTTGACGTTGAGCCCATTTGTTTCCATGGCCCGCAACGACTGCCGGTAGCTCAAGCCGACAAAGCGCGGCATCTGCTTGCCACTGGCACCCCGTTCCGTGTCCGCTCCTGCCGAAGCGTAGGCCACGGCTTCGTCATGTCGCTGAGCGGGGACGGCCGCCTCATGCACCACCGGCTCGGTCGGCGCGACGTTCATGTCGATCAATGCCTGCGCTGCGATCCTGGAAAACACCGGTGCGGCGACCACGCCGCCGTACTGTACCCCCTGCGGTTCGTCGATGGTAACCGCAAGCACCAGCTTCGGGTCATCCACCGGCACGAAACCGACGAACGAGGCAACCCGCTTGTCGACCGAATAACCTCCGGTCACCGGGTCAACCTTCTGCGCCGTACCGGTCTTGCCTCCCACGCGAAATCCCGGAACCCGTCCACGGGTACCGGTTCCGCCTTCATCGACGACATTGGCCATCATCTCGCGCAGAGTATCCGAGGTCTCCTCGCTGATCACCTGTCGCAACAACTGCGGGCGATGCTGCGCCACGATACGTCCATCACTGGCGAGGACCTTGTCGACCACATAGGGTTGCATCAGGTAGCCACCGTTGGCGATGGACGCTACGGCATTCGCCATCTGCAGCGTGGTAACCGTCACCCCCTGTCCGAAACTGATCGCCGCCAGATCGACCTCGAACCAGCGGCTCGGCGGATGCACGGTCCCCCCCACCTCGCCGGGCAGATCGACACCGAGCGTATCGCCAAAGCCGAAATCACGGATATAGCTGTAGAAACGCTCACGTTCAAGCTTCTTACTGATCTTGGCAACACCGATATTGGAGCTGTACTTGAGCACTTCTTCGACCGAGAGCTGACCGTACTTCTTATGGTCATGGATATAGCGTCCCCCGACACGGAAGCGTCCGTTTTCGCAATAGATCTTGTCCTGCGGTTTGACCACGCCCTCTTCGAGAGCGGCTGCCATCAAAAACAGCTTGAAGGTCGACCCCGGCTCGTAGGTATCGCAAATTGCCCGGTTTCGCCACTGCGACGGACGGTACTCGCTGATTGCGTTCGGGTTGTAATCGGGCTGGCTCGCCATCGCCAGCACCTGACCGCTGTGCGGCTCGATCAGCACCGCCATGCCGGCCCGGGCATTTGCTGCCTTAACCCCGGCCGCGAGCTCCTTTTCCACCAGGTACTGCAGGTTGCGATCGAGGGTCAGGTGCAAGCTATTACCCTTAACGCCCTCGCGCACATTGTCGTCGCCGGCACCCATCCCCCTGCCGAGCGCATCCCGCCCGGTAACCAGGAAACCGCCCTGACCGAGCAGCAGGGTGTCGTATTCGAGCTCCAACCCCTCGAGCCCCTCGGGGTCGAGTCCGGTAAAACCGACCATTTGTGCGCCGATCCCCGAGTTCGGGTAGAAGCGGCGATGCTCCTTGACGGTCTGCACCCCCGGCAGAGCCAGCTCACGCACCGCGTCGCCTTCACGTGGGGTCACCCGGCGCTTGAGCCACTGGAAACTGTTTCTCGAGTTCAATTTGCTGCGAATTTTATCAAGGGGAAGATCGAGGGCCACGGCCAACGCCTTCGCCGTCCCGGGCGCATCATCGACCTTGCGTGGATTCACATAAATGGAATCGACCTCGATGCTCACCGCCATCGCCTCACCGTTACGATCGTAGATGGTACCTCGTTGCGGAGAGAGCGGAACCACACGCTGGTGCTGTCGCTCGGCCCGCTCCTTGAATGCGTCGCCCTGCACTACCTGAAGTTGAAAGGCCCGTCCGGCCATCAACACGAAAGCCATGACAAAAACGCCTGCAACCAGACGTATCGAACCGAACAACCATTTTTCGCGACGCTCCATTACCTCTCAACCAGCTTGATCTGGGCTGCACTCGGACGCTGCAACCCCAGTTTCTGCCGTGCCAGGCGCTCGACCCGCGACGGATTTTCAAGGCTCGCCACCTCGATGCGCAGGGTCTGCTCTTCGCGCTGCAGCTGTGCCACTTCGTTGCCAAGGCTGGCAATCTCGTATTCCAGGTTCATCACCTGCAGGCGCGACCAGACGTAGAAGAGCGCCAGCGTGCAAAGCAGAGCGATGTACACAAGCAGAACCAGCAAACGCGGCCGGCCCCATGAAATGCTGCGCACTTCGGCAATCGGTCGGGCAACAGCTTGGGACATAGTGCTCTCCTTTCCTGCTACAACCGCTCAACCGCGCGCAGTACCGCGCTACGGGAACGACTGTTGATGGCGATCTCCTCTGCGGTCGCCTTGATTGCCTTACGGGTCAGAACCTTCACCTTCGGCTCGACTTCGCAGGCACAGACCGGGAACTCTGGGGGACAAATACAGCTACGGGCCGCCTCGCGAAACATATTCTTGACCAGCCTATCCTCCAGAGAGTGGAAGCTGATCACGACCAGCCGCCCGCCACGCGCCAACAGCTCAATCCCCTGGCTGACCCCCCTTTCGACATGCTCCAGTTCACGGTTCACCTGAATGCGTAGAGCCATGAATACGCGTGTCGCCGGATGAATGCGCGAAGGAACGCGCCCCTTGGGGACCACATCGCGGATCAGTTCGGCCAACTCCAGCGTCCCTGCCCAGGGCTCTTCGACACGTCGCGCGACGATGGCCCGTGCAATGCGTCTCGAGTAACGTTCCTCGCCGTAGGTGAAAAAGATCTTCACCAATTCCTGCTCGTCGAGCTCGTTGAGCAACTCGGCAGCGCTCTCGCCCTCGGTCGGGTTCATACGCATATCGAGCGGGCCATCCTCGCGGAACGAAAAACCGCGCGCCGCGCTGTCGAGCTGCCAGGAAGAAACGCCGAGATCGAGCAACATGCCATCGACCCTGTCGATACCGAGACGCGCCAGCTGTTGCATCGCTTCGCTGAAGTTGTCGTGCACCGCAACGAAACGCTCGCCGTAATGCGACAACCGCTCACCGGCTGTCGCCAGCGCCTCCGGGTCACGATCGAAACCGATCAGGCGACCATCCGGATTCGTCTTCTCAAGGATCAAACCAGCATGACCGGCACCCCCGAGAGTACCGTCCACGTAAATTCCGCCGGCCTTCGGCTGAAGATACTCCAGCACCTCGTCCGGCATTACAGAGATGTGGGCGAAGCCCTCCGCCGCAACCATCTAGAAGCCCAGGTCGGCGATGGCCTGCGGGTTGTCGAGGATATGCTCCATAGCCTTACGGGTAACTTCTTCGTGACGGCTCTGGCTGTAAATATCGATTTTGTCGTCCATACCGACCACGACCACGTCTTTCTGCAGTCCGGCATGGGAACGCAATGCTTCGGGGATCAGGATGCGGCCCTGCTTGTCGAAACCACACTCGACAGCGGGTGCAATCATCAGGCGCATGGCCGAGGTCTTGAGAGGACCCGGGCTAAGGGCGTCGACCTTGGATACCAGCTCCTCCCACTGCTTCAGCGGGTAGGCGGTTACGCCCTCATCATAATTCTTGGTCACCACCAGACGCTCGCCACCGAACTGCTCCAACAGCAGTTCGCGGAAGCGCGCCGGGATACTCAGGCGGCCCTTAGGATCGATGGAGTTATTGAATTCACCCTGAAAAATCATGTCCCACCTTTTGGGTCGGATTGACACCAAATTACATCTTTTGGGAAATATACTGGCCAAACCAAGGACTGTCAAGGAATTTTTCCTTGATCTATAAGGTAGTTATGACTCTATTTGATAGGGCGGGGAACGGTGGAACAAACCGCTTTCCGCAAGAACATATTTACCAACCAAAACAAAAACACCTTGGGAACTACCTCGCCCCAAGGACGACATAAACAACAAACGCTAACTCGAATGCATAATTTTAAAGTGGCGATTCAAATCTTGACGTACTAGGATGAGAATTTTGGAGGTGGAGAGCACAAGCAACTTAACACTTGAGGCATCATCCAAAGATATTCTGATCGGCAGGAAGGTCCACGAGCATGTTTTCAGAAAAAGCAAATATTAGAAAGTTAATACGCAACCCCTATCTACAAATTCTAGTAGTCGCATTGGCTATTCTCGCGTGTTACCTGCACACACTTACGGCACCTTGGTACTATGATGATTTCAATAACATTTATGAAAATATTGACATACGATCTCTGTCTCACAGCATTAAAAATTTATTTAAAAATAGAGGCTTAGCCTATCTTACATTTTCGCTTAATTACTTTATTTCAGGACTAGACACAACCAGCTACCACCTAACCAATATTCTTATTCATATTGGAGCTTCAGTTTCTGTTTATTTATTATTGAAAATAATATGGGATAAATCGAATTGGATCCCTGTTGTTGGAACCTTGTTTTTTGCAATTCACCCTATCCAGACTCAGGCAGTAACGTATATTGTTCAACGCATGACGAGTCTGTACGCACTACTATTCCTCCTCTCATTGATTTGCTTTGTCTATGCAAAAAAAACCTACAAATCCGCCGGAAAATTGGCCGACAAAAAACACATCTTATTCTATGGAACATCCCTCATTCTAGGCTTTTCCTCTGGACTAAGCAAAGAGAATGCAGCACTACTGCCATTTTGTATTTTAGCATTTGATTTTTTTATATTAGAAAAAGGGAAGAAATATAAGTGGTCGAATTTTATTTATATACTTCCATTCTTTTCGACAACAATATTCCTTGTATTGCAACAGTTTTTAGCTGGCGAATCTACGCTACATAAAACTGAAATTAAATACTACTATCATGAAACCAACAGTGGATCTTATAGACTTACTTTTGGCGATTCATCAGTCTGGAGATTTCATTACTTATTTACCCAATTTATAATTGTCTGGAAATATGTTCGGCTGTACTTCTGGCCCATAGACCAAATACTTGACTACGGTCATCCCCTTGTTAAAAATCTATATAATTTTCGCAGCATAGTCGGGCTATCAGGAATCTGTCTCTCCATCGCAACAACATTTATCCTAAGAAAAAAATCACCTATTATTGCACTAGGAATAACTTGGTATTTTCTAACCATCTCCCTCGAGTCGAGCATTTTCCCGCTTGACGTCATGTATGAACATCGTCTTTATCTGCCAAGTCTAGGATTGATTATTGTGTTTTTAGGATTCACAAATCAATACCTCCCCAAAATCAGGCCACAATTATTCCTGCCACTACTAGTAATCCTAGCGATTCTAACCGTTCAACGTAACCAGATGTGGAATGACCCTGTATTATTCTGGAGCAAGAATGCCAAACTAACACCCCACAACCATAGGCCACACAATCATTTGTATCTTTATCTTATGGGAGAAGGTAATTATGCAGAGGCTTTGAATGAAGCAAAAATAGCTACCAACTTACTCCCAAGTGCAAAACACTATTTCACCCTTGCAACTGCCTATTATCGTTTGGGACAATTGGAGCCAGCAAAAAACTCAGTAGAATTCTCCCTGAAAGCTTTCCCAAACATGCCCGACTATTTAAACCTTTACGCAATGATACTAGGGGACCTAGGGGACTTTACAAAATCGCTCGAATATGCCCAGAGGGCCGTCACTGCGGCACCAGATCGCATTCAACTTTATGCGTATTTGGGGTATGCACAAGCGCGTGCAGGAAAATGGGAAGAAGCTATTCGCACAATGCAATACGTGATAACTTTTGATCCTCAGAACACATTGGCCTTGGAAATTCTACAGAAGTTTAGGAAGTGATTATGAATAACAATGTAACAATTATTGTCCCGGCATTTAACGAAGAAGAATCTATTGAAAGTGTTGCCTCGTCACTACTCAAAGCATTCCCCGAATGTCGAATACTCATTATTGACGATGGCTCTACAGACGAAACAGCTCAGATGGCAGAAAAAACCGGAGCAACCGTTGTCCGCCATACTTCAAATCAAGGATATGGCGCATCTCTTAGAACAGGGATACTTAAGGCACAAACGACCTTCGTCCTTTTTTGTGATGCAGATGGGCAACATCGCATCGAGGATGTTCGCCACCTCATGGAGGCCAGAGATGAATATGATATGATAGTGGGAACCCGTAATGCAGATTCCCACACCCCCCTCAACCGAGCTCCAGGAAAATTCATACTGAAACATTTTGCAAACTTTTTGGCTGGTGAAAAAATCCCTGACCTCAACTCCGGACTAAGAATCCTCAGGAGGGATGTAATATTAAAATATATCCACTTGATGCCTAGGGGGTTCTCTTTTTCAACTACTTCTACTTTTGCCCTACTAAAGGGCTAACACGACATCGCCTGGATACCAATCATCGTACAAAAGCGCAAAGGGAGCAGCACCGTAAGACAGCTAAAGCATGGCCCTCAGACAATGTTGCTCATGCTAAGGTTGACAGTCTTGTTTGAGCCATTAAAAGTTTTCCTGTCTGCAGCTGCTACATTAATGGCTTTATCGCTTACCAGCCTAGGTATTGACATATGGTCCAGTGGACGATTCGATATTGGGGATTCGACCGTCTTGCTTTCCATAACAACACTATTAACCTTTCTTTTTGGTCTTGTCTGTGATCAAGTCTCTGCTATTCGACGTGAACTTCACGATTAACTCCTAAACGCCCTGCTAACGCAGTAAAGAATATATATGTCAAAAAACAAAACTTTAAATATCGCCAATTGTGATGTGCTTCTGGTTCAACCTCCCCTCATATCGGACATGCGCTATGGGAAACTTGCGAAACATGGTCCTAACACGATGCCCTTTGGTCTTGCTACGATAGCTGCCGTATTGGAGCAGGCGGGCGTCAGTGTTGCCATATACGATGCTATGGCTGAAGGTCACACCTTAGAACTGGCAGCAGACCACATCTGTAAATCAAGCGCAAAATACATTGGACTTTCCTTCATGACGCCAATGTATTCGGTAGTACGAAGTCTGACAGAAAAGGTAAAAACCAACACCCCTGAAAAAACCCTCATCTTCGGCGGAGCACATCCAACCATTCTCCCTGAGCAAACTTTAGAAAACTTCCCATGGGTCGATTACTTAGTGCTCGGAGAAGGTGATATTACATTCGTGGAACTAATTGACAATCTTAGCCACCACAGACCACTCAAAAACATACAAGGGATAGCTCTAAGAAATGATCAAGGCATAGTACTTAATCCACCCCGCAACCCAGTAATAGACCTAGACACAATCCCTATGCCCGCCTGGCACCTACTCCCAATGCAAAAGTATCGCCCGACGACTAGCAGGTTTCGTAGATTGCCTTCGCATTGCATCTTAACCTCTCGGGGGTGCCCCATGAACTGCGCCTTCTGCTCCCAGACAATTGGTAGAGAGTTACGCTTAAAATCTTCCGAACGGGTGCTCAAAGAAATTGAGACTCTTATTGAGGAATATGGCGCGCGTGAGCTTATATTCTATGACTCTTGCTTCACCTTAAACCGCAAACATGTAACGGACATTTGTGAGAAGCTCATTTCAAGAGGCTTGAATCAAAAAATATCTTGGAGTTGTGAAACACGGGTCGACACTATAGATAGCGACCTACTTAATCTGCTCAAAAGAGCAGGCTGCTGGAGCGTGCACTTTGGCGTTGAGTCTGGCTCTCAACGACTAATTAATATGGTCAATAAAAAGATATCAAAACAACAGATACGCCAAGCCTTCAAATGGGCTCATGACGCAGGCTTACATACGGCTGCTTTTTTCATGCTAGGATTGCCTACTGAAACCAGAGAGGAAAGCCGGGAGACAATTGCGTTTGCAAAAGAACTCATGCCGGGCTTTGCACAATTTACAATTACGGTCCCATTCCCCGGGACCCCCCTTTATGATTTGGCTCTTGAATCGGGGGAGTTCCGCCCAAATGATTGGGACGGATATTCGACCTGGGCAGGCTGGAGGGGACAGGAGTTGATATATGTCCCAAAAGATAGGAGTTCTGACGAATTAATAGAGTTCCAGCGCCAAGCAATGAGTGAATTCTTCCTTCAGCCGAGGATTATTCTTAAGAATACTCTCTGGGCGCTAAAATACCCAGATTTGTTTTTTCGCTATTTAGACGGGTTTAAAATCCTACTTTCCAATCGTTTCAGCCGTAAGAAACAACTTACTTAGCCATCACCCATGAATAACAATCGTTTTAACATTAAACATAACGGTAAAAACACGCCGAAAATGCCATCTAAAGAACGAGCCGTACAGGACAAAGTCTCCTCTCTATATGATGACATTCGCTACCGAAAACCTTATTCAAGAACCTATCATCTCTGGTGGAGCAAAATGATGCTTTCCTCTGTGCCTGCTGAAGGAAAATGGCTAGACATTGGTTGTGGCACGGGCTGGTTACTTATTGCAGAGAAAGAACTTGGAGGAAACCGAAAATTAATCGGCATTGACCTCAGTCATGAGATGCTTGTTCGTGCACAAAATAATGGCATGACTGTCGCCGAGGCAGACGTTCTAAACCTTCCTTTTAAAAATAATTATTTCGATGTCATACACTCCAAGGGTGTTCTACACCATATTGATGATTTTGAAAGTGCCCTAAGGGAGATTAAAAGGGTCTTGAAACCTAATGGAACATTAATACTAGCAGACCCGAACAGTGGCCCCCTAAGGTGGATGGAAAATCTAATTGGTCATCGTGACGACCATTTTTCAGAGACACATAAGAGCCTATCTGCTGATCTATACAATAAAATACTATCACGTCATTTTAAAACAACTCACTTCAGTTATTTTGGGCTCTTTGCATATCCATTTTGCATTCCGGATATTATCGACCTCGGTCGATACTTTCCAGCCCCAACCCTACTAGTGAAAACGCTCATCGGGGTTGACCGCTTACTCACTAAGATACAGGGACTTAGACGTTTGTCTTGGGCATTTTTTGTTATTGCTAAAAAAACAATATAAGACTGTAACTATTGTGAAAAAAATTTCAATCAGCACCGCTAGTCTTTTAAAGTTATTGGGTCCAGTAATATTTTTTTCTATAGTGGTTTTCGTTGGTCCAGAAAAGATTCTTAGCACTCTTTATAGTGCTGACTTGATGACGATCTCTACTGCACTTATTTTGACACTCACAAGCATTCCAGTTAAAACACTTCGCTGGAAATATTTATTAAATAAATCCGGGATAAATATCACATTTAGACAAAGCCTAAACGTTTATGCTGAAAGTTTTGCATGGGGGATTTTAACCCATGGGCAATTAGGGGAATTTTCCAAGGTTACACATCTGTCAAGGATGGGTTTTGACACAAAGGTTTTGTTGAAGTGTAGTGTTTTTGACCGTATTTTTGACGTATTTATCTTGGGGTGTATGGTCATAATAGGCTGTAAAACATTATTTCCGTATCTCAATCTAGAACTAAGCAAACTTGAACTACCTATTATTCTGCCATTACTGATCATTGCATTCTCATACTTAGGTTTTCGCTCTCGTAAAACGATCGTACAAAAATTGAAAATCAATTTAGTTAACACCTACATAAGCCTTAAATCATTTGCATGGCTACTCACATTAACAGTATTAGCTTGGATTGCCCAGTATATATCTGTTTATCTGTGTAGTTACGCCTTGAAAATTTCTATTGACCCGATGTTTTTTTTCGCGGTCTACTTTGTTAGTATTTTCCTATCAATGCTCCCTATTTCTATTTCGGGACTCGGGACTCGGGACGCTTCTTATTTTTATTTTTTCACACAAGTTGGCGTTCGCCCGGAAGAAACTATAGCCCTATCTACATTTGTTTTTTGTTATAAAATATTATCAGCAGTATTAATCTATACACTTGCTCAGTTCCCAGTCTTAGAAAAACCAACACAAAAAAACTAGTTTAACAGAGGCAAGACAATCATTATCTATTTTATTTTTTGACACCTCTACCCGTACTATGATCTTTGTGGACAGGATCTCGACGCCCTGACCGACAGATCAATTCCACAAACCCCCATAATCGATTAACTATTTCGGCCAATTTGCCATTTCCTCCAAGACGTGTCTTTAAACGACTGACGGCCGAACTGAGCGTGGTCAGATCGCGAGCGACCAAGCGCCCAAGCTCGGTCAGGGTGCCGTAACCACCTTCAAGGACGCTCAGGGCCGCAACCGCTCGCGCCTCCGCGGCTAAGCGTGCCTTCCCCGGCGCCTTCAATGCCCAAAGGGTAATCCCGTAGTGTTCCATAACCACATCGACCACCGCACGCACCTCCGCAGCACCGCCCACCTTCACCACGGGGGCCTCAAGGGCCTCCGCCACGAACTGCTCGTCGCCGAGCACCCGGCGATCGACGAGCCCGCCACGCTGCAGGTCGTCCCGCTCCTTCTCGGAGAGACCATCGACCATGAAACGCTGGAACCGGTTCATGGCGATCCGCTCGTGCGGGTCAAATTGCGAGAGCACGTGATCGGTGGTCAGCCACAGCAGCTCCTGTTTGCCGCAGTAGGCGCGATGGCTGCTCCAGTTGTAATCGATGGGGACGTGTACCAGGCCGTTGCGCATTGGGTTGAGGTGGATATAACGCACCAACTCCAACAGGTAGGCCGCGCCGTCCACCAGAATCGCCTTGTAACGACCACGAAATAGCGGCCCCTTACGCTCGTGGCGATTATTGAACCAGCGCGTATAGCGAAAGCTGAGATTCTGCATCACGCGTGAGAGGGAGATATCGCCAATCTGCACAGCGATATGCGCGTGGTCAGGAATCAGGCAGAATGCGTGGATACGATGATCGAAACGCTCCACCCCTTCGTGCATCAGCTGACAAAAATAGCGGTAGTCTTCATCGTCTGCAAACAGCGGCTGATTATCAACGCTGCGCAGCACGACATGATAGACTGCACCGGGGATATGAATGCGGGGTTTG
>PKUI01000071.1 GCA_002869605.1 Desulfuromonas sp. | reverse complement strand
GCAGGCCACCAACTGCCATCGTAATCGACGCGCACCTGCGTTTGCTGTGAGATGCGTGCCTCAAGCAGGTCCCCGCGCACAAGGGGCGTGTCCAGACCATTGCGAAAGCTGAACAAGGCTGTCAACTGCTCATCGACCACTACCAACCGACGCACGTCGAGTTCGTCAGGCAGCAGTCCAGAAAACGATTCCGCCCCGACCTTCAGCGCCTGCGGATCGAAACCGCTGGCGGCAACCTCGAACAGAGAGGTCACCAACGCGACACGTTCGCGCAGCAGTTCGCGCTCACCAAGCTTGAGTTGCATCACACTGACAAACACCAGGGCAGCAGCCAGCAAGACAACCAGGTTGAGGATTATTTCGGCCCGCAGACCGTTCTGCTTGATCATCGCACCTCCATGGCGGGTGACGTGCGGCGCATTTTAGCAAAAATTATTGACTTCGTCCTGTTAAGATAAAATAGTGTCGCATCAACTTACCGGAAAGGAAACCTGTCCCATGCCCCGAATCCCTGTCGTCGATCAAGAATGTTGTATCAGTTGCGAAGTCTGCACCCAGCTCTGCCCGGAAGTTTTCCGCATGGAAGGGGACGACGATCATAGCCACGACCATAAATCAGAAGTCTACAACCCAGCCGGTGCCAGCGAAGAAAAGATCGAGGCCGCCATGGATGCCTGTCCGGCCGCCTGTATCTACTGGCAGGACTGAAAACGGATTCACCATGCCCGCCAGCAGCATCGATCCCTTCAAACTGATCAACAGCTTTTATCCCCCCGGGATGACGCGTGAGATACTGATCGCCCACAGCATGGCGGTCGCCAAGTTGGCCCTACAGATCGCCCGACACACGCTCCCCGGGGCCGATCTCGAGTTTATCCGTGAAGCCTGCCTGCTGCATGACATCGGCATCCTGCATACCGACGCCCCGGACCTCGGTTGTCACGGTCCCCTTCCCTATCTGGCACATGGCTACAAGGGGCGTGAGATGCTCGAAGACCTCGGACTGCCTCGCCACGCCCTGGTCTGCGAGCGCCACACCGGAGTCGGTATCCGCAGTGACGAGGTGGTTCAACAGCAGCTACCGCTGCCGGTGCGCGACTATCTCCCCGAAAGCGACGTGGAGATTCTGATCTGCTACGCCGACCTGTTTTTTTCCAAAAACCCGAACAGACGTCACCAACGGAACAGTCCGGAGCAGGTACGGCAAAGCCTGACGCGCTTCGGAGACGACAAGGTCGCGACCTTCAACCGCTGGCACGCACGCTTCGCGGCCGCACTTCAGGAGTGAAGCCATGGAGGAAGCTCTGCAGCAGTTCTTCTCCCTGCTCCCTTCTGGACCAAGCTACCTGGCCCTGGTCGCCCTGGTCGCGTTCTGCGAATCGTTGCCGGTTATCGGCCTGGTTGTCCCGGGCAGTACCCTGATCCTGTTTTCAGGTTTTCTGGCCCTGCACGGCAAGGGGGATATCCTGGCGATCGTCGCTGCAGCGACCTTTGGCGCGATCCTCGGCGACCTCGTCAGCTACACCCTCGGCGCACGCAACGGCAGCGTCCTGCTGCAAAGCCGCGCACTACAGAAGAGACGCACGCTGGTACGCAAAGCGGAGCTGTTCTTTTCGGTCCACGGCGGCAAGAGCATCTTTTTCGCCCGCTTTACCGGTCCGATACGCGGCCTGGTTCCTTTCATCGCCGGCTGCGCACGCATGCGCCCGGCGCCGCTACTCCTCTATGTGCTGATCAGCGGCCCCCTGTGGGGCGTAGCTTATCCCGGCATCGGCTACCTTGCCGGGGCCAGCTGGCAGAATGTGGAAATGTGGAGTACCCGTTTCGCGCTGCTGATCGGGCTGTTGCTGGTGGTTTGTGTTGCGTCCATCTGGCTGCGCCGCCGCTAACGAAGCACGATTCCCGCACCCAATTGGCTGACCGACGAACCCGTGTTCAGCATCGCTTAGTTGACTTCAACCAGATAGGCATCAAGCGTAGCTCGGTGTGAGGCATCGTCACCGGCGAGCGCTTCGAACAGTTTCAGCATCTGTGGATCTTTGAAATGCGCGATCGCCTCGACATGAACCTGGCAAAAATCCCGCTCAAGGCGAATCATGGTCAAAATCGCCTCTTGCTCACCGAAGGAGCGAGACCTCAGGCGCGCCAGGATGGCATCTGTTTCTTCTAAAAGCTCCTTGACCCGCTGCCGTGGCAACAGATACCGATCAAACAACGCTTCGCGCTGCAAACGCAGAGCGAAGCGGATCTTTTCCGCATGCTTATCCTCATCACTGGCCATCTTGCATAAAACAGCCCGGAGATCATCCGATATCGCCTCATTCTTCGCCATGAGCCGATAGATCCTGGCCACATTCTCTTCAATTTCGGCACAATCCCCCAAAAACATATCCATAACGACTATCCCATCTCCCGCGACATCTATTCAAGATTCTAGATTCGTTCACTTTATGCTAGGGTATCACCACTATCGAAACAGGAGTGGTCCCGATGCGACATCTTTCTACCATACTTCTGACCGTTCTCGCCATCGTGCTCAGTAGCTCCTGTGCCCCGCCCCCCTACCCGCGCCAACCCGGCAACGATCCGATTGCGAACCTCATCCCCGATGCACCACCGGCCAGCAACACACCAAAAACGCTCCAGCGCATGGGCTACTCGATTCAGGTCGGGGCGTTTTCACAACTCGACAACGCGGTACGCCTCGAACGGCTGCTTGAAAAACGGGGCATCGACGCCTATTATTTTCGACATGAATCCGGATTATACAAGGTCCGTTTCGGTAACCATTCCAGTTACCAACCGGCCCGTAAAGAAGCCGAGAAACTCCAACGCCTCGGCCTGATCGACACCTTCTTCATCGTCATTCCCGAGGAGTATGCGGCGGCGCGCATCGCCAGCAGCGGCCAGGGCAACCTGCGCGACGAACTGGTCAAGACGGCCAAACATTTTATCGGCGTCCCCTACCGCTGGGGAGGGGAAAATGCCAAGGGTTTCGACTGCAGCGGCCTGACCATGGTCTGCTATCGCCTCAACGGCCTCAACCTGCCGCGCAACTCACGCAGCCAGTACAAGAGCGGCCGCTGGATCCCCAAAAAGAACCTGCAGCCGGGCGACCTGGTCTTTTTCGCCACGCGAGGCGGAACTCGCGTCACCCATGTCGGCATGTACATCGGCAACAACCGCTTCATCCATGCACCACGTACCGGCCAGAAAGTACGCATCGAAAAACTTTCTAACCGCTTCTTCGCCAAAACCTACATGGGAGGACGCAGCTATCTCTAAACGAAAAAAAACGTACGAAAATGTACGCGGTTGAAAACAGCTCATGGGTAGCCGTCCAGGAATTACACGCCCTCATACTTGTTTTTGTTAACAACCAGGAACTGGTCAGCGGACGAAATCAAGCTGAAAATGCTGATTGAGGAACTCCTGAAAAGAGGACACCGCTTCAAAGGCGAGTCGCAAACGCCCCTGCTCCATATGGTTGAGCTGTCCCAGGTAGATATAGTTGCTCGGCGACTTGCCGCTATCGATGGCGGCGACCTGTCCCCGTAATCGCAGATGCACCAGAAAATCGAAACTCTCCGCTAGGTCTTCAGACAGGTCCTTGCCAAGCACCCCCTTGCGGGTCAAAAAGGCAATCCGCTCCCGGGTACCGCCATCGAGTTCTCCCGCCTCCAGGGCCAACACCTTGACCCCCTCGGTAATCGCGAAGATCCCCGCTTTTTTGATATCCATCGCCCCGCGGAATGCCCCTTCTCGCTCAACCTTGAAGCGACCAAAAAGGCCGACTGGTGGCCGAAATCGCAAGACATTTTTCGCCGTACGGGCCAGGAAAGAGGCGTTCTTGCTCAAATAGACAAAAATATGCTCCTTGAGAGCCGCCTCGAGGGTGGCATCACCATGCAGGGTGCGGATATCGAAAAACATGCTGCCGTTGAGAATGTTTTTCGGCGAGGAGTCTGCCAGCCAG
>PKUI01000068.1 GCA_002869605.1 Desulfuromonas sp. | reverse complement strand
GTGACCAGCGCACTGAAAAACGACAGCAGAACGATCAAAAATAATTCCATAGACCAAATCTAAGTGACTGGAGCCTGAAAGAGAAATGATGAATTATTCTGTAGCGGAAAGGTCATCGCTTTCTCATAAAAATAAACACCCCGACCAGCAGATGCTGAGTCGGGGCATTTAAACGACAAAGATAGACTAAGCGTACTTAGAGAGGGACACTACCGGGCAGTGTCATGTACCTCTTCCCGAATCAATCTCCGCCTTCGTCGATCTCTTCCAATTCGACTTCGGAATGGCTCGATTCCATCTGTTTTTTCACCTTCTTGCCAAGGAACATCGGCAGTACGAAGCCGGTGATGGCAATCGCCCAGAGACCAATGGCCAAGGGGCTGCCGACAAAAATCGACCAGTCACCATCCGACACCTGCAGTGCGCGGCGCATGTTGACCTCCATTTCGTTGCCGAGCAGGATACCAAGAATTACCGGCACCAACGGCACACCGAGCTTACGCAATCCCCAGCCAGCAAAGCCAAAACCGACCATCATCATGACGTCGAAGGTTGAGCCAGTAAGGCCATAGATGCCGACGAAAGAAATCATCGCTACCGCCGGCATCAGGATCCGCGCCGGAATCATCAACACACGGGTAAACAGGCCAACCAAGGGAAGGTTCAGCGACAGCAACATGAAGTTACCGATAAAGAGCGCCGCGATCAGGCTCCACACGACGTCGGGATTGTTTCGGAACAGCAGCGGCCCCGGTGTTATGTTGAGTTGAAGCAGTACAGCGAGGAGCACCGCGGTAGTGCCGGAACCCGGTACACCGAGCGACAGCATCGGCACCAGTGCCCCGGCAGCGGACGCGTTGTTGCCGACTTCAGGTGCTATTAGACCTCGTGGATCGCCTTTGCCGAAGGTCTTGCCTTTGGGGTCAACGATGTTCTTCTCCACCGAGTAGGAGAGGAACGATCCCAACGACGCCCCTGCCCCCGGCAGAACACCGGAGAGAAAACCGATGATGGTTGACCGTCCTATCGTGCCAATGGAACGCTTCAGCACACGTAAATCAGGCCAACGGTGCCGGCCGATCTTCGAGCGGGACTTAGCGGCAGCGCCACCCTGGTGATGTTCGATGAAGATGAGTACTTCGCTGATGGCAAACAGTCCGACAATGGCGATCAGAAAATCGATCCCGTCGTAAAGTTCGATATGATCGAAGGTAAAGCGCTGTGAACCGGTCTGCGAGTCCATACCGATCATAGCGATGCCGAGGCCCAGCGCGGCGGCGAAAGCCGATTTCGCCTGATTGCTGGCAGTAAGACCGCCCAGTGTGGCAAAAGCCATGGTGAACAGGGCGAAATACTCCGCAGGGCCGAACAAGAGCGCGATCTTGACCAGTTGCGGCGCGAGCAGGACCAATCCCCAGGTGCCAAAGAAATCGCCGGTAAATGAGGCGACGCCGGACAGTGCCAGCGCCTCCCCCGCCTTGCCCTGCATAGCCATCGGATGGCCATCAAGGCAGGTCATCATCGCGGGCTCATCACCAGGGATGTTCAGCAGGATCGAGCTTATTCGGCCGCCATACATGGCACCGTAGTAGACGCTGGTCAGCAGGATCATGGACGGGATCGGTCCAAGGCCCAGGGTGAATGCGATCGGAATAAGAATCGCCACACCGTTGGCCGGCCCCAAACCCGGCAACGCCCCCATGAGCGTGCCGAGAAAGCAACCTAAAAGCGCCAAAAAGAGATTCTGGGCGGAAAGAGCAATGGCGAATCCGTCAGCCAGATTTGTGAAAATCTCCATACCTATCCCCTTTAGAAGCCCAACGGGCCTTTAGCCAGAGACAGGCCAAGGACCAGGTGAAAGACCACGTAGATGCCGGCAGAGGTCGCGACACCAGTGATCAAAGAACTAAGTGGTTTGGTTCCCAACCGCCATGAAAGATAGGCGGTGGTAAAGACCGTAGCGATCACAAAGCCGACCTTGGATAATGCCCAGGCATAGAGAAACATCACCGCCGTGGCGAAGATGATCTCGATGAAGTTCTTCATGTTTGGCCAGTCCGGTTCTGCATCAGGGCGCAGAAGGATATACAAAGAACAGATTGCCAGGACAGTCCCAACGATATATGGAAAAGCTCGCGGGCCGACGACATCGACCATGAAACTGTCCGGGATAATGGACGTGGCCCAAAAGTAAAACGCGGCAAGCGCCAGTCCGAAAATACCGAATATCCGGTCGCTCATGAGATCCTCTTTCTGCTAACGATTATGAACAAAGAAGAGGCTGCCCCAAACCCAGGGGCAGCCTCGATATTGATATTACTTGAGAATACCGATTTCCCTAGAAAGTTCAGCGATATCATTGATGCTCTGCTTGACGAACTTGTCCATATCCGCGCCGAAGTTGTTGAACGGTTCAATCGCCTTGGCCTCCAGGTCTTTCTGAAATGCCTCGGACTCGGTCATCTTCTGGATTGCATTCTTCCAGAACTCCTGCGCTTCTACAGAAGAACCTTTCGGCATGTAGAGCCCACGCCAGTTGGCACCGATCACGTCATAGCCTTGCTCCTTAGCGGTCGGGATGTCGGGGAAACCCTTCAGGCGATTAGGTGCCAGGATGGCGACGATGCGGATATCACCAGACTCATAGAATCCGCGAAGCTCCGAGAAGTCACCGGACATTACTTGAACTGCGCCGGAAAGAAGACCGGTCATCGCCTCCCCACCACCGGCATAGGCAACGTACTTGAGCTTGCGCACATCCTTCAGACCTGCTTTACGGGCAACGAGCATCGGCTTGATATGATCGAAGCCGCCGACCGAGGAACCACCCGCGATACCGACCGAACGTGGATTGGCCACGATGGCGTCCATCAGGTCTTTGAGGTTTTTAAATTTGGAATCCTTCTTGACCGCAAGAACGCCATACTCGGCACCAAAGGTCGCCAACCAATGCACGTCGTCCGCAGTAGCGCCCTTGAAAATGCCCTGTGCCAGACGCGCAGAGGTGCTGGTTGAAGCCGCAACGATCAGGTCATTGTCGTTGTTGCGCTCTTTGGTAACGTGGGCGAAGGCCACACCGCCACCACCACCGGACATGTTGGAAACCTGCATCGCGTTTTCAACCAGGCCCAGTTCAAACAGGTTCTTGGCCGTGGTACGGCAAATGAAATCCCAGCCGCCGCCAGGACCCGCGGGTGCGATACACTCAGGGCTTTCGGGTTCGAAAGCCAGGGACTGACTTGCCGGCAAAATCAGCATGGCCGTCGCGATCAGTAACAGCAGTTTTCCAATCCGGGGTGTTTTCATACTGTGGCTCCTTTTGTTGGTTGTTCGGCTTAAATCATCCGAACGATTTATGGGGAAAGATGCACTGGAAGATTCTTGTATACGGTGACTCTATCCAGCCATCAATTGGCTGTAAATAATTGCTCCATAATGAGTTTTTGCTCCATTACGGGCATTTTGTGCATACTGTTCACGGCAAATTGCAGGTATGCTTGGGACACCCCGACGATGATGCAAGCATGATTACACGAGCCAAGCGAAAACTGCTGGAACGCCAACCAGCCAGCCTGAAAACCAGGATGATCCTGCTGGTCTGTTTGCTGGTCATGTCGCTGACGCTGGTCGCCGGCGGCATGTACACGGCAATGATCGGCGAGATCCAGGAAGAAAAGATTGGCAAACAGGCACTCCAGGTCGCGCAAACCGTCGCCAAAATACCGCTGGTGCGGAGGCAGATCATCAAACTCCACCCCGAAGGGGAGCTACAGCGCCTCGCAGAAGAGATCCGTCAACAGACCGGGGCTGAATTCATTGTTATCGGCAACATCGAAGGGGTTCGTTTCTCGCATCCCAAACCGGACCGTATCGGTAAAAAAATGGTCGGCGGCGACAACGCCCCGGCGCTTGAGCGTGGCGAATCCTACATCTCCCGCGCAGTCGGCACCCTCGGTCCGTCAATCCGCGGCAAGGCGCCGATCATTTCTAAAGACGATGGGATCATAGGCGTTGTTTCGGTCGGTTATCTGCTGGAGGATGTTCGCAGCATTGTTCACGAGCAACAGCTCAAAGTCGGTGTACTCATCGCGATGCTGATGCTGATCGGCATCTTTGGCGCGGTGCATATCTCCAACCACGTCAAGCAGAAGATCTTCGGGTTGGAACCGGAGCAAATCGCGCGCCTCTTCAGCGAGCGGGCCTCGATCATCGAATCGATCCGCGAGGGGATCGTTGCGATCGATCGCGAGGCCTTGGTGACCGTCGCCAACCATGTGGCGATCGAAAGTGTCGGCTGCAACACCGAGGATGAGCTGCTCGGCAGGCATATCCGCGAGGTATTGCCGGGAGCTCATTTAAGCAAAGTTCTGGATGGCGGCGAACAGCGCTTCGATCACGAATTTGAAGTCTCCGGGACCATGATGATCCTCAATACGGTCCCGATGGTTGAAAATGGCGAGATCGTCGGCGCTGTCGCCAGCTTCAGACGTAAAGACGAACTGGACATCATCGCCAAGCAGCTTTCCCAGGTCAAAGATTACTCGGAGATGCTACGTGCCCAGACCCACGAATATTCCAACAAGCTGCACACCATCGCCGGGCTCATTCAGATCGGCCACGAAAAAGAAGCCCTGGAACTGATCAGCAAGGAGACAGCCGGCTACCAGGGATTGATCGCGTTTCTTGCCAAAGCGGTCCCCTTCCCTGTGTTGGCGGCGTTCATCATCGGCAAGTACAATCATGCCCAGGAATTGCGAATCCGTTTTAAAATCGATCCTGAGAGCCAGTTGACCGACGTGCCGGCCGAATTGAGCCGCGAGAAGCTGGTCACCATCCTCGGCAACCTGATCGACAATGCCTTCGATGCAGCATTGAACGGGATCCAAGCGCCGCAGGTGACACTTTCGATGACCGACTCCGGTAACGACCTGGTGTTCGAAATCGGTGATTCCGGTCCCGGGATTCCGGCCGAGCTGGTGGAAAAAATCTTTGCCCGCGGCTTCACCACCAAGCAGCATGATCGCGGTCACGGCCTTCATCTGGTGATGACCGCCTTGCAGGAATTTGACGGAGAGATTACGCTAAACGATAGCGAACTGGGAGGCGCCCTGTTCACAGTCTTCATCCCCAAACGGAAGGTAGGCTGAGATGGAGCTGAAAGTCCTGATCGTCGACGACGACCCGAAAATTGCCGAAATTCATCGCCACTTCACCGAAAAGGTGAATGGCTTCAGTGTCTGTGGTATGGCGGCCAGCCTCGACGATGCAAAAAAAATGGTCCAGCTGCTGGAACCGGACCTGATCCTGCTCGACCTCTATTTCCCCGAAGGGTTGGGGACCGAGGTCCTCTGGGAACTACGTGCACGCAAACAACTGACCGACGTGGTCCTGATCACCGCAGCCAAGGAACTGGAACCACTCCAGGAAGCGCTCCACGGCGGGGTTTTCGACTATATCCTTAAACCGGTGATGTTCACCCGTTTCCAGGAGACCCTCGAGCGTTTCCGTGAACACCGGCAACGCCTGCTCGGCGAGAGCACCCTTAACCAGCAGGAGGTTGATCGCCTGCTGCACCCCTACAAGAGCGGCGCCACCGGTGAACCGGAATACCCCAAGGGGATCGACCCGCTGACTCTCAAAAAAATCCGCACCGCCTTTGACCACCCCCACCCCGATGGATTCAGCGCCGAAGAGATCGGCCAGATGATTGGCGCCAGCCGCACCACCGCGCGCCGTTACCTGGAATACCTGACCGCCAGCGGAGAGCTCTCCGCCGAGCTGATCTACGGCGCCGTTGGTCGTCCTGAACGGAAATATTTTCAGGAAGACTCCACTCGTCCAGCCAGCAAATAAGACCTTGAGAATGGCATGAAAAGCCCCCCTAAGCACCATCCTGAGAAAATTTCCATGCTTGTCTGGCAAACCCTTTTCTGCCGCTACGACAATAAGCTTTGGCGATGTTGCGCCTCTTGAGGATATTTATCTCAGTGCTAAAATCTAAGACAAGTCAAAGAGGCCAATGGGTATCTCACATGAGAAAATCATTGACCTCGACAGCTTCTGTGTCATGGGAACAAAATCTCGTGGAAAAACATTAGATCTTTTGCTGTTAGGTAAGCTAGCTGAGGAAGGAGAGTCTTATGAAAATCCCCGTCACGCTTAAAGGTGGTACGAAACGAGATCTTTGTAAGGCTCAACTGGACTGTTATCTGTCTGCGGGGCTAATCGCATCTTTTATGCGATCTGACGGTTGGGTAAAAACCAACCGCGATAAACTTCGAAAAATTAAAGCCTCTTTTGCCGGAAAAGATCGACGCAAAGGCGGGCCGTTTACAGAAGAATATTGGTTTTAATCTTTTACACGGATACGAGAGATAACATTTCCATTGCGAGATTCCTGTATTTCAACAGGACCCCACAGTAAACTGTCTTTTCACTTTCAACAGTCTATTCCGATTAACAAAAGAAGGCCCACCATATGGTGGGCCTTCTCGATAGCAAAACGGGCGAGACTGATTAAGCGCCGTAGATATCTTCGTAATCCTGGCGGATCAGCTCAAAATGTCCGTGAGTCGAGCTGGCATTGGAGAGATATACCTTCTTAACATCTCCATCGTCAATCTTGGCGGCCATCTCGCGCAAATACTTCTCGAGTTCTTCTTCCTTGTCCATAGCGAGCTGCAGGGCACGTTGCTCATCAAACTCGTGACCTATCATCTTGTTGAGGTCTGCCAGCCAGGGTGAATCGGACCTGGGTGCTTCGACGATCAGCGTCTCGAAAGCGGGCAGATCGGTACCTGGATAGATGCGATAGAACTGGTGCGCGTGCTCACGCTCCTCTTTAGCCAGAATTTCAAAAGACTTCGCAGCTTTCTCATCCTGAGAACGCTCGGCGCACAGCTGGTAAAAGTCCATGGCATCTTTTTCGGTTTGAATCGAGTCCTTGATTGCTTCCTGCAGGTTGACTTGGGTCATTCTCTCCTCCAAAACACGCGGTTCAAATCTCAAAACGGTATACTGTATACCATAACTCGTCATGCGAAGCATGATAAATTTTCAATTTTCCAACAAAAAGCGGGGGTGCTTTCCCCCCGCTTGAAAAGATTCCATCACGACACGCCGCAACAGACACTACATCAGGATGTCCCCGTGGGTTTCCGCATCGAAGATCTCCATCAGCGCTTCCGCGTTGAAGGGGCGCGACTCGGTCGAACCGTCAGCATGACGCCACAGCAGCCGTTTTTCCCCTGCGCGCTGGGTGATATCGACATGGTCGGCAGCACGGCTACGCAGCAGTTCCCACATCTGGTTCATGTCGAGCAGCTCGTAACCATCGAACTCGAGGTTATCGATCCCTGATTGCATAAACGCATCGACCAGTTCGTAATCGGCAAAGTCGTTCTCCCTGCGCCACCACTTGATGAAACAGCTCTCTGCGTCGGCGTTTACCACTACGTCCCTGATAATTTCGGATCCTTTCATCTCGGCCTCCTTGTTCAGGATGTGCGCTTGCGCCTCCTTTCGCCCCAAGAGCGAGCGGAGACGCGGCCTCAACACTCGCTAACTAAGAAAATTATACTCCATCTGCGGGTTTTTTTCTGGAAACAGCCAGCAAATTGGACGGTTAACGCTTTTCAGCGACCAGCAGATAGGGCGCCTGGCAGCGGTTGCCCACCTGCAGACGCAGCACGAACCAGTCCCGCGAGGAGAGCGATGCCAACAGTGCTTCGACCGCGGCGGCCTCCTGGTCGCCGCCGGGATGCGCGGTGTACAGGACGCACACCAGTCGGCCTCCGGGAGCAAGGAGATCAAGTGCTACTTCAAGGGCCGTGCAGGACGAGGCGGAGCGGGTGATCACCTCCGGGTCTCCCCCGGGCAGGTAACCGAAGTTCGCCATCACCACCTTGGGGGCGGCGTCCAGGTAGTCTGCGAGCCGGGCGTGGTCCGCGTGGATCAATTGAACGCCAGCAGGTGCGTCCGTACGCTCTGCATCGTTAACCAAGACGCTGGATACACCTGCATCCTCCAGCAGTTCGGCACTCGCACACAACGCCTGCTGCTGGATGTCGAAAGCGAGCACGCGCCCACCGGGGGACACGCAGCGGTACAACATCAGGGTGTCGCGCCCCTTGCCTGCCGTCAGGTCAACAGCCAGATCTCCCGGCTTAAGAATCTCTTCGGCAAAACGGTGCGCCCAGGAAATGATATGCGGGAGTTGGAAACTCATGGAAGGATTTAACGCGAGGCGGCCTTGGCTGCTTCCAGTTTGGCCGCGATCATCAAGCGGTGGGGGATATGCAACAGATCACTGATACGCCGGACCAGGTATTCCTCGTGGTGGTGCATCTGTCCATCGCTGTAGACCAGATGCCACAACTCCTTGACTAAGGCCTGCTTCTCCTCAGCGGTAAAGTTATCGTTGAGAACCCGGGTAAAGGCATACAGGTCGACGCTCGCCTGCCGTTTCTGCTGGGCCAGCTCCAGCAACTCCTGACGGGCCTCGGCGTCGAGTTCGAAACGGGTCGTCACCAGCTCTTCGAGCAGCTGCTGCTCGCTCGCGTCGAACTCCCCGTCCGCATGGGCCAGTTCAAGCAGTAACACACAGGTCGCCACGGCGATGCGTTGTTGCTCCACCTCCGGGGCTTCGGCGGGTCCCCCCGAGAGCAGTTCGACCAGACGCCCGATCATGCCTGGGTCTGCTCTGCACGGTAGCGGATGACGTGTGCCCTCTCCAGGGTCACCATGCCGCCACTGATCATTTCATCGAGCAGAGGCAACAGCATCTGAACCCGCTCCGGTAGATCGACCACCTCGATAACCACCGGCAGATCCTCGGAAAAGCGCAGAATACGATCCGTATGGATGATACTGCTGGCGCCGAAACCCATGGCCCCCTTGAGCACCGTCGCGCCGGCGCAGCCCTCTTCGCGCAAGCGCTCGACGATCGCCTCGTAAAGCACCTTGCCGTGCCAGCGATCACTTTCGCCGACAAAGATCCGCATCAGGGTCTGTTCCCCTTCCAGACGACTCATTACACCCCCTACAGTTGACGTGCCAACGCGACACCGAGCATCGCAAAAACCAGGCACACCGAGATATTCAGCAGCACATTGCCCCCCGCCTGCCACCAGCTGCCCTCTTCGAGCAAGCGCACCGTCTCAAAGGAAAACGTGGAAAAGGTGGTAAAGCCCCCCATGAAGCCGACGGTCAGGCCGACGCGTAGGTCCGGGCTCAGCAGCGCACTACGCAGGTTCATATCCATCAAAACCCCGAGCAGGAAAGAGCCGATCACATTGACCGCCAGGGTTCCCCACGGCATCCCCCTCCCCGCCAGGGTGTACGTCCACCCCGAGACCAGATAACGAGAAACACAGCCGCAGCCACCAAAGATTGCTATATAGAGGAGTTTCATGAGCTCTCCAGAGACATTGATCGAACAGGTGGCCATTATCGGCGGCGGATCGGGGGCTGTCAACCACTGGCAGAAAAGGTGTGCAATCGCACACTTCAGGACGCACTGAAATACGTTTTTAAGCCCCTCCCCTTGCAAACATATAGCCGTTTTGATATACGTATTAGCGCTCTCTTGGAGAGAGTGCTAACCTCATGATTTATGGAGAAAAATAATGAGTACGACGACCCTGCCCGTTGTCCTCGATTCGTTTGAACACTACATGGTCGAGATCAACCGATTTCCCCTTCTCAGCCCCGAAGAGGAACACGATCTGGCGACCCGCTACCAGCGCGACAACGACCTTGAGGCCGCCCAGCAGCTGGTTTGTGCCAATCTGCGCTTTGTCGTCAAGGTCGCCCAGGAGTACAGGAATTACGGTCTCAAGCTCCTCGACCTGATTCAGGAAGGCAACGTCGGCCTGATGCTGGCGGTCAAAAAGTTCAACCCCGAGCGCGGAACCCGGCTGATCACCTACGCGGTCTGGTGGATCCGTGCCTACATGCACAACTTCATCATCCGCAGCTGGTCACTGGTCAAGATCGGCACCACCCAGGCACAAAAGAAACTGTTCTTCAAGCTGCGCCAGACCCGCCAAGCCCTGGCCCAACTGACCGGCAAGGCCGAAGCCGACGCACTTGCAGATCAGCTCGATGTCCGCGAAGAGGAAATCGAAGAGATGTCGATGCGTCTTGCGGCGCGCGACACCTCACTCGAGGCACAACTGGTCCCCGGAGATGATTTCTCTCTCAAGGACACCCTGGTCGATGGCCGTGCCAACCAGGAAGAACTTCTCGGGGACTACCAAGAACAACAACAGCGCAGTGAAGACGTCCACCAGGCCCTAGAAGTCCTCAACGACCGGGAACGTCAAATCATTGAACGACGTATCCTCACCGACGAACCGGCCACCCTCCAGGAGCTGGCCGATGTCTACGGCATCAGCCGCTAACGGGTGCGCCAGCTCGAGAGCAATGCCCTGAAAAAGCTCCGGCCCCTGTTGCGCGCACCCGCCAACGATTGACGTACTGTCCAATTGACAAACCCAAGCGATTCCCTTACCGTGAGCGCTTACTTCTGCCCAGAGGATCGTTGATGATGAACTGCCGTCTTTCGCTGATATTTGCGCTCACCCTGTTACTTGCTGCGTGTGCTGAAACCATTGTCCCGACCCCCAAGGCGGGCCAGCGTTACCTCGATGAAGGCAACGCGTTCTTCGAAAGACAGAATTATACGGACGCCATCGCCTCCTGGGAGAAGGTTCGCGACAGCTATCAATCGGCAGAGCTGACCGCGACGGCCGACTACCGGATTGCGGAAGCCCGCTTCCTCAACCAGGATTACCTTGAAGCCGCTACCGCCTTCGAAAGCTTCATCCAGCAACACCCGGATCATCCCCATATTGCCGACGCCCTGTATTACCTCGGCATCGCCTATTTCGAGCAGATGCTCTCTGCCGACCGCGACCAGACGGCAACCAAAAATGCCATCCTGAGCCTGCGTAACTTCACCAGCCGCTACCCGGAAGACAAACGCGTGACGAAAGCCCGCGAAGTCATCGAAGCCTGCAACGTTCGACTTGCCGAGCACGAGCTGTACGTTGGCCATTTCTACCTGCGCACCGACCACTATCAGGCTGCCATCAAGCGGCTCACCCCTATTCCAAAACAGTATCCCGCCTTTACCGAGCTTGACCGCGTCTACCTCTACCTGGGGCAGGCCCACCTGCGCGCCGGACAGAGTGCTGAGGCGGTCGATATCTTCAACACCCTCTACGCCAAATTCCCCGACAGCAAATACGTCGACAAGGCGCGTAAAACCCTCGCCAAAGAGTATTGATTCCCGGCCTAAAGCCGCACAGTTTGGGGCTCTTTTTGCTTGACTTGCCGTTTACGGCATATTATAAATTCTACTCGTTTCTATAACGGGATTTTATAATCAGGCAGGACCAGCACTCAGGCAGTCGAAACCCGCCAAAAACATTAAACTTTCAATGTTTCGTTCTGTTCGCCTGTAATCTCGCATGCAATCACTAACGTCAGCCTGTCTGACGCTTGCTTCACACAGCGGAGACTGCTCTGCAGCTCCGACACATCATTATTTTCAGGAGGAGAGAGATGTCCGATTTCGGTACATTGGAAAGCCGTGTCCGTCGCAAGTCACTGCTCAACAAGGTCATGACGGCTGAAGACTGTATTCAGTTCTTCAAGGGTGGTGAAAACCTGATGTGGTCCGGCTTTACCCCGGCAGGTTACCCCAAAGCTGTACCCATCGCCCTGGCAGATCACGTTGAGGCCAACAACCTGCAGGGCAAGATGCGATTCAACCTCTTCATCGGTGCTTCTGTCGGCGCCGAGACCGAGGACCGCTGGGCTACCCTTGACATGATCGATCGCCGCTGGCCTTACCAGACCGGCAAGAACATCGCCAAAGGGATCAACGCTGGCCGCATCCGCATGGGTGACAAGCACCTCGGCGTTTTCGCCCAGGACGCCGGCTACGGTTTCTACACCGAAAACGGTCGTTACGACATCGGCATCATCGAAGTCTCGGCCATCACCGAAGACTGCGGCCTGGCTCTGACCACCTCCTGCGGTATCGTCTCCGAAGCTCTGCACCTCTGCGACAAGATCATCATCGAGGTCAACACCGGACAGCCCTCTTTCGAAGGGATGCACGACATCCACTTCCAGCAGAAGCCGCCAAATCGTGGCCCGCTGCTGATCACCAAGGCCGACAGCCGTATCGGTACCCCGTACGTCCAGTGCGACCCGGACAAGATCGTTGCTGTTGTCGAGTCGAAGCACCGCGACAAGGGTCGTGCCTTCACCGACATGGACGACACCTCCGAGGCGATTGCCGGCCACATCATGGAGTTCTTCACCCATGAGATCAAGATGGGTCGCCTGCCTGAGAACCTGCTCCCGCTGCAGTCGGGCGTCGGCTCCATCGCCAACGCCGTTGTCGGCGGCCTGGCCAAGGGTCCGTTCAAGAACCTGTCGGTTTACACCGAGGTTCTCCAGGACACCATGCTCGACTTCTTTGACGGCGGCAACCTGGTCTCCGCATCGTCTTGCTCGCTGTCGCTCTCCGAAGACCCCGGTTTCCCGCGTTTCTTCGACAACTGGGAGAAGTACTTCGACAAGATCACCCTGCGTCCGCTGTCGATCTCGAACCATCCGGAACCGATCCGCCGTCTCGGCTGTATCGCCATGAACACCCCGGTTGAGTTCGACATGTACGGCCATGCCAACTCGACCCTGGTCGGCGGTACCCGCATGATCAACGGTCTCGGCGGTTCGGGCGACTTCCTGCGCAACGGTTACCTGAAGATCATGCACTCCCCCTCGACCCGTCCGAGCAAGACCGACCCGATGGGTATCACCTGCGTGGTTCCGAAGGCACCGCACATCGACCACACCGAGCACGACCTCGACGTACTGGTCACCGAGCGTGGCCTCGCCGACATGCGCGGCATGGCACCGAAGGATCGCGCCAAGCTCATTATCGACAACTGCGCTCACCCCGAGTATCAGCCGATCCTCAAAGACTACTTCGAGATGGCCAAGAACGAGACCATCGCCAAGGGTGTCGGCCACGAGCCTCAGCTGTTTGATCGTGCCTTCAAGATGCAGCAGAATCTTGCTACCAACGGCACCATGAAGATCAAGAACTGGGACATCAAGGTCGATCTCTGCGAATAACCATCGACCCAAACCAATGCAGCACCACAAAGCCCGCCGGAACTCCGGCGGGCTTTATTTTTTTTCTTTCCACCGCCGAATTTCCAATCTAACTCAACCACCCAATAACCCTTAGTTTATCTGGACAAAACCCTGTAATATTGGCACCATTAGTGCACCCTTAACGCTTCAAGAAAATCCAAATATATAATTAACTGAACATAGCGTGGTTCCCTGTTATCGATTAAGCCTCAACGCAGAGAGTAATACTTACTGACAGGTGCCCAACCACAACAAGGTTGGGGTAAACGGGATAACCAGCTCCAGGACTAGGGAAGCAGCACAGACATGCCCCCGAAATACCTTCTTAATATCTGCCACTTACCTTGTTTGGCAGCCCTTATATCACCATGGCTCCCGCCGATCAGGCCCGGCCCGAGACACACCCCTGCACGCGGGCATCCGGATCTCTTTATTATCCAGTCCACCAAACAACGACTTCTTGACCGATGCTTTTCTCACCGCTTCGATGATATCGCAGGGGAAGGGAGACGTGTGTCAAATCATTGTCAAGCAATGGGTTCATATGCCAACTATTTGAACCGACTTTGTCATCTATTCGACCGCACCACTGGCGTCTTGTCGCCGGGCGACTTCACCTCCCCCCCATCCCAGGAGCCCTGGCCAGAATGTTAAGTCGTAATCTCAACATATGTCGCCTGATCTGGCTTGCGATCTTGTTTGCAGTGCTCCCTGCGGTAGCTCACGCATGGCCATCCAGCACCGACTGGAACCCGCTCTACAAAGATAGCGGCTACGTAGATGACCCTGAAAAAGACAGTGCCACCTCACGAGACATCGTCGGCGACAGCACCTACCCTGCGGCGTATCTCTACAATGACGGCACATATATCTATTTTCGCATCCGCATTGACGAGGACCCTCGCGACAACTCCCTCACCGGCCTTGACCCCTTTGGCTGGGGGTTTTTGATCGACACCGATGGCGACACCGGCGACTACGAGTACATGATCATGCTCGACGGCATAACCAGCCCCGAAGAGATCTACCTTGCCGAGAACACCGTCAAGACCAACATCAGCAATCCGAGCGACAAGGCCGAAACCATCGTCTGGTCGCAGTTGCTCAATAACGACCCCATTAGCGGCAACTACCAGGTACTCACCCCGACCGACATCGGTGGACCAACCTCAAGTTTCGGTGGAGACGATGATTATTACCTCGACTACCGCATGCCCTACGACGTCTTCAAGACCACCCTCGGCCTTACCGACGACTCGTTGATCCGCCTGTTCATCGGCAGTTCCAACAGCGCCCAGACACTCACCGCCGACTTGGGAACAACCGCCTCCTCTGCCTATGACGGGCTCCTGAATGATGGTATTTCCGACGAAGTCCTCCCTAACGGTGAGCTACCCGCTACAGGGGCCCTGAGTTTCGTTGCCGACCTTTCAGGGAGCGGCGACGTTACGGAATTCTATCCGGGAAGCACCCTGTACATTCGGGTCGACGATGCGGATCAGAACGGGATTCCTACCCTGCGCGAGACCATTTCCATTACCGTAACCTCCCCCAGCGGAGACAGCGAAACCCTCACCCTGCTCGAAACAGGCGTCGACACCGGCGCCTTCACCGCAAGCGTAGCCACCTCCCAAGCTGCCCCTGTCAGCAACGACGGAACGTTACAGGTCTCGCCCATCGAGTTCATCACCGCCACCTACATCGACGCGGCAGATTCTAACCTTGATGTCTACGAACCACGTAACGACACGGCAAAAGCGCTGCCTGCAGCAGACCTTGCCTTGAGCAAGAGCATCGACAACCCGACGCCCAACGAAGGTGAAAACGTGACCTTCACCATCAACCTGCACAACAACGGTCCAAGCACAGCAACCAGTATCCAGGTCACCGATCAACTCCCCGCCGGGCTGACTTACGTCAGCAACAGTGGCTCAGGAAGCTACAACCCCACAACCGGAATCTGGTCGATAGCGAGCCTTGCCACAGGCAACACCCTTAGCCTCCAGATCATCGTCACAGTCGACGGCGGCACCAGCCTGACCACGATCACCAACAGTGCAGCCATCACCGCGCATGCCCAGCCCGACCCCGTGGCGGGCAACGATACGGCGAGCGCTTCGCTTGCCGTCACCGGCGCCGACCTGGCGCTCAGCATGACCGTTGACACCTTCACCCCCAACAGTGGCGGCACAGTTGTTCTCACCCTGGAACTTGTCAATAACGGCAGCTTCGACGCCAGCTCCATCAGCATCACTGAACTCCTTGACCCTACGGACCTTGGTTATGTGAGTCATGTGGCTGGTGCCGGAAGCTATGACCCGGGAACGGGCACATGGACGCTGGCGGGTCTTACCAGCGGCGATAGCACCACCCTGGAAATCACCGCAACCGTCAACGCGGCAAGCAACACGACGATTACCCAAACCGCAAGCATTACCTCCTTGGACCAGAGTGACCCGGCTACGGCCAACAATACGGCTACAACCACCCTGTATGTCGACGGAACCGATCTGCGCCTGACCAAGAGCGTCAGTGACCCGACCCCCGATGTTGGCGACACGGTGACATATACCCTGCTACTCGAAAATCTCGGCACCAACAGTGCCAGTGGCATCCAGGTCAGCGACCTTTTGCCGGCCGGCGTAACCTATCAAAGCTCCACCGCCCCACCCGGCACCACCTACACCTCGGCAACCGGGCTCTGGGATTTCTCCGCAACCAGCCTCGCCGGCGGGAGCAGTGCATCACTGTCGATAGACGTCACCATTGATGCCGGCACCGCGGCACAGACCATTAGCAACACCGCGAGCATCCTTGCCAGTCCACTCGATTCCGACCCCGGCAACGACAGCAGCAGCGTAGACATAGCCATCCGCTACATCGACCTGGCAATCAGCAAGAGTGTCGACAACACCACTCCCCAGGACAACGAAACAATCATTTTCACCATCGACGTCACCAACAACGGGCTGATCGACGCCGACAGCGTGGTGATTTTCGACCAACTCCCCGGCCAGCTCGACTATGTAAGTTCCAGTGCCACCCAGGGAAGCTACTCGGAGACCACCCATCTCTGGACGCTCGGCACCGTCGCTGTCGGAGGCACTGAAACCCTGACCATCACCTGCAATGTTGATATCGGGCAGAATGACGCTCCGACCTTCTTCAACTTCGCCTCACTGCAATCCGCCGACCAGGAAGACCCGGTGGATGGCAACAACAGCGACAGCGTGCTGATCGGCGTCGCCGGCACCGACATCTCGGTGGCAAAAAGCGTCGACAACTCCAATCCATCGACCGGCGACACCATCACCTATACGCTGCTGGTGACCAACAACGGCCCCAACACCGCGACCAACCTGAAAGTCAGCGAAGTACTCCCGGCCGGACTAACGCTGGCATCAAGCAGCTTCGATTACGGCAGCAATACCGGCTACAGCTCCGGGGTCTGGACCATCGGCGACAAAAGCGGCGGAGATACTGTCCTGCCGGCCTACACCACCGTGACCCTAACGGTTACCGCCACCGTCACGGCCACCAGCGGCACAACCCTGGTCAACACCGCATTTATTCAGTCCCTCGATGAAGCCGAGACCGACTCAACCAACAACGCATCACAGGTCACAATCATCGTCGGCGGTGCCGACCTGGCCTTGTCAATGGCCATCGACGACACCACCCCGACCGTGGATGAAACCGTAACCTACATACTGACCCTGACAAACAACGGCCCCGATGACACCGACACCGTCCAGGTAACCGACCTGCTCCCGGGCGGGTTAACCCTGGTCAGCGCCACCCCCGAAACCGGCACCAGCTATGACAGCGTCAGCGGCCTCTGGGATGTCGGGCTTCTGGCAACCGGGGCGTCGCTGTCCCTGCAACTCAGCGCCACGGTCGACAGCGGTACCGGTGGGACAACCATCACCCATAGTGCCAGCGTAACCAACAGCAACGTTCCCGACCCGGTCTCGGCCAACAACAGTGCCAGCGTCAGCACGGTTATCCAGGAAGCCGACGTCGTACTGACCAAAACAGCCGATCACACCACCCCCGAGGAAGGAACACCGGTGGTCTTCACCATCACGCTCTTCAACAACGGACCGACGGACACCACCGGCCTGCAGGTCAGCGACCTGCTCCCTGCGGGGCTAACCTACAGCAGCCATGTCGCCGAGGCCGGCTCCAGCTACGACCAGACCACAGGGCTCTGGGACTTAAGTGGGCTAACGCTGGCGAAGTCTGCCTCCGCGACCCTGACGGTAACTGCGACTGTCGATTTCGGCACAGAAGGAACCAATATCACCAACACCGCCAGCATCCTCAGCGCAGATGCCCACGATCCGAACACCGGCAACAACAGCGAAGACGCGATCATCACCCCGGCAGCCGGAATACCTGCAACGTTGACGATTATGAAAATGTCCAGCACAGCCAGTGCAAAACCGGGCGATATCGTCACCTACACGATAACCATTCTCAACTCCGGGCCGGGTGTAGCCACCGACGTCGTCATCGACGACCTGATGCCCAGCACTTTCGTAGCCTTGCAGGTTGACCCGTACGGCAACGGCACTCCATTCCAGTTCACCGACGGAGTGCCCGCAAGCTCTCTGACCCCAACTGTAGCCATTTACGAGGACAACTCTTCCACCCCCATCACACTCACAGACGGTGGCGGTGGTTCACCGGGCGGCAGTGACGGAAGAGTTGCTCACTGGTCTTTACCGTTTACCGGCATTATGCCGAACTCAAGCACCTTTACCCTCAACTATCAGGTCATTATCAAATAAACAGTTTCGCAAAAAGGAGAATACACCATGAGAAAGGTTCATCTTATTATCACGGCCGCCCTGGCAGCTGTAATGATCATGTCCAGCGGGGCATTAGCAGCCGGGCAAATCAAACTCGAAACGATCGTCGAAAGGGAGATACTCGTCGACACTCCAGAAGGGAAACAAGTTAGTTACCTGGCAACAAATGAGGTCGAGCCAGGTGACACCCTGCGCATCACATTGAGCTACAGCAACACAGGGGATGAAACCGCCGACGATGTCAAGCTAGACAACCCGATACCCGAAGGCACTGAATATATCGTCGATTCAGCCACATCCGTTGGCGTTGAATCCTTGTTGTTTTCTATCGACAAGGGGGCCACCTATCAAAGCCCGACTCTCTTGACCTACGAAGTCTCCAACGTTGACGGCAGTATAGAAAAGAGAATTGCCTCGGCAGGAGAATACACCCACATCCGTTGGATGTTGTCTCCCGTTGAGGCCGGCTCCAGCGGCTCCGTTTCATTCAACGTACGCGTCAAATAAACGAAGAAACTATATAGAAAGGCTCTCACCATGACCATGCATTCGAACAGGCTAAAACAAGCAAATAAGTCCATAGTTCAGACTATTGCCAGTAAACGGCGACGAGGCTGGCACACGGGCAAGCCGCCAGATCGTGGAAAACCAGACAAACCGGAACAAATAAAAATTTTGAACATAGACCCTAACAGACAATCTAGGCAATCGACACGAAAACAGGAGAACATCATGAAGAAAAGAACGAACTTTAAACAGGTAAGCGGACTGCTCGTTGCAGCCCTATTGCTCACCCTGGCATGGATGCCAACGACGGCACTTGCTGCGGCAACCCCAGTCGGCACGGTTATCACCAACCAAGCCACGGTAACCTGGAACGGTACCGAGTCCACCACGGCATCAGCTACCGTTACCGTCACTATCGCCGAAGTGGCCCCCCTCCTCGACTGGGTCGACACGCAGGACTCCTCTGCGACATCGACGACTACGGTTCCAGAGAGTGAGGCCATGACCATCACGTACAACCTGACCAGCCAGTCGAACGGTTTCGACACCTACGACCTTACATCAACCATTGCTGCCAATGCCGTATTCGATGCCACACCGTCGACCACGGTACCGGCAACTGTCACCCTCGGGGCCACCGTGGTGGTGAGCTCTGTGGTCTCAGGCTCAGATACCATTATCACCATCCCTTCTCCAGCTAGCGGGCACGGCCTGGTCGCAAACGTCAGTAACATCGTTATCGGCACGGCAACGGGGACAACCTATTCTGTTACCGCCGTCGATGACGCCGGCCCATACACTATTACCATTACAGGAACCCCGGCACTGTCCGCCGGTGATCTTATCGGCGAGCAAAAACAATTTACCGTCACCTTTACAACGGACACCTTGGTAGCCCCTAACACAACCGGCGACCATGTCGTCACGACGGAAGCAGCCCCTGACGGTGATGCTGCCAAAGTCGCCCAACACATCGAAACCGTAACGGTCGTCAAGGCGGCACTCACCCTGACGAAAACCGCCAATGGTGGAGCATCGACAACCGCGGCCCCCGGCGAACCAGTAACCTATTCGATTACCGCCACCAATGGCGGTTCGACGGATGCCTCCACCGTTACAATCATCGATCCGATCCAGGCGTTCACAACCTTTGCCGGAGCCGTGTCAACAACCCCGGCAGCCGACTCCGTTCAGTACTCAGAGTCTGGCTCTGGAGGCCCATGGCTCGCTGCACCTACGAGCAACGATGCTGTCACCCATATCCAGGCGACCTGGAACACGTTGAGCTCGGTGGCTCCAAATAACACCGCTAACCTGACCTTTAATGTCACCGTCGACTAAGGTCAGTTAAAAGACAACCGCTGAAGGGCAAAAAACACACGTGAAACCGTACCTGTCTTACATAATCTACACCGTCTGGCGCATCGTGCGCAGCGTCTTCGCTGCGTTCTACGCCCTGGTGTGCATTATTTCGACAGGTATTAACCGCAAATCCGACAGATCGGGGAGCGCCACGCTGCGCTCCCCGGTCCGCCGGCCTGTGGCGACGAAACGGATTCACCGCCTGGGGCGGGCATTACTTGTCGGCAGTTTTATACTGACAACCTCTGGCATGAGCCATGGTTATGACATTACCAATATCGCCGTCGCTGATTACGAAATAAGTGGAAGAAGTTTCACCTTAGATACCAACCCGGCTATCGTGTCGGTTACCATACATCCATCTGACGCTACGGTTGAGTTCCTCCACCACGTCGCCGATCCATCAGGAACCCTGCTGCCTGCAACCGATTTCAGTACAACTCCCGCTCCTGGAACTTTTGTTGCACTGAATCCGCTCCCGGGTTCTGGAATCCTCACCTCGACAACTCATTTTGAAGAAAGTGAGCTGATCGTCATAAGCGTGACCGACCCTGACCAGAACCTTGAACCATGGACAGTGAACACCATCATCGTGAATCTTGTCTCAACAACCGGAGACTTAGAACACCTTCTATTGCGGGAAACAGGCGAAAACACCGGGATCTTCATCGGCTATATTTACAGTGGAAGCAACCTTGCCACAAACTACGATGGGTATTTAAGCGCACCCACCGGTTCCAGCATCGACCTCAGCTACCAGGACAACAACACGACCCGAACGGCTTCAGCCACGGTCGTTGGCATGATAGCACCAACCCTCTGGCTGCAACTTGAAGCCGATCGCAATCTCGTCGCTCCGGGAGACACGCTTGGGCTGACTCTCGACGTCGAAAACATCGACCCGGCACCCCCGACGGCAAACTCGGCCAGCACATCTGCGTACAGCCCGACACCACTTGCCGCATCACTCGCCCCACAGGTCAGCGTCAGCCTGTCATTACCGAGCGGCTTCCAGTACCGCGCCAACAGTGCAAAAGTCGAGGGTGTGCCCATTGCCGATCCGGTACTTTCTGCGAACGGACAAACCCTGACCTTTACGCTTGGAGACCTCCCGCCTCTCGAAACGCGTCAGATCACCGTCCTGACATCGGTCGGCGCCATCTCACCTGGCAGCTATACCAGCTCGACGGTCGCCAGTTCTTTAGGTACGGTGGCCTCAAATACCGCTAAGGACGCTGTCCAGATCCGTGATCCCTTCGGTGCCGACAAGAGCTACCTCGCCGGCCGCGTCCTAGCCATTGACAGCTGTTCGGAGCAAGACAGCTACCAGGAGTTATCTGGCATCCGTCTGTTCCTTGAAGACGGTACCTACGTCATCACCGATGAGCAAGGGCGCTACCATATAGAGGGGATGGAACCCGGAACCCATGTCGTGCAACTCGACCCGGCAACCTACCCGGAGGGTCTTGAACCGATTCTTTGCGAAGACCACACACGGTCGGCAGGAAATCCGGCAGCGCGCTTTTTAGAACTGCAACCCGGCACTCTATGGCGCGCAGACTTCTACCTCGCCTACCCTCCGGCCTCGGGCGAAGTCAGCATTGCTATGGACAACGCATTTGCGATCGGTGAGGCCGCCACCTACACTGTTTTACTAGGTGGTCACGGGGTCAGCCTCGACAACATGCGTCTTGAGGTTGAACTTCCGCATGAGGCCGAATATCTCCCCGGAAGCTCCTTGTTCGGAGGACATGCCCTGATGGACCCGGTCATCGAAGGACGCACCCTCTTCTATGACTTGCCACCACAGACAGGCGAGTGGAACAGCCAGATCACCTTCCGGACCCTGATTGATGACACCACCGATACGGGAGAGATGCTAGCCAACGCCACGCTGCACTTCGATACGGAAAGTGACAAAGGATTGATGACACCGGCAGCGGAGAGTGCCCTGATCTGGATCTCGCGAGGTGAACGTCGCGAAGTCCAGGAACTCCTGCTGCAGCCGAAGTTCGAAACACTTAATGCCGAATTAAACACTGAAGACCGCGCGGTCCTGGCCGACGCGGTTGAGCAGCTCAAACTCCTCGACCTGATTAAAATCTACGTCATCGGCCACACCGACGCGCGCCGGATACGCTGGCACCAGGGCATGACCTATCATGACAACTTCGAGCTCTCTGAAGCGCGCGCTGAAGCTGTGGCACGTGAACTAATTGCCAGTCTCGAACTCGACCCTGAACAGGTAATCACCATCGGCATGGCTGCCGCCGACCCCCTGAACCAGGATGACACTGAAGAGGCCCAGGCGTTCAATCGCCGTACCGACCTGCGGGTTCTGCACCGTGTTGTAATCAACCCTGAAATGGACAAGGTCATCTCCTCCGGAGGTGAAGTCAAACGCTTCGCCACCGAAACCCGACGCCCGGCAGCAAAAGCACCATCTGACCTCCCCCTTGGCATCCTCTCGGCTAAGGACGGAGATACGCTGGCCGATCCGATCAGCGCGGTGAAAATCCGCCTCGACAACCGCCTGCAGCCCAAACTCCTGCTTGATGGAGAGGAGATCTCCAACGAGAGTATCGGTTTTAAACTACTGGAGCGTGAAAATCGCACCGTTGTCATTACCTATGTCGGCATCGACTTCGGAGCGCCGGGTGAACACACCCTCGTGCTACAGGGTGTCGACCCCTTCGGCAACCCCCGCTTTGAGCAGCAACTCGAAATCATCCGTACCGGCGAGATTGCATCCATCCGCGTTCTGGAGACCGAGGGGAATATCGCCGACGGTCGCACCCCGATCCGCATTCGTCTTGAGCTGCGCGATGCATCGGGCAAGACCATTCATGCTGCCAGCAAACTCGAAGTCCGCTCCGGCGAACTGATCCCGGCTGAGGTGCGCCAGACCAACCTCCTGCAGAGCCCTGAGGATCGCCTTGCCAACCTTTCACAGAATGGCTGGACCAGCTTTGAGCCGGTCGATCAGTCCGGTCGCTACCTTTTGACCCTCGGCCATGGCGAAGTCGAAGTCGATGTGGATATCTTTGTCCAACCGGAGCAGCGCGAATGGATTCTGGTTGGTCTCGCCAGCGGCACCGCCGGCACCCACACGGTTCTCGACGGGGTCGAACCGCTTGCTGACGGTACTGAAGATGGGTACTACGATGAAGGCCGGCTTGCGTTCTTCGCCCGGGGACAGGTAAAGGGGAACTGGCTGCTGACCGTAGCCTACGACAGCGACAAGGAGGACCGCCGCAACCAGAGCCTCTACCAGGTGATCGACCCCGACAGCTACTATACTCTTTACGGCGACACCACCGATCAAGGCTACGCGGCGGCCAGCGCTGAAAACCTCTATGTCCGCATCGAGCGAGACCGTTTCTATGCCGTATTCGGTGACCTCAACAGCGGCCTGAATGTTACAGAACTCTCTCGCTACAACCGCAGTCTTACCGGGTTCAAGAGCGAATATCTCGGCAAAAAGTTTGGCTATACAGCGTTCGCCAGTGAAACCGAGCAGAGCTTTGTGCGCGACGAACTGCCCGGTGACGGCACCTCCGGGCTGTACCGTCTCAGCCGCGCCCCGCTGGTGCTCAACTCCGAGACCATCGTGATCGAAACCCGCGACCGTTTCCATAGCGAAACGATTCTGAAAAGCCACACTCTACAACGTCACATCGATTACGACATCGACTACACGGCCGGGACACTCTACTTCAAAGAACCGATTGCCAGCCGCGACGTCGACCTGAACCCGATCACCATCGTAGCAGAATACGAGACCCACGATCTCGCAAGCAGCGACCTGACCTATGGAGGACGAGGCTACCTGAAACCCTTAGGAGATACACTCGAGGTTGGCTTTTCAGGGGTACATGAAGGGGCCGACACCGTCGTGTCAGATCTCTACGGCATCGATACGGCACTGCACATCGATGAACATCTGACCATCAAGGGGGAGTGGGCAACCTCTCAGACCGAATCCCCATCTGGAAAACTCTCCGGTGATGCCTGGCTCGGTGAGGCGACCTACAGCCATCCCGGAACCGAGGCTCGGCTCTATGCGCGCGAACAACAGGAAAACTTCGGGCTAGGACACCAGCCCAGCAGTGAAGTCGCCACACGTAAAATTGGCGGAGACATCAGAACTCTGCTCACCGAACACCTGAGCATCGACGCCGAGCTGTTCTCTCAAGACAACCTGAGCAGCGATACCCAGCGCTGGGTCGGCGAAACCGGCATCGGCTACCAGCAGGAACTCTACACTTTGAGCACCGGGCTGCGCCACGCCCGGGACAAACAGACAGATGGCAAAGAAGAGATCTCCGACCAGGTCTTTATTGGAGGAGACTGGAAGATTAGCAAACGACTGACCCTCACTGGACGGCATGAACAGTCTCTGGGCAACAACGACAACCGAGACTACCCGACCCGTACCCTCCTTGGAAGCGAATACCGCCTGACCTCGGCAGTAACACTTTTTGCGCAGCAGGAGTTTACCCAGGGCGAAAGAGCCGACACCGAAGGAACCCGTGTCGGTTTCCGCGCCTCTCCGTGGGACGGGGCCCAGGTGCGCACGTCCATGGAACAGCAGCTGAGCGAAAACAGTCGTCGCAGCTTTGCCAACCTCGGCCTCAGCCAGAGCTTCCAGGTCAGCCCGAAGCTAAGCCTCGACGTCAGTCTCGATCGCAGCCAGACTCTCTCGGGAGATGTTACCTCCTCGATTCATCCAGATCAGCCGCCAGCGGCCGGCAGCCCGGAAGAGTACACCGCTGTTTCCTCCGGGATCTCCTACCGCGAAAGCAACTGGAGCTTTGACAACCGCGTTGAATTCCGTGCAGGTGAAAGCGAAGACCGCTGGGGTATTTTTGCCGGTTCAATCGTCGAACCGCGCGAGGACCTAGGCTTAAGCTTCTCCGGGAGGATGGCCCACAGTGATCAGCAGGACGGGCAATGGAGCCGGGATATCGAACTGCGCCTTGGCCTGGCGCACCGCCCAGAACATCGCACTTGGCTGCTGCTGGACCGTCTCGATCTGATCCATAATGCCGATGACGACGGCAATGACGAGCAAAGCGGCTGGCGCATTGTTAACCGCTTCAACAGTCACTGGCGGGCAACCAAGAAGCTCCATCTCGCCGTCAACACCGGCATCCGCTACATCGCCGAAGAAATTGACAATGAGAACTACGATGCCCTTACCACCCTGCTCGGCAGCGAAGTCCGTTACGACCTCACCCCACACTGGGATATCGGCGTACATGCCAGCACCCTCAACGCCTGGGAAACCAAGCAGAGCGATTACAACTGCGGGGCCTCCCTCGGGTTCAGCCCGGCCAAGGACCTGTGGCTGTCACTTGGCTACAACCTTACCGGTTTCAAGGATCAGGACTTCTCGGCTGCCGACTACACTGCCGAAGGAGCCTTCATCCGGTTCCGTGTCAAATTCGACCAGCAGAGCGTGCGCGACGCGGTCGAACTCTTTACCCGCTAACCTTTTTGCACACCCTGTGTGACATTATTGCGACACTAAACCCTGCCCTTC
>PKUI01000045.1 GCA_002869605.1 Desulfuromonas sp. | reverse complement strand
CAAAAGTGCCAGGAACAGGTGCTCGACGCTGACATAGTCGTCCTTGAGCTGGCTGGCCTGCTTTTCGGCATCCAGAAGCAGCTGCTGCAAGCGCTGGGTAACATAGATCTTGCCGACCTCGGCCCCCGGCCCGGAGACGCTCGGTCGGCGCTCCAGCTCCTGTCGCACCTCGCGCGCCAGTGTCGGGGCTTCAACACCGAGCTTGCCGCACAGGTTGCCGACCAGCCCCTGCTCCTGCTCGAGCAGGGCCAACAGCAGGTGTTCGCCGTCGACCTCCTGGTGTCCGAGCCCGACGCTCAGCTGCTGTGCCTGTTCAAGCGCCTGTTGGGATTTAAGAGTCAATTTCTCCGGATTCATGCTTCCCCCTCGCAGTACAGCTCTCGTACTTTTTTATCTATTGTATTGCCCCTATGGTTGAAGCGGGCCAGGTTGAAACTTCGCAAGAATAGATCGTCAAAAACCTTTCTCACGCCAAGGTTGACGGTTTTCAGCCTTACGAAACAGGCCGGGACATCCCTGCCCCGGCCCGTGGTGCAATCAGTGCACCGTGACATCGATCTTGCGCGGCTTGACCGCCTCGCTCTTCGGCAAGGTCAGAATCAGGACCCCGTCCTTGAGCTTGGCGTCAACCTTGTCGAGGTCGAGGTTTTCGGGTAGCTGGAAGCGCCGCTGGTATCCGGTGTGCCCCGCGTCGCGGAACACCACTTCGGAAGAGGATGCGTCGGTGCGTGCCTGTATGGTCAGGATACCCTCTTCGATACCGATGTCCAGACCTTCGCGGGTCACCACCGGCAGGTCGGCACTGAGCACCAGACCGTTATCGTTCTCATGAATATCGACTGCCGGGCTCAGCCAGTGACGCACCTCTGCTTCACGCTGCAGGCTTCCTTCATTACGTTCCGATAGATTTTTCGTGGTCATTTCTCTTCTCCTCATTGCGTCGTAACTTACGATTTGATTTCGATCCGCTTCGGCTTGGCTGATTCGGCCTTCGGCAGGGTGATCTTCAATACGCCGTGGGCGTAGTCGGCTGCGACCTTGTCGGCATCGATATCGGCGGGCAGATCGAGAGTACGCATGAAACGTCCGCCGCTGCGCTCACGGCGGTGCCACGACACGTTCTCGGGTTGTTCAAGCTGGCGCTCGCCGACGATGCTCAGGGTGTTGCGCATCACCGAGATATCGAGCGACTTGGTATCGATACCGGGAATCAGCGCTTCAACCAGCACCTTGTCGTCCATCTCTTTCAAGGCCACACGCGGGAAACTACCGCTCCAGTCAGACGACTCAAGCTGCAGGGGGAGATGGTTGACACGGAAGATATCGTCGACCTCGCGCCACAGTGCATCCATTTCTCTGAAAAAGTTCCAACCGTTCATTTCTTTCCTCCTCGTATGTAGTGGTGACCCGAACGGGTCATTGCGTTTCTACCCAATACATATCAAGGCGTGTGCCAATCTGGACACTCGTAAAAAATATCGTGATTACAAATGGTTGCATCCATGAAGCAGCCCGTTCTCACTCCAAACCACCTACTTGCGACGTCGCTTGCGACACTTGAGGCGTCGCAAGTAGCGACACATCTGACGCCTCATTTTGCTCCAACAACTCGCAACCTGATTGCGCACCGGATCGCGCAAATCACCCCCGGGAAGCACGCGCGCACCACTAAGGTTGGCCAAGGTTAACTAATGAAACAACATACTGATCTTTCGCTGTTTTTTATGAAATTAATACGCTTTTAACAATCGTTATTTATTAGATTTGCTGTAGACTATAAATAGCCGCTAACAATGAAAAGGCCAAACCCATCGCAAGGTGGGGACGGAAAGCCACGGGTCTTCTCCTCTTTATTTTTCTAGAGATAGCCGGGCTGCCAAAGCTATACAGACTTTGGTAAGCCCGGTTTTGTTTTAGCAAGACTCTAAGGAAGGGGGTTGACCATGAAACGGTTTTTGAACGTGGTTGCAGCCATTGCCGCTATCTTGCTACTTCTAGAATCCAATGCATGGTCCAACACGATTGTTGCACCAGTCAAATTGATGGCGCCTGATAGCGAACAAGCAGATTACTTTGGGACCTCGGTAGACATCTCTGGCGATACGGCCGTGGTCGGTGCCGATGGCGATGATGACAACGGCTATAATGCCGGAGCTGCGTATGTTTATATCCGGCAGGCCGATGGCTCTTGGCTGGAGCACGCCAAACTGTTAGCTGCAGACGGGTCCGATGGTGATCACTTTGGCTGGTCTGTGGCTATTTCAGGTGACACGTTGATCATTGGTGCCTACGGGGACGATGATAACGGCTTCAGCTCCGGGTCCGCATATGTATTTGCCCGCCAACCTGCAGGCTCATGGACTGAAACCGCTAAGTTAACTGCAGCGGATGGTGCGGGGTCAGATTTCTTTGGCTTTGCAGTTGATCTCTCCGGCGACACCGCCGTGATAGGCGCCTATGGAGACGACGATAAAGGCCTATGGTCCGGGTCCGCATACATTTTTTCACGTCAACCGGAAGGCACCTGGGCCGAGGAAGCTAAATTGCTGGCACCAGGCGGCTTTGGCTCTGACTATTTTGGTTTCTCCGTATCAATCTCCGGAGACCGTGCGGCCATCGGTTCGTTTGGTGACGATGACCTCGGGTACAATTCAGGTTCTTCCCATATTTTCAGTCGTCAGACCTACGGTTCTTGGATTGAAGAGGCCAAACTGCTTGCGCTTGACGGAACGGCCGACGATTACTTCGGCTATGCCATTGATATCGATGGGGACACGGCAGTCATCGGCGGACTGGGGGACGGCGCTAACGGTTTCAGGTCCGGTTCCGCCTATGTCTTTACTCGCCAAGCTGACGGTTTATGGCTGGGACAGGCCAAGCTCCTGGCACCGGATGGCGCTGCAAATGATTACTTCAGCATCTCCGTCGCCATCTCGGGGGACATGGCGGTCATCGGTTCTTACCAAGACAATGACAATGGCTTCAGTTCGGGATCTGCCTATCTGTTTTCCCGTGGAACGAATGGCTACTGGAACCAACCTGTCAAGCTACTCTCCCCGGACGGTGCCGAATATGACTATTTCGGGGTATCCGTAGCGATCTTCGATAACACGGTACTCATCGGCGCAGAAGGGAAAGAGTTCAATGGAACAGCGACTGGCTCAGCATACATTGGCTTTGATGGTGACCAGGATGGCATCGTTGATGTAACCCAAGACCTGCAATTAGCCGACAATTGTCCTACTGTGTGGAACCCGGACCAAACGGACAACAACAACGACGGTTTTGGTGATGCCTGTGTCTCTGCATCTACATCGATCGGGCCGGATTCTACGATAGGCAAGTTCTGCACCATTGGTAGCAATACGACAATTGATAGCGGCGTCACCCTGGGAGATTACTGCAATATCGGAGACCACGTCTCGATCTCCAGGAACGTTTCTGCTGAAACCGGGTTGACGGTCGGCGATTACACGACAATTGAACGGGATGTTGTTCTGGGCAGGGATGTCATGATTGGTAAAAATGTGACTATGGCGAGGAACGTCCAGATTGGCAACCATGTAACCCTTGGTAACGACACCAGCGTAGACCAGGAAGTCAACCTCGGGGACTATATCTTGGGGGGCACGGATGTCCTGATCGGACAAAGGGCGACCGTTACGTCTGGCGCCAGCCTGGAATTACCGGCCGTTATCCCAAGCTACACGGTGATTCTCAAAGCGACGAGCTATCCGTAACCATCTCCTTGATCACGTCGAAGAGAGGCCCATCTAAGGTGGATGGGCCTCTCTTCCTTTACCTGTCATTTATTTAAGTCATTGCGATAACGAGTTGCTCTTAACCTGAAACATCCCGATCACTATAGGTCTCGGGATGTTTTTTCTACCAGCCCCCCAACATGTTCTTAGCCGATAAAGGATCTACCCACTCCACTATTTACATGGGTGCCCTTTTTGCGTTGACGCTTAATCGAGCTCTTCCCGCCTGATTCCCAATTTTTCGAGATAGCGATAGAGGGTGGCTCGATGCACCCCGAGTAACCGTGCCGCGGCAGAGAGGTTGCCCTGCGCAACCTGGTAGGCGCGGCGGATCTCGTCGGCATCGAGCTCCACCGGACGGGTT
>PKUI01000152.1 GCA_002869605.1 Desulfuromonas sp. | reverse complement strand
GGCACCCCGGTGACCAGCGACACCCCGGCCCCCTTGCGCCCCTTGGTCTGCCGTAACACCCGCACCACGCCGTCGCCAACCGGCGCAGCAGCCTTCTTCTTGCAGCGACACTGCTTGATCGGCTGGTCGCACCCGGGACACATTTTCCCATGCTCACTCGAATAGACGATTCCCATACGGCCCCCCCGTTAATCCTTGATATCCGGCTCGACGAAACACCAGCCGATTTCCGGAAAGCTCTGGCGAATCTGCTCCTCGAGACGGTTGATCTTTTCGCACGCCACGGCAATCGTAATATCGTCACGCAGGCGGATCTTGGCCGCGAGCATCGCCCGCGCCCCCATCTGCAGGGTAATCACGTTGTAGACTTCCCGGATCGATGGATCATCGGCGATCGCCTCGGAGATCGCCGCAACCAGCTCAGGGTCGGCACTGCGCCCGATCAACAGCGCCTTGACCTTGATTGAGACGAACACCGCTACCACGATCAGCAACAGACCGATCGCAATCGACCCGTAGGCGTCGTAGCGTGCATCGTCGGTCACTCCCGCTACGACCAGAAAACCCAGGGCGATCATCAGTCCGAACAGGGCGGCGAAGTCCTCGCCAAACACCACCACCAGCTCCGAGTTGCGGCTGGCATTCAACCACTGCCAGAGGCTCCGTTTGCCGCGGATCTTGTTGATCTCGCGCAGACAGCCGAGCATCGAGCCCCCCTCGAGCAGAATCGATAACACCAGCACCCCGACCCCCAAGGCCAAATGCTGCACCGGCCGAGGATCGTGAAGTTTGTGCCACCCCTCGTACACCGAAAAACAGCCGCCGACGGAAAAGAGCATGATTGCGACCATGAAGCTCCAGAAGTAGCTGACCTTGCCGTACCCCAGCGGGTGCTCAAGGTCAGCCGGCTTCTTAGCACGATGCAGGCCGACCAGCAGCAACAGCTGGTTGCCGGTATCGGCAAAAGAATGGATCGCCTCGGCCATCATGCTGCTCGAACCGGTAAAAAACGCCGCCACCGTCTTACCGATGGCGATGCCGAAATTGGCTCCAAAGGCAAATAGAATTGCCCGGAGGGGATTACCATGTGCTGCGGACATAGGTGACCTCATACGTAAGCTGAATCACTGCGGGGTCATTGTTAGTCGTTGCAACAACGATGTCAACTCGGGAGGGTACAAAATGGCCCTCGACGACAAAAATCGCGCCGCGAAGGTTGATAGTGATAGAATGTAATAGTAGCTGTATGCCCGCATCATGAACTTGGGATATCGTCCCAAACCGGCGAAACCGGACGATGCGGGACAACCGCGATGGCCTTAACCATTGGGAGATCGCGTCAAGGCCGCCTGCTGAACCCTAAGCAGGCGGTTCTTAATACCAGCCACACAACGTCCGCGGGCAACCGGTTCGTCCCGTCACCCTCCCTGCACCATCGGCACAAAGGCTACATCCAGAACAGACTCGCGCTGATCTTTTCCACTGCTGTGCTTTTTCACAACCACCAGTTCCTGGTGGCTGTAAGGTTGCCCAACCGGGATCACCATCCTGCCGCCGGGCTTCAACTGCGTTAGCAAAGCCGGGGGAATATCCGGGGCGGCTGCGGTCACGATAATTCCATCGTACGGTGCATGCTCCAGCAAGCCTTGATAACCGTCCCCGTCGCAAACCTCGACATTAAAGTAACCAAACGCCTCGAGCAGATGGCGCGCTGCAGCGGCAAGCGTTGAGATCCGCTCGAGGGAGTAAACCTGCTCAACCAGTTGAGAAAGTACCGCCGCCTGGTAGCCCGAGCCGGTCCCGACTTCCAACACCTTGTGCTCGGGGCGGGTTTCGAGCAGGTCGGTCATCAGTGCCACGATGAACTGTTGCGATATAGTCTGCCCGTTACCGATCGGCAACGGGAAATTGCCATAGGAATCAACGCGCAAGTGCTCCGGAACAAACCGCTCCCGCGGCACATCGGCCATCGCCCTCATCACCCGCGACGACACCGCACCGCGACCGGTCATAACCCCGATCATGGCCGCCTCCTGCTCGATGGTGCGTAACATTTCGTCCCGGGTATGGCGATACATCGAAGACCTCCTTAAACAAAGCTGTTTTCAACAATGATAACGCTTCAACACCATTTTCCTTCCTCTGGGCCAAAAAACAGTACCCCGACCGTTCTTGAGTGAGTCAGTCGGTTTACGCCGTCGCATTCACGACTATTTTAGAAAAGATTAAATTGAAGTCCGCGTCATCAACGCGTATTATCTCAAACCGAAACTGAGCCACACAAAAAAACCAAAAAACTGGAGGAAAACTCAAATGCCCTTAACGCGTCGCCTCTGTATTTTCATGGTGATATCGCTGTTTTTCACAAGCATGTCCCTAGCCGATGAACACAGCTATAACTTCATCAGCGCGCCGGATCTTCAGGCTCGACTTACTGCTGAGCAACCGACCAACATTGTTGACATTCAAGTGGAAGACGAGTTTGCCAAGCATCACGTCAAGGGGGCTGAGGCCACCTACGCATACCCGGTTAAAAGCGAAACGGATCGAGCCAAACTTGATGCCACCATCGAGCGCTTGAAAGCCAACAACGATCCCGTGGTTATTGTTTGCCCCCGTGGCGCTGGCGGAGCTAAACGCACTTTTGATTACCTGTTGCACCAAGAGATCCCTTTTGAGCGGCTACTGATCTTGAAAAAGGGACAGCAAGGATGGTCCTGCGCAGCATTAACCGAGGGTACAAAAAAGTAACTCTCGACGCTCATCAACCCAAATAAAAAGGCCCCACACCTATGTGTGGGGCCTTTTTCAATTCGGTTACAGAGAGTGTCAACCGGCTTATCAATCCATTGTCCCTAAAGGCCGTTTCAGGCGTCCTGCTCGTCGGCAGGCTGGCTCACCGCGACCTCGGCGTGACACCCTGCTGTATCTGTTGGTGACGCTCTCTGAAACCATTCGAAATCATACTGTCAAAGATCATCCACAACAACATTATAACACGCTAACCATATCTTCAGGCGCGCTTTCCAGCTTACGGACGCTCACTCAGGCAGCCGACTTACGGCGCTGCGTTCCTCCGCAGAGAGCCTCTCGACGTAATCCGACATCCCGGCGAAGGTGTTACCGAAAAAGATCCGCTCCCGGGCGTAGATGTCGCTGTCCAGCTGCTTAATCAGCCGAAAGTGTGGGTCATGCTCCAGCAACCAGTCAAAAAAGGCCTGCTCGCGCTGCTCCGCCGGGAGCCCGCTAATCGCCGCGACACCGGCAACCCAGAGTTTAAATTGCCGCTGACCGATCTGCAGATACTTGAGTGCCGGCTCCACCAGGCCGTAATGCGCGATCACCGCCGCCTGTGGCTGCAGTGCCATCATGCGTTCCAGCGAGGCGAGCGCCGTCTCGAGCATGAAACGGGGCGGCGTGGCGGGGCGCATGTAAATCTCCTGTTCATGCGGGAAGTGAACGCCAGCCACCTCGCCGGCAAACAGCAGCTCGTCGCAGCGATAACAACAGTGGTGCACCGCGTGCCCCGGGGTCAGGTAGCATTGCATGCCACCCGGCGTTGCGGCCTCGCCTTCCTGCGCCGCCACCAGGCTCTCTTGCGGCACGGCGATGATCTCGCCATAGGCCTCGGCAGTTTTACCGAGCACCTTGAGGGAGCCCTGCCAGAGCTTCTCCGGGGCCGCCATGTGCCGCACTCCGTCGGGGTGGCAGACCACCTTCGCCTGCGGATAGGTTTCGAGCAGGGCGCCGGTGCCGCCGGCATGGTCGATATGGATATGCGTCAGGTAGATGGTATCGAGCCGCTCAACCCCGCTCCGTTTCAACTCCTCAAGCAGCAGGGGAATCGTCGAGAGCGGTCCGGGATCGACCACAAAGGTTTCCCGCTCGCCGCAGTAAAGCCAGGCGCTGAGGAATTTTCGAAACCCCTCGAGGGTCGGTTGGTCGAGGTCGATACAGGTCAGCTGATTTCGGTTCATGGTCCATCCTGTGTTGGAGGTATGCGCAAAGGATAAACGATTCTGCCGACAGACGCCTGTGCTGTCAACCTGCTCAACCGCTCTTGGCGCGACCTTCACAGCTATGCTAATTTAGACTGCAAGAGAGTGAAAGGAACCTTCATGAACGAACAACCCGAACCCTCACCGTGGATGTGCCACATCTGCGACGTCACCTCCACCAGCGAAAGCACCGTCTGCTCGATCTGCTTCAAGACCACCTGCGGACTGCACCTCAAACACATCACGGTGCTCAACAAGGAAAGCGGCCTCTACGAACTGCAGCCGGTTTGCCTCCACTGTACCATTGACAAAACCCTCGGCTGAACTGATGACACTCGCAACCGCTTGTCAGCAGCCCCCTTCCGCCACCCTGCTGGCGGCGGTACGCCAGTTCAACGAGGGAGCCTATTTCCTCTGTCACGAAACCCTCGAAGAGCTCTGGAATGTCCAGGACGACCCTCTGCGCGACCTCTACAAGGGGGTACTGCAGATCGCCGTCGGCCTGCTACATCTGGAAAAGGGCAACATCCGGGGAGCACGCGCCCTGCTGCAGCGCGGCACGAAGCTGAGCCTGCCGATGGCGCCACACTGCCTGGGGCTCGAACTCGCCGACCTGCACGCACAGGTTGCAGAGGTCATCGAACTGATCGACAGCCTGGAAAAACCTCACCCGCTCTCCCTGGAGGGACAGCGGCCGCAGCTCAGAATCAGACCGCAACAGAGCTGAAACCCTGCCAGCAACAACGCGGTAACAAAGCCGTGTAAGTATCCCCCACGCTATCCGATACGACGTACTGACCTGCCTCTCTGTCGAACACAACAATTAGCGACTTGTTTGGTCATCTTTTGGTGTTATGGTTCAAGTACACCTTTTAGGCGCGATTGTCGCGGAGTACACGATGCCGAAGATAGCCGTGGTACAAAAAAAACCGATTTTCCTCGACAAGCTCGCGTCGATCAACCTCGCGATCGAGACGGTTCAGGAAGCCGCTAGCCACGGTGCTGAACTGGTCGTATTTACCGAAACCTTTATTCCGGGCTACCCGGCCTGGATATGGCGTCTCAAACCGGGAGGCGACTGGAACACAACCGAGGCGTTGTACAAGCGCTTGTGGGAGAGTTCCGTCCTGATCGACAACGATCTCGAGGGTCTCTGTGCGGCCGCTGAAAAACACCAGGTCACGGTTGTTTGCGGGATCGAAGAGCGGGACAACCAACTCGGTCGTTCAACGCTGTACAATTCGATCGTGGTGATCGGCCCCGAGGGAAAACTGCTCAACCGACACCGCAAGCTGATGCCAACCAACCCCGAACGGATGGTTTGGGGGTTTGGGGACGCCAGCGGCCTGAACGTCGTCGCGTCCCCTGCCGGGCGCCTCGGCACCCTGTTGTGCTGGGAAAACTACATGCCGCTGGCGCGCTATGCCCTCTATGCACAAGGGGTGGAGATCTACATCGCCCCCACCTACGACAGCGGCGAAAACTGGCTCGGCAGCCTGCGCCACATTGCCCGAGAGGGCCGCTGCTGGGTCATCGGATGCGGCAACCTCCTGCAAGGCATGGACCTCCCGGATGATCTCCCCGGCAAAGAACAGATGTACCCGGAGGCGGATGAATGGATTAACCCGGGAGACTCGGTGATTATTTCCCCGGACGGAGAAATCGTTGCCGGCCCGCTGAACAAGGCAGCAGGCACCCTCTACCACGACATTGACCTGCAGCAGGTCGCTACGGCCCGAAGAACCCTCGATGTCACCGGCCACTACGCCCGCCCGGATATCTTCACCCTGCATGTCGACACCTCGCCACAATCACCCGTTCACTTCGAGAAAGATGATCCGGCAACCAACAATTGACCTCAAGGAGAAGCATGATGGGTAAAACGTACAAGGGACGATGTTTTTGCGGGGCGGTTGAATTTGAACTGCACGGCGAGCCGGAAGTGATGGCCTATTGTCACTGCAAATCCTGCCGGCACTGGTCGGCCGGGCAGGTGAACGCCTTCACCCTGTGGACCCCGGAAAACTTTAAAATCACCAAAGGAGAAGAGAAGGTTGCCGCCTTCGACAAAACCGCCGCCACGGAAAACCGGCCGGGGACCAGCAACCGCAAGTGGTGCACAACCTGCGGCGGACATCTCTACATAGACCACCCGCCCATGGGGATGGTGGATATCCCTGCGGCCCTGATTGAAGGGTTCGATTTCCAGCCGGCCTTCCACGTGCACTACCAGGACACGGTCCACCGCATCAAGGATGGCTTACCTAAATTTAAAGATCTGCCGGAGGCGGCAGGAGGGTCCGGAGAAGAGCTCGCAGAATAACGCGTACCAACCGGGCACCACGCAGCTAGCTGCTTAACACCGCCTCGGCGGCACTCACCCCGGCCAGGTAACCGGTCGACCAGCAGACCTGCAGATTGAAGCCGCCGGTCGGTCCATCCAGGTCGAGCACTTCACCGGCGAAGTAAAGGTTGGTAATCTTTTTGGCGCGCAGGGTGCGCATGTCGAGCTCACGCAGATCGATGCCGCCCCGGGTGATGATCGCCTTGTCATAACCTCCGCAGCCGCTGACCTGCAGCGGCAACGACTTGAACAGGCCGAGCAGGCGCTGGCGCTCCTCGCGGGTCACCGAGTGGCATTTCTTATCGGGGGCGATACCGCTTAAGCGCACAAACACCGGGATCATCGCCTTGGGCAGCAGGTTCACCAGTGACTTGCGAAAATCCTTGTTGGCATGGTCAGCCAGTTCACGCTGCAGCCGCTTGTCGAACAGCTCGGCGTTTACCGCCGGCTTGAGATCGAGAGTCAGCACCACCTCACCTTTGGGCAGCAGCTCACGCACGATGTTGCTCAAATCGAGGATAATCGGTCCGCCGATGCCGTCCCGGGTAAAGAACGCCTCGCCGAAACGGCTCGCCAGAACCTTGCCGTTCTGCACCACCTTCAGCTCGACGTTCTTGAGGTTGAAGTTATCGACCTCGCCGGTCCATGCCTCGTGCAGGTCGATGGCGGTCAGCGCCGGGCGTGTCGACACCACTTTGAAGCCGAGTTCCCGGGCCCAGCGGTAACCGTCGCCGGTACAACCGGTATCCGGATAGGAGAGCCCCCCGGTCGCCACCAGCACCGCTTTGCCCTTCAGTTCGCCGGCGGCGGTCTGCACCGCGCCGATCTGATCGCCTGTGCATACCAGCTGCCGCACTTCGCTGGCACAGCGCACCTCTACCCCGGCCTCGTCAAGGAAGCGAGCCAGGAGCCGCTGTACGTCCCGAGCATCACCGTGGGAGGGGAACACCCGCCCGCCCCTCTCGACCGTGAGCGGCAGCCCACGCTGCTGAAAGAAATCGATCACCTCCTGCACCCCGTAGGCATACAGCGCTGTCAACAGCTGCTTGCCGTTGCCCCCGAACTGCTCGGCAAACTTGCGCACGTCCGGTTCGCTGTTGGTGACATTACAGCGCCCCTTGCCGGTAATCAGCACCTTGGCACCGACACGGCGGTTCTTCTCCAGCAGCACCACGCGGGCACCGCTCAAGGCGGCATAACCGGCGGCAAACATCCCGGCGGGGCCACCACCGATCACGATCAGGTCATAGGTTTCCATAAATACACTTCTTTCAAAAGAATGCGCTATTATCGACAGACCCCGTAGAGAAGTCTACGAAAGATCGAGTGCCACGCTTTCCGGTTAATCTTCACCTCGGCCCCTTTCACTCGATAAGTGCTGGCTTTAGCGATCTATTTTAGGTATGCTGCGGGCAGCCACAGGGATGCCTCCTGTGGCTGTTGATGTTTCAGGAGTTGAGCAATGATTGTCGAATGGTACCCGGGCCACATGAAGAAGGCCCGTGAACAGATCATAGAAAAGCTACCCAACATCGACCTGTTTATCGAGGTCCTCGATGCGCGCCTTCCGGCGAGCAGCACCAACCCGCTACTGGAAAAGTTGCGTGGCCAGAAACCGTGCGTCAAAGTCCTGAACAAGAACGACCTCGCCGACCCGACGATCACCAACGCCTGGATCAACTTCTTCGAAAAACAGCACGGCGTTCGCGCCCTGCCGCTGGAAGCCCGCGAGCGGCGCGAAGTGGGGGTGTTGCCGAAGCTGTGCCGCAAGCTGGTGCCCCAGCGCAGCGGTAAACCGGGCAAGTCGCTGCGCGTGATGATCGCCGGCATCCCGAACGTCGGCAAATCGACCCTGATCAACACTCTGGCCGGCAAGAAGATGGCGCGGGTCGGCGACAAGGCAGGCATCACCACCTGCCCGCAGCAGGTTGACCTGCGTAACGGCATCCTGCTCGCCGACACCCCCGGCCTGCTCTGGCCGGTGCTGAGCGACCCCGCCGGGGCCTGCCGCCTGGCGGCGAGCGGTGCCATCGGTGACGACGCCTACGACAGTGTCGAGGTCGCGCGCGCAACCCTGGACTACCTCGGCAAGCGTTACCCGGAGCAGATTGTCAAACGTTACAAGCTTCCGGCGCTGCCCGAGACCCCGAGCGCGATCCTCGAAGAGATCGGTCGGCGTCGCGGTTGCCTGATCAAGGGGGGCGATATCGATCTCTACCGGGCGGCCGAACTGCTATTGCGCGAGCTGCGTGCCGGCAACCTCGGGCGCATCAGCCTTGAACGCCCCGACGATTTAACGGTTACAGAAGAGGACAACCAAACAGATGAAGAGTAAATTTACCGGTAAAGAAGTGGTGGTCAGCAACATCCCCGCCAATATCGAAGAGGAAGAGCTGCGCAAGCTGTTTTCTGTGTGCGGCAGCGTGCGCTCGATCAAGATGCTCTGCGACTCCAATGAACATTTCTACGGCAAGGCGTTTATCCGTATGGGCAGCAATGCCGAAGCCAAGGACGCCATCAACAGCCTCGACGGCGCACGCCTGATCAATCGCTGCATCCGGGTCAGCGCACCGCGCAAGGAACCGCCCCAGGAACCTGCTCGTCAGGAAGAAACCCGGCCGAAGAAAAACCACACCCCACGCAGACGCCGCAGGTAGTCTCTGCTGTGTCAGAACCATCACGCTCCAGAGCCAAAATAGTGTCACGGCACCATTCCCCAGGCCTCTCAGCTTCGACTACCGTCTCCGGGGCACAACCCATCAGCTAAATTAACTACGCAATTTCAGACAATTACAAAATAATGCCACAACAAAGCTACCCTTGGCCCAATTATTGATTAATTAGGTTATCAATTGAGGGGTGATAAGAACAATGAATCACGGCATGAGCATCAACGTCAAAATAATCTGCTTCTTTTCCCTACAGGCATTACTGTTGGCGATCCTGTTTACCAACTTGTGGTGGATGCTCGACTCGGCGCAACGTTTAAGTGACCTGCAGCTTAGTCGCTACGAATCGCGTGAACTCGTCGAAGAGCTGCGCCAGAGTTCGGATGACCTGACCCGTATGGTACGCACCTACGTGGTCACCGGTGACGAACGCTACCTCGACTACTTCCACAAGATCATCGCCATCCGCGACGGCAAACTACCCCGCCCGGAAAATTATCAGGACGTCTTCTGGGACTACATCTCTGCGCGCCACGACTACCGCGAAAGAACGGGCAGAAAAGTGTCGATCGTTGAACTGATGAAAGAGCAGCAGTTCAGCGCGGAAGAATTAGCGCGACTCACCGCAGCAAAAAAACACTCGGATGATCTGGTCGAGCTTGAAACCCGCGCCTTCTGGGCCATGCAGGGGCGGATTCCAGGTGACGACGGCACTTACAGCACGGGCCCTCCCGACAGGGAGCTGGCACTCCAACTACTGCACGACAACGATTACCACAAGGCCAAGGCCGAGATCATGGTCGATATCGATGCCGTCTTAAAACAGCTCGACACGCGCACCATGCAAGAGGTAGCCCTGGCAGAAGAGAGTCAAAAACACCCTCTGCGTCTGGCGATTCTCCTCTCTATCGTCCTGCTCGGCATGAACGTCGCCGGTTATTCCATTTTCCATAAGGACATCAACAGCCCGTTAAGAAAAATTCTTAGCTGGATTAAATACATGCGCGAAGGGAACTACGATTTTGAGGTCTCCTCTTTTAAAAACAATGAAATCGGGACACTCGCCCGTACCTTTGCCGAAATGGCGCATCAGGTTTCCGACCAGATCGACAACCTCGAACACCTTTCCTGCACCGATCCGTTAACCCAGATCACCAACCGGATTGCATTGGACAAAGTGCTCTACGATGAAAAGTACCGGTTTGAGCGCTACGCCTCCCCCTGTTCCATCATCCTGCTCGACATCGACCACTTCAAAGCCGTCAACGATTGTTACGGGCACATGCTCGGAGACCGCGTCCTCGTTGCCATTGCCGATATTCTATGCAAATCAACACGAGAGTCCGACCTGGTGGGTCGCTGGGGAGGAGAGGAATTCATGGTTATCTGCCCCAACACAGATATGAAAAGGGCCAAGATCGTCGCGGAATTGATCCGCAAGCGGGTCGACGAACACCGCTTCGAAGAGGTTGGGCACGTGACGGTAAGTCTCGGAGTAAGTGAATTTATCCGCGGATCGACCATTGAAGCCATCATCAACATTGCCGACAAGGCCCTTTATGAAGCCAAAGGGGCCGGTCGCAACTGCATCCGCTAAAGCATTAAGGCAGGGTCAGCAGGGAGCCACCTTCAGGCCATCGTCCTTTTCCAGGGCCTCGAGCCCTCCGGCAAAATCTTTCAGCACACCATCGAACTCCGCCACCAACTGTGGATCGAATTGCGTACCGGCACAACGGCGCAGCTCCGCCAGAGCCAGAGCTGAACTCATTTTCCCCCGATAAGGACGCAATGAGGTCATGGCATCGTAGGCATCGGTAATGGCAAGGATTCTCGCGCAGATAGGGATAGATTCTCCGGCCAAACCGTCAGGATACCCCTGTCCGTCGTAACGCTCATGGTGACTGCGGATACAGTAAATAACCTGGCGAAACTTCGGGTCACGGCTCTCACCTAGAATGCGCTCCCCCTTGACCGGATGCTGCCGAATCACCTCGAGCTCTTCCGGAATAAGGGGCTCGGGTTTGTTGAGAATCGCGTCGGAGATACCGATCTTGCCGATGTCATGGAGGATGCTGCCGAGTTCCAGCGCCTCAATGTCATGAGGATGAAGGCCAATGCGCTTTGCCAGGGCTACGGACATGTCCATGACCCGAGATGAATGACCGAAGGTATAGGTGTCGCGCTCGTCGAGGGCAATCGAAAGGGAATGGACGATCGACAGGAAGAACTTTTTCTGCTCGGCGCTCTTTTCGAGAATACTGAGTCGGTTGAGGGAGAAGAGGAAACCGATCAAGGCACCGATCGCCATAGGGAGAAAATAGCCGCTGAGAGGACGCGCCACCCCGAGCATGTCACTTTGCACATGGGCCAGCACGTTCATGACCAGTACACCAAGACCTACCAGAAGATAGGTTGAGCGATGTTTGAACGCCTTTTTCATGTCACCCTCCCTTATCTAAAAAACTACAGGCAAAGAGCAGCCTCAGCCAGTACAAAGGAGCAATACATATACCTAAAATGACAATTCGCTAAGCAAGTTTTTCTTATGCGTCTATTAATATTTCTAATACGACATAAGATTCCAGATGCTTACCCTCAAACAAGCCGTCCCCACGACACCTTTCACACAACCTTATCTCCATCCGATAGCGCATGCTGTATATCCCGCAACGCGTTCTTGCCTTGAATTTAAAGTGTTTTCACCCCCGATTTTCAAAAATTTGGCAACCCTGAAACGGAAGCCAATCAAACCTGCCGACAAAAAAAGCGCCCCTTCCCCCGGGACGCTGAATCATTAACCCTAAAACCTGTTGAGCACTGATGTCAGGCGAGGCACTGAGCTCTCTTTTCGAGAGCCCCACCCCGGCTGCGCCGCGGGTTCTGAAAGGTTGCCATTATCCCCCTGAATACCTGCGACAGAGTTCATCAACCTGCTCGGAAGGGATGTTACGTAACAGCTCCTCCAAGGTTGTGTCACCATCCCGTAACATTTCAAGTCCGTTTTCCAGCAAGGTTTTGCGCTCGGAGTGATAAAAAGCCATCTGCCGCAACTCTGAACTGCTCGCCTTGCGGTTAATTGCGAGCGCCTCTTCACGATTCGGAGCCCACATCTCGATGATCGGCTTTCTCCCGGAAAAGCCCGTGTAGTTACACATTGAGCAGCCCTTACCCCGCAGATACATGATGCCTTTTACCACCGGCTCGGGAAAAGTTTTTATAAGCTCGGCGTCAGGGGAGTATGCCTCACGACAATGGATGCAGTTGATGCGTACCAACCTTTGGGCGATGACCGCACGCAATGTGGTTGCGATCAGCGCAGGATCGATCTCCATGTCGACCAAGCGGGTGATGGCGCTGGTGGAATCGTTCGTGTGCAGCGTAGAGAGCACCGTATGCCCGGTAAGAGCCGCCCTGATGGCAATGGAGCCGGTTTCGAGATCGCGCATTTCACCGACCATGATGAAGTCAGGATCTTGCCGCAGAAACGAGCGCAGCAGCTCGGCAAAAGTGTTACCTATTTTTTCATTAACCTCGCACTGCGAAATATCGCCGAGTGAATACTCTATAGGGTCTTCGACGGTTAATATCTTCACCTCAGGTGAATTCACCTGATTCAGAGCTGCGTACAAGGTGGAGGTCTTCCCTGACCCTGTCGGACCGGTGGCAAGAATAATCCCCGTAGGATTCTCCAACAGACCACGAAGTTCACGGAGTTCAGGCGTAGGGAACCCGAGCGTGTCCAGGGAAATGGGGCGAACCTTATCCAGAACGCGAATGACAACATTTTCGCCATAACGGGTCGGTATAATGGAGACGCGAAAATCAATGGATCTCTTCTTGTCCTGATGTGCTATCTGAACTTTAAAACTGCCATCTTGAGGACGCCTACGCTCCGTAATATCCAGATCACACTGGATTTTTATTTTTGAAACCAGGGAAGGGCCATGGGAGCGTATTTCCTTTTCGACCGGCCCGATTTCAAGTTGCTGTAACACCCCGTCGAGACGAAACCTTGCAGACATACCCCGCTCGGCATTTTCCAGGTGGATATCGCTCGCACCCACATTGACCGCCGCGGTCAAGAGGGTCTTGAGAAGGTTCTCTACATTGTGATCCAAGACATACTTTGAGCGCATCTCCTCGTTGCTTAACTGTTCCAAGGTCAGATTGATTCGACGGGAACCTTGATCCTTATCGTCCTCAACAACATAGATCTGCTCATGGGCCTTTGTAATATCACTGTCTTTGGCTAAAACAGGCACAACCTTATAACCCGTAGTATTTTCGATCTCCTTAAGGTTAGAAGGATGCATTGGAACAGACATCGCCAGGGTCAGTTCTTTCGATGTCGCGTAGATAATGGCGATACGATTTTTAATCGCGAAATTTCTGCTGATGTATTTATCAAGGCCTGGCGCAAAAACATGATCCTCAAGGTGAACATGGTCAATGTCATATTGAAGCGATAAAGCCTCAACCAGTTGATCTTCAGTAATCAGATTTAGATTCAGCAGCGTCCTTGCGAGTGAGATCTTTTGTTTTTGGCTTATGGCAAGGGCATGCTCAACTTGACCCTCCGTTACAATCTGCTGGTTAACCAGTATCTCTCCCAACTTTTTGCGCTTGCCATAGTAGTCGAGAGTCAAGTTCAGATCATGCTCACTGAGCACACCCTGCCTTACAAGGATCTGACCGACAGAAAAATCGGGATGTTGTTTCTGAATCTTTAGCGCCTCGATGAGATTATCCTCTGAGACCAAGTGGTTGCGGACCAGGATTTCACCGAGTTTTTCATTCTTCATAGCATTCACCCTCTTGGGGAAAGAGTATTATTGTGACCGCAATTTGACACATTTGTCGTTTAGACATCATTGAGCAATTCATGTACCAAATTAGTAACCATTGGAAATTATCATCATTGACACCTTGCAGATGCGGATAGTGACCATGCACCTGGATAGCACCCCCTCGCTTATCACACGCTCGCTCTCCGCATCCACCGGGGACGCTCGCAGGCTCATGCGCCACCGATTCAAGGCCTCGACAATCCAACCTAACTACTTGACAGCCTCCCCCGCAAGCAGATACCCTTGTGGTATGACCTGTAAATTGGTATTACCAATCTTCGGCAAGAGATTAAACCTGTTTCCAGGTCAGAAGAAATACTGCGCCCCTTTAGCATCGTCCAGGGAATCACGCACCCTTGACGTCTAACTTGAATTCTCTACGGTTATAGAGAGATTGCAAGCCACAACCATCAAGGAGAGCAGAATGCATGAGGCCACCCGACTGAATCGATTCAAAATGGCCGCCGAGGTCACCGGCGCCCAGGTTGTCACTGCCGTAACGACAGATGCGGCCCTCGATTATATTTCAGAACGGCTGGCTGGCGCGTTACTACTGCCAAACATTGCCGCAGCCCGCACTCACCGACTGGCCGACGGGTTGCGCGAACGGGGCTGCAGCGTTATCGACAGGGCACTGCGCAAGCACGCGGCCGAAGCGGAAGCGGGTCTCACCTGTGCCGACTTCGCCATCGCCGAAACCGGCACCCTGGTGCTTGAAAGCACGGCCGAAGATGTGCGTCTCGCCTCCACCCTGCCACCGAAGCACTTCGTCATCTTCAGCCCGCAGGCGCTCGTTGACGACGCCCTCGATGCCGTTCCGTTACTGCGTCGCTTCCAGCAGCGAACCCCGGCCAGCTACCTCGCCTATATCACCGGCCCGAGCCGTACCGCCGACATCGAGCGCGTCTTGACCATCGGCGTTCACGGACCGAAGGAATTACACATCCTGCTATGCGACGAGCTCACCTGCGGGGAGGACTCATGAACAAGCAACGCAACCACGATTACAAACAGCGCATCGACCGGGCCCTTGCCACGCCGAAACTGCAAGAGGCGCTGCACACTTTCGGCGATGCCTACGTCGAGTCGCGGCGCAAGGCCTTTGCGGGCTACGATTTCGAATCGCTGCGCAGCGAGATCGCCGCCATGAAGGACGAGGTGCGCGAAAACCATCAGCAGTATCTCGAAAAGTTTACCGAGCAAGCCGAGGCCTCCGGCGCCACGGTCTATCTCGCCAAAGATGCTGACGATGCCAACCGCTACGTCTGCGAACTGGCCAAACAGCGTGGGGTCAAAAAGGTGGTCAAAAGCAAGAGCATGGCGAGCGAGGAGATCCATCTCAACCAGGCCCTGCAGGAGGCAGGCGTCGAGGCAGTGGAGACCGACCTCGGCGAGTGGATCATCCAGCTCGCCGGGGAGCGCCCCAGCCACATGGTGATGCCGGCGATCCACATGTTCCGCGGCCAGGTGGCTGAACTGTTCGGAAAGGTGACCGGCAAGCAGGAGCCGGAGGAGATCGAGCACCTGGTGGCGGTGGCGCGCGAGCAGCTGCGCCAGGAATACCTCGAGGCAGGAATGGGAATCAGCGGGGCGAATGTCGCGGTCGCCGAAACCGGCAGTCTCGCTCTGGTCACCAACGAGGGGAACGCGCGCCTGGTCACCACCCTGCCAAAAATTCACGTCGCGCTGGTCGGCATCGAGAAACTGGTACCGACCCTCGAGGACGCCGCCAGGGTGATCAGGGTACTGCCAAAGAACGCCACCGGTCAGGCGATCACTTCCTACGTCACCTGGATCCACGGTGCGGTGCCGTGCGGCAACGGCGACAAGGAGATGCACATCGTGCTGCTCGACAATGGCCGCAGCGCGCTGTCCGAATCTCCCCACTGCCGCGATGCGCTGCGCTGCATCCGCTGCGGCGCCTGCGCCAACATCTGCCCGGTCTACCAGACGGTCGGCGGGCACGTTTTCGGGCACATCTACATCGGTGCCATCGGCATCATCCTCACTGCCTTCATCCACGGCCTCGACAAGGCGGCCGAGATCGTGCGCGCATGCATTGGCTGTCGCGCCTGCGTCGAAGTCTGCCCCTCGCAGATCGACCTCGAAAGCATCATCCTGCACCTGCGCGAAACCCTGAGCGACGAAGAAGGGATCGGCGCCGGCAAGAACCTGGTGTTCCGCAAGATCATGCGCAACCGCAAGCTGTTCCACAGCATGCTCCGTGCCGCCAGCCTGCTGCAAAAGCCGGTCACACGAGGGGAGCGGACCATCCGCCACCTGCCGCTGTTCTTCTCCTCGCTCACCGAGTGGCGCTCGCTGCCGGCGCTGGCCGCCACGCCGCTGCGCGATCGTTTCGAAAAGATCCCGCAAACGCTCGAAAAGCCGAGGTACAGCGTGGCGTTCTTCGCCGGTTGTGCCAACGACTTCCTCTACCCGGAGCTCGGCGACGATCTTGTAAAAGTCATGAACCGCCTTGGCGTCAAGGTAACCCTTCCACAGCAACAGAACTGCTGCGGCATCCCGGCGCTCTACTCGGGCGACCGTGAAACCGCTGTCGAACTGGCCGAACAAAACATCGTGGCGATGCTCGCGGATGACCCCGACTACGTCCTTACCACCTGCCCGACCTGTTCCATGGCGCTACAGCGCGACTTCGTCGAGCACTTGCGCGACAACCCGGTCTGGGCGGCGCGCGCCGAGAAGCTGGCCGAGATCACCATGGACGCGGCAACCTTCATCGCCGACGTGCTTGACGCCGGTGACCTGTTCAAAAATGTTGAACGGGGCGAAAAAGTCACCTACCACGACTCCTGCCACCTCAAGCGGGGCGCCGGAGTCTGGCAGCAGCCGAGGGCGCTGCTCGAACTGTCAGGGCACGAACTGGTGGAGATGAAACGTTCCGATCGCTGTTGCGGCTTCGGCGGTTCCTACTCATTCACCAGCCACCCCGACATCGCCAGAAACATTCTCACCGACAAGCTCGCCGACATCGCGGCAAGCGATGCGACCTGTGTCGCCATGGACTGCCCGGGGTGCATGCTGCAGATCGGCGGTGGCCTCGATAAACAGGGGTCGCAGGTACGCGCCGCTCATACCATCAGCCTGCTCGCCAAGGCTCTCGAGTAAGCTCAGTCCTTGCCCCCCCCCCGGGCCGCCTCGGCCCGGGGGATTTTCCCCCTTGGCCCCTTTGCATTTTCAAGCGTTTATGACATAGTTCCCTCACCGACCAACGCCAGGGGAACCCATGACCGAAACAGCCCTACCCATCATCCGCTATCGCGTCACGCTGCGCCGTAGCGACTTTCTCAGCATGCTGCGCCTGAGCCGCATCCTTTACCAGCTGAGCCAGCATCCGCTTTACCGCGAAACCGTCTACCCGCAAGTCCCCCTCGCGGCCCGTTTTGACCCCGGGCATGCTGCGGTGATGATGGGCTACGATTTCCATGTTGGCGAACGCGGCCCCCGACTGATCGAGGTCAACACCAACGCCGGCGGCAGCTCCCTGGCCTTGCAGACGGAAGATGCCACCACCAGGGAGCGCTTTCTCACCCGCACCCTGACCACCTTCCGTGACGACTTCGCGCAACAGGTGGATGGGGCAGCGTCCCTCAACTGCCTGGTGATTCTCGACGAAAGCCCACGTGAACAATTCCTGCTCCCCGAAATGCAGGCCTTTGCCGAACACTTCGAGGCCTGCGGTGTCCGCACCCTGATCCTCGACCCGAGCGAGCTTCGAATCGAGCGTGACGGGGTTTACCACCACCAGCAACGGGTCGACATGATCTACAACCGCCACTGCGACTTTTACCTCGAAACGCCGCAACTTGCCGGAATACGCGCCGCGTACCTCTCCGGAAGCGTCTGCCTGAGCCCCAACCCGCATGCCTACGGGCTGCTCGCCGACAAGCGCCGCATGCTGCTCTGGCAAGAGCCGCAGCAGCTGCAGAAATGGGGGCTTTCCGAACGGCAAGCCGCGGCGCTACGCGCCGGGGTGCCGGAATGTTTTCTGCTCAATGGGAGGAATCAGGAAAGCTTATGGAAGGAGCATAAACGGTGGGTCTACAAGCCGGTCGACCAGTTTGGCAGTCGCGGAGTCATGGTCGGTGAAAAGATCACCCGCTCGCGCTTTGCTCAGCTCGACCCCGAGACCACCCTGTGCCAGGAATTTACCCCTCCGGGCAAGATCGACACCCCGGACGGCTCATCGTTTAAATTCGACGTGCGCCTCTACCTCTACCGCGAGCGCATGCTCGGCTTGACCGCTCGTCTCTATCGTGGGCAGGTCACCAACATGCGCACCGAGGGGGGAGGGTTCGCCGCCATCGACCTTGTCTAGCGCTACTCGCGAAAGACCCCGTCCCGGTTACGCAGCTCGACCACCTCGATCTGACCGCGGTCACTCACCAGCACCGTCAGCAACCAGCTCGCCAGGGTGATCACCAGGGCACCACCGAGTGCGGCACCGAAACCATCGACCACCAAACCGCCGATCACCCCGGAGGTCATCAACAGCAAAAACGCGTTGATCACGAAGGTGAACAGACCCAGGCTCAGCAGGGTCAACGGCAGGGTCAGGATAATCAGCAACGGGCGCAGCAACGCATTGAGCATGCCGAGCACCAGCGCCGCAAACAGCGCACTCCAGATCCCACTGACGGTAATGCCGTCAACCATGTAGCCGGCAAACAGGATGGCCAACGTCAGGATAAACCAGCGGATCAATAGCCCGGGCATAGCAGGGTCCTTTCGGGGGTCAGTTTTTCCTCCCAACAATATGTCCACTCCTTTGCGATTTTCAAGCCCGCGCGGCACGGAAAGCGTAGGGCTTGCCCGGCAACGCCTTCCGTGGCATGTTTAGAACCATATCGTCATCCACGAAAGGTATCACCATGCAGCAACGCGCCCCGCACCAATCCCGCCCGGAGGATCCACCGCTCAGCAACTGGCGCGCACGCTTGCACGAAATCATCTTCGAAGCGGACACCCCGCTCGGCAAGAGCTTCGATGTCGCCCTGATTGCGGCAATCATCGCCAGCGTGATCGCCGTGATGCTCGACAGCGTCGCCACTGTGCGCCAGAACTACGGTTTCTGGCTCAGCGCATTCGAGTGGTTCTTTACCCTGCTGTTCTCCATCGAGTATGGCCTGCGTCTGCTCAGCATCACCCGCCCGTCGCGCTATGCACTCAGCTTCTACGGCATCGTCGATCTGCTGGCGATCCTGCCAACCTACCTGAGCCTGCTGCTGCCCGGCAGCCAGTTCCTGCTGACCATCCGTATCTTGCGCCTGCTGCGCGTCTTCAGGGTCTTCAAACTGGTCAACTACCTCGGCGCAGCGGACACCCTGCGCAACGCCCTGGGAGCCAGCCGCAGAAAAATCGCCGTATTCCTGTTCACGGTCATGAACCTGGTGGTGATCCTCGGCTCGCTGATGTACGTCATTGAAGGGACCGAAAGCGGCTTCACCAGCATTCCGGTTTCGATTTACTGGGCGATTGTCACCCTGACCACCGTCGGTTACGGCGACATCTCACCGCAAACCCCGACGGGACAGGTCCTCGCCTCGTTCATCATGATCATCGGCTATGGCATCATCGCCGTGCCGACCGGCATCGTCACCGCCGAGCTAACGCGCGCCAAGCAGCTGGAGATTTCAACCCAGGCCTGCCCGGCCTGCAGCGCCGAAGGGCACGATCCCGATGCCCGGCACTGCAAGTTCTGCGGCACCCACCTGTAGCCGTCTCCCCCCCTCTACAAAAAACAACAGCGCCACCCGTTCCCGGGTGGCGCTGTTGTTTCCAGTTGCATCGCACAGCCTAGTAGTACCAGGTCAGCATCATGTGCGCAGTGTTCTGTTCGTGGGTCTCGGTCACGCCACTTGCCGGGGCGGGATTGGTCTGTTCAGCCTCGAAACCATGCTCGTAAGCGACATCGACCTGCCAACTACGCGCGCGGTAACCGAATCCGATGGTCCCATGGTCCTCGATAATCGCCGGAAAGAGCGGACTGAGCGTTGCATTCGGCACCGGGGAGTCGCCATGGTTGTAGCCGAGGCGCGCCAGCCAGCCGTTGGCAAATTCCCATTCGGCGCCAACGGCAAACACCCACTGGTCTTCCCAGTCCATGGCAAAATTGTACGGTAGCCCGTCGATCTTCACGGTGTCGACCGCCTGTGACCATTCAACCCAGTCGACATCAAAAGCGAGACGAAAGGCGTAACCGAAGTTGTAGGCCATACCGAGCCCGACCTGCTGCGGCCAGTCGAAGCCGTCCATCTCGGTTTCGAGCCTTGTCGAAGGGTCGCTGGCCAAAACCAGATTGCCATTCTTGAAATTGAGCTTGGTCTTGGACAGCCAGGCCCCGCCGATCACCAGGTCGTCAATGCGATACTGGAAGCCTAGACGGGCACCGTAGCCGTACGCCGTCAGGTCGTTAGCCTTGAAACCGACCGTGTTGGGCAGGTATTCGATATCAGATGTCACCTGACCGATGTTCAAGCTGGCGCCAAGTTTCAGGCGTGTATCGCGACTTTGCCAGGCCAGGGTCGGCGTCACCTTCATGTAACCGACATTCGAGTAAACCTGGTCCGCCCCTCCAGGTCCGAAGAATTGTCTTTCGTAGTCGACCCCCATGCCCCCCTGAGCAAAAAGCCCGAGACCGAAGGTCAGCGGCGTCCCCTCGACCGGCGTCGCGTAGGTCGCCAGAGGGAGTGGAAAAATCTGCTTCTTGGAATCGAGATCGTTGACTGTATCCTGGTGGTGGATCGTCGGCATCAGGGCGCTCGTCCCGATACTGGCCTGAGGCCCCTCGCAACTGCAGATCCCCGCCGGGTTGATGTTCATGGCCGAGGCATTGTCGACAACGGCCAGGTCTGCGCCCCCCATACCCGAAGAAACGGCACCGTAACCGATCATGTTCATACCATTGGTGGCGAAGCTTGGGGTGACCACCAGCATCACCATAGTCGCAGCCAGGCTGATAGCGGTGTAACGTCTCACGCAGATTCTCCTTCCTTCAGACATAAGCAACGAACTGCTCAACATCATTACAACTCTGCCCGACTACCACTGCAGCGGACATGCCAACCTTCCCCAAAACGTCCAAGAAACTCTGCAGTCCTTCTGACACCATCTAACCCCGCCAGACTGCGTGGTTGCTAGAGGCCTCAATGGTTTTTTAAGCGGAAATTCAAGCCGGCAGGCTGATGGTGAAACGCGTACCGCTCGCATTGTCGCTGACAAACGTAACCTGGCCGGCCAAATAACGCTCTACCAACAGGCGAACGCTGTAGGTCCCCACCCCTCGGCCGCTCCCCCGGGTTGAAAAGGAGCGCTGAAACACCTGCTGCTGTACCTCGGGCGTCATCACGGCCCGGTTATGGACTTCGAAGCAGATCCCCCCCCCGTGGCGTTTCGCCTTTAAGGTAACGGTTTCCCCCTCGTCGCTCGCCTCCAAGGCATTCTTGCCGAGGTTGACCAGGCTGCGAACGAGCAGGGTCTGGTCGCTGAGAAAAATCTCGCGGCAGCTCTCATCGGCGATCGTCACGGTACGCCCGCTCGCCACTTCGTGCCCCCGCAGCATCTTGACCACCCGTTCCAGCAGTTGCCACGACTCGAGCGGCTCACGCACCGGGTTCAGATCGCCGTTTTCCGCGCGCGCCAACAGACGCTGTGCCTCGACCTCATCGATCATCTGCTGGGCCGCTTCCTGCAGTTGGAGCAGCACCTCGCGAGGATTTTTCAGATCGTAGGCGAGCAAAATATCGGCAAATCCCCGGATACTCCCGGCAACGTTGAGAACGTCATGGAAGAAGATGGTCTCCAGGTTATTGCGGCGCTTTTCGTCGCTGATATCGGCGACATGCACCAGCACCAGGGGGATTCCCGCATCACTTACAGGACGCGCCGAAATCCGCAGATCGAAAGCCTCGAGCCCTGCAGAGCCGTTGCGGATCATGCGACACTCGTCACTCTGCGCATGCCCCTGCAACGCCTCCAGGATCGACCTGAGGGCACCGCATGCTGCACACTTCTCCGAGCAACCACACCCCTCTTCGACCTGGGTCGAATTCTCACACGCGAGGACTTCGCCGGGCCGCATCCCGATGATGCGTTCGGGCTCCGCTTTCAGCAAGGCACACATGGCACGGTTGGCAAACAGAATCTGCCGCGACTGGTTGGCCAGAAATACCGGGGCAGGAAGCTCGTCGAGAATCTGCAGCCCTAAACGTTCCCCATCGAGCTGCTGCGACTGGCTGCGCACGGCATTTTCGGGCATGCGAGGGTAGAGTCGGGACGGCATCATACCTCCGACTCGACGCTAGCGCCCTCTTCGGGTGCCGGCTTGCTGAATTGTTGCAGCCAACCACATGAGTCGCTGTAAAGACGCTCGAGGCTGTTCTCCAGATCCCGTCCCCAGAGACGTACAACACGCTCTGCGACCCTCTGCACCCCTTGTGCAGCCGGACTCCGCGGCAGATCCCGCACCAGAACCCCTCGCTCACGAACCGTGTGCCGCACTGCGCTGTCAAAAGGAATCAGGCCAAAACACTCCACCTCGATGGAGAGCTTGTCGAAAAGATTATTCACCACCGGGGTCAGCATCTTCAGATCATCGGCACCATCGGCCTGGTTGAGTACCAGACGCGGCTTGAGAATCTGCAGACGGGCTCTCACCTGCTCCGCCATCTCCCTGTCGAGCGCCTCGATCTGCCGCACAAGTTCATCGACACTTCCGGCAGGGATGCGTAACCCCTGGTGCCTCTGAACGTCCAACAGCTCCTTGAAGCGATGGTCCCCGGAAATAATCTGGCCGATCTGGCGCAAGACGAAATGTTTGAGTAAGGTCATGGCGTTGAGCAGACTCAAGGCATCGGGGGTCGCCATTACGATGCCACGGCTCGACAGCGCAAAAAAATCGAGGGTATTGTAGGAACTCCCGGCGCCGAGATCGACAATCAGGTAATCGGCCTCCAGTGCGCGCAGGCAGCGGATTAATTTGAGTTTCTGGAAATAGCCGAGATTGGCGAGAAACGGGGTGACCCCGTCACCGGCGAGGAAACCAAGGTATTTTAAAGGACTCGGAGTCACCAGACGTGCCAGCGTAAGCTGCGGGTCGTTGATGAAATCACCGATACCGGCGTGGGTGTTGCCCATCCCGAGGCAGGAATGCAGGTTGCTGCCACCGAGATCGAGATCGACGGCCACCACCCGTTTCCCCTGTGCCGCGAGGCTGACGGCCAAGTTCGCCGCAAACAGGCTCTTTCCCACCCCACCCTTGCCGCTGGCTATCGGGATCAGGCATGGTTCGTCGGAGACTCCCTCCTGGGGCTGCTGCATCTGTCATCCTCCCTGCGTCAACCGGTACAGTCAAAACCGTCATAAAGGGGTATATTAACCACGAACCGGCTCGCGACACAAGTTATGCCCGTCCGGGCGGGGCGCACGGGCCAACACCGCGACCTCGACCGTACCGGCACCAGCCTTCAGCAGAGCCTCGGCACACTGCCTCACGGTGGCCCCCGTGGTCAGCACGTCATCGACCAGCAACAGACGTTCGCCCTGCAGGCGGCGTGATACCGCAAACGCTCCCTTGACGTTGCGCTGGCGCTCGTCGAGCGCCAGCCCCTGCTGCGCCGCCGTCGCCACGCGCCGTACCAGCAGACCCTTTGCCAGGCGAACGTTCAGGCAGCGCCGGATCTCCTGGGCCAACAGCAGGGACTGGTTGTAACCTCGCTGCTGAAGACGCTTACGATGCAGCGGCACCGGCAACAGTCCGTCGGGAGGAGCATCTCCCCACCTGGCTGCAAGCTGCTCGGCAAGCAGCCAGCCTAGGGGGCGCTGCAGCCCGATAGCGTTACGGAACTTGAAACGGTGCACCGCCTCGCGCAGACCATCTTCGTAGCTACCGAGTGCAACCACCGAGGTCACCGGCAAGGGATGACGAAGACACCCCTCACAGAGGTAGTCGGCCCCAACGGGGGTTGCGTGGGGAAGCATACAGAGGGGACAGCGGGGAGATTCGAGGGGGTAGATACGTGCCTGGCAGGCTTCACAAAGATGTGGTTGGCGACTGTCGCTCAGGGTGGCGCCACAGAGTTGGCAGGCTGGCGGCAACAACCAGTCCAGCCCCTCCTGCAGATAGGTTAGAACCCGACGCCTCACTTTTTGCCCCCCCTTAAAAACAGTAACGGGAGGCAAAGCCTCCCGTCGGAATTAAGCAAGTAAGTTATTACCGGACATCTGCGGTGGTGTTTCCAGCCCCAGCAGGGTAAGAATCGTCGGCGCCAGATCGGCAAGGATCCCCGAACGAAGCTGAGGAGGCTCTCCCGGGCCGACATAGATCAGCGGCACCAGGTTGGAAGTGTGCGCGGTGTGCGGCTGCCCGTTGCTGCCGAGCATCTCCTCGCAGTTACCGTGATCGGCCGTGATCAGGGCAACACCACCCGCTGCGCGCAACGCCTCGACAACGCGCCCGACACATCCATCGACGGTTTCCATCGCCTGCACGGCCGCCGGAAGAATCCCGGTGTGCCCCACCATGTCAGGGTTGGCAAAATTGAGCACGATCAGATCATAGACCCCGGAAGCGATCCGCACCTCGATCTCGTCGGTCACCTCGAGAGCACTCATCGCCGGCTTCAGGTCATAGGTGGCGACATCGCGTGGAGAATCGATCAGCACCCGATCTTCACCGGCAAACGGTTCTTCGACCCCGCCATTGAAAAAGAAGGTGACATGCGCGTATTTCTCGGTTTCGGCAATCCGCAGCTGGCGCAGGCCAGCATTGGCAACCTCTTCGCCGAGGATCCGCTCCAGTTTCTCCTGTGGAAACGCAACCGGCAGAGGGAACGAAGCGTCATACTCGGTCAGGCAGACATAGACCGACAGGTCCGGGACCGTTGCACGCTCAAAACCGGAGAACACGCTCTCGGTGAAGGCGCGGGTAATCTCCCGCGCACGGTCGGCGCGGAAGTTGAAAAAGATCAACGCATCGCCATCGGCAACCGTTGCCAGTGGCGCCCCGGCACCCTTGATAACCCGCGGCTCGACGAATTCGTCCCCCTGGTCGGCAGCATAGGCACCAGCAATCGCTTCGGCACTTGAGGCGACGCCAATCCCCTCACCCACGGTCATGGCCCGGTAGGCGCGCTCCACGCGCTCCCAGCGGTTGTCGCGGTCCATGGCGTAATAACGCCCGATCACCGTGGCAATCTGGCCGACCCCGATACGTTCCATCTCGTCTTCGAGCTGGGCCAGGTAATCGACGCCGCTGCGCGGAGGGGTGTCACGACCATCGAGCAGGGCATGCACGTAAACCTTGTCCAGCCCTTCACGCCTGGCCAGTTCGAGCAGCGCATATAGATGGGTATTGTGCGAATGAACACCACCATCAGAGAGCAAGCCCATCAGGTGCAACGCCGTACCGTTCTGCTTGGCAGAGCGCACCGCCTCGCACAGTGCCGGGTTGCTGTAGAAGTCGCCATCGGCGATGCTCTTGCTGATACGGGTCAGGTCCTGGTAAACGATCCGCCCGGCACCGAGATTAAGGTGTCCGACCTCGGAATTCCCCATCTGCCCATCCGGCAGACCAACATCCATGCCCGAGGCACCAATACGGGTCGAAGCACACTCCTTGAACAGCGCGTCAAGGTTCGGCGTACGGGCCTGGCAGACCGCGTTGTCGCTACAGTCATCACGCAATCCCCATCCGTCGAGGATCATCAGGACCACCGGACGAGAAGATTGAGACATACCTAGCGCTCTCCGTGGTGAATGGCGCGCACTTCAAGCGGGCGGGCGCTCTTCAGCTCCTGGGCGCCGGGAAGAACATAGGTGCCCCACTGGCTGCATTTGCTGCAGCGGCTTTCCCACTCGCTCTCTATTTCTCCACACGCTTCACAGACAAACGGGAAGCGGAGCTTGCTGTCGATACCGGTTGCCTT
>PKUI01000165.1 GCA_002869605.1 Desulfuromonas sp. | reverse complement strand
ATGAGGACAACGCCCCGTTGATTCATTCTTCTGCGTCTTCACCCGGCTCGGGCAACTCGAACAGGGCACGCACCGCATCGACGTAGGTATCGCCGCCCGGATCGTCCTGACTCCGTTTGAGGTTGGGGATCGGCACATGCAGCAGCTTGTTGATGATCGCGTTGGTCAACCCTTCGAGCGCCTTGCGCTCTGTATCACCGAACGCGCTGTTTTTGCTGAGGGTCTTCTCCAACTCCTGACGACGGATCTCGTCGAACTGTTTTCGCAGTGCCACGATCGTCGGCACGATGTCGAGCTCGGAGAGCCATTTGTAGAACTGGCCGATCTCGTCGTCGATGATCGCTTCGGCTTTTTTGGCCTCTTTCTGGCGCTGCTTGAGGTTCGCCTGCACCACTCCCTGCAGATCGTCGACATCGTAAAGGTAGACGTTGGCCAGCTTGTTGACCGCCGGATCGATGTCACGCGGCACCGCAATGTCGATAAAGAACATCGGCCGGTTGCGACGCCTTTTGAGGGTCTCGTCAACCTGCGTGCGCGACAGGATGTAATCGGGGGCTCCGGTCGAGGTCAGCACAATATCGGCCTGGTCGAGCTGATCGGGAAAGGTCTCGAAGGGGATGGCGCGCCCGTTGAACTCTTCGGCCAGTTTCTCGGCGCGCTCAAGGGTGCGGTTGGTCACCAGCACGCGCGGTACCCCTGAGGTGACGAAATGCTTTGCTGCCAGCTCACACATTTCGCCGGCACCGATCAGCAACACGGTCTTGTCTTCGAGAGTATCGAAAATCTTGCGTGCCAGTTCGACCGCGGCAAACGACACCGAGACCGCGTTGCTGGCAATTTCGGTTTCATTGCGTACCCGCTTGGCGACCGAGAATGCCTTGTGCAGCAGGCGGTTCAGGATAATCCCGGCGGTCTTGAACTCGGTGGCATAGCCATAGGCGGTCTTGATCTGGCCGAGGATCTGCGGTTCACCGATAACCATCGAGTCGAGGCTGGCCGAAACCCGGTAGACATGGCGAATCGCCTCCTCTCCCTGGAAAGCATAGAGATGCTTTTCAAGCTCTTCGGGGTCGAGCTCATGCCAGCTGGAAAAAAAGCGCCGCAACTGCTGCTCGGCAGCGTCGGGGTTGCGGGATACCGCGTAAAGCTCCACGCGGTTGCAGGTCGAGACGATCACCCCTTCGTTGACATCGGGGAGTTCGACCAGCGTGTGCAGCGGCTGCTCCATGGCCGTGGGGGAAAAGGCCACCTTCTCGCGAATTTCGACGGGCGCCGTCTTGTGACTCAGCCCTACGATAACGACATTCATTCAATCAATCCGTGGTTTCGAAACGCCACCCTCACGGCCCGCCAAAGGCCTTGAAGGTATGCTCACCCGGCAGCAACAGGCTGACGCCGAGGAACGTAAACAGGATGCAACCGAAACCGATAATGGCGAAAATCGCCGCGCGTCGGCCACGCCAGCCAACCGTAAGCCGACCGTGCAGCAGAGCCGCGTAAACGAACCAGGTGATCAGGGCCCAGGTCTCCTTGGGATCCCAGCGCCAGTATCCCCCCCAGGCCGAATTGGCCCAGACCGCGCCGGAGATGATCGCCATGGTCAACAGCGGAAAACCAAATGTCAGGCAATTGTAATTGATGGAATCGAGGGTTCCGAGAGACGGAAGTCGATAATAAAGCGTCGAAAACTTTTTGCTCTTGAGCATCCGTTCCTGAAGCAGGTACATCACCCCGGCACCAAACGCCATGGCAAACATCGCGTAGCCGAAAAAGGCCAGCACCACGTGAACCTGTAGCCACCAGCTCTGCAACACCGGGTTTAGTCCACCGCCGCCCTTGGGAGCGAAGCCGCTGAACAGCATCAGCGCCAGCGCCAGGGGCACCAGGAAGGCACCAAGCACGGTACTGCGATAACGCAGATCGAACAGCAGGAAGACGGCAACGATGGTCCAGGCGAAGAACGACAGCGATTCCTGGAGGTTGGTTAACGGCGGGTAACCGATCTTGAGATAATGCACCAGCATCGTTGCCAGGTGAACGACAAATGCGCCGCGCAACACCTGCAGTGCCAGACGTCCGGCCTGCTCCTTGCGCTTGAGGACATCCACCAGGTAGAGGATGGTTGCACCGAGATACCCGAGCAGTGTCAGCTTATACAGTAGAATGTTGATGCTCATGATGATTCCGTAGGCAACAGGGATTCGATCTCCTCAGTCGGAAAATCGTGCCCCAGAAACTCACGTAACACGCTTTCGATTCCGGCGATGTTTCGTGACGCAAACAGGCCCGGCAAACGTCTATCCTGAAGGACCTGCAAAACCTTTCGATTATATGTTTCTGCTTCCTCGGGTGTCAACCTTCGCCGGCGTAACACCCTGGCGAGGGCGGCTATTGCCGTCCAGCTCTCATCGTAATCGGCAGACAGTCGATCACGTAATGCGGCCGAAAATCCCGGATGCGCACCATTGCTCGAAACGGTCATGAGTAAATCGCCCCTGCGCAACTGTGCCGGAAGGGAGAAATCTCCACCGGTCGGGTCGTCGGCCCGGTTACACAACAAACCCTGCTTTCTGCAGAGCTCGGCTACCGTGCTGTTGACCTCGGAGTCATCGCTCGCGGCAAAGACCAGCCGGGCGCCGGCAAGATCCTGTGGTTCGAAACAACGTGCAATGCGTTCAATGCCGGCGAGCCGACATGCCGGAGCGGAGTCACGCGGTTCGACCAGGCGAACCTGTGCGCCGGAATCAAGGAGGCTCCTGACTTTGCGTTCACCGACACGTCCACCGCCGACAACCACACAGAGGCTTCCATTCAGGTTCAACTGAACGGGATAGGTGTTCATTGTCCCCCTTTAAATACCGAACAGCTCGGCTTCAACCAGTTCACATAAAAGATGACAGGCAAACAGAATGGCCTCATCGCGTCGCGCACTCGAATCAGCGTCGCACACAAAGACCATGTCGAACTGCTCCCTCAACAGAGGGCTATGGGCCGAGGTCAGGAGTGCCGTCTGGCAGCCGATCTCCCTTGCCGTAGCCAGACCGTTGCGTAAGAGCGCGTCCTGTTCGTCTCCTGCCAATGCCAGCACCACGTCACCAGGCGCAGCAAGCGCCCCCAGCTGGCGTGAAAAGACCTGGTCGGAGTTGCCGTCACGACCGAGGGCGCTTGCGAGCACCGCGTCTGATGTCAGCGCCATGGCAGGCAGGGCGGGCCGATCCAGGTCGAGGCGATAGATGAAACGATTGGCTGCCAGGGATGCGAGAGCGCCGAGTGGGCCGCTACCTATGATAAACAGTCTCTGACCACCATGAAACGTCTCAACTAACTGTCGTGCAAAACGTTCCAGGTCGTCACTGCACGTCTCGACCAGTTGTCGGCAAACAGCAGTATGGGCGTCAGCGGCTCGTGCGAGCTTCTCTGAAGACATCGGCTCTCCTTTTCGGGTCTTCGCTTTTCAAGGTAGGCGCATGATAAAAACCGGCCTGCCGCCTGTCAAGCAGCGAAGCATAAAGTAGGCCTTGATTTTTTCGGTATGTCCACTATGATTTGAAGGCAAAACTGAATATCAGAGAAAGATGATATCAATAAAGGAGATTCTGTAATGGCAAGTGACAAAGTAGTTGAACTGTCTGACGACGGTTTTGAAAAAGACGTTCTGCAATCGGACGTTCCTGTGCTGGTTGACTTCTGGGCTTCCTGGTGTGCCCCCTGCAAAGCCATCGCCCCGGTCATCGACGCTCTCGCCGACCAGTACGACGGCAAGGTCAAGATCGGCAAACTCAATGTCGACGAGAACCCTGCTACCCCCGGACAGTACGGTGTCCGCGGCATCCCGACCCTGATCCTGTTCAAGGATGGCGCAGTCGTTGACCAGGTGGTCGGCGCGGTACCCAAGAACCAGCTTGAGGGGTTGCTGAACAAGGCGCTGTAAAGAGGACGTCTTTTAGAGCAAAGCAAGGAGGCCCGGCAGATTGCCGGGCCTTTTTTGTGGGTATTCTGAGTTACTTCAGCACCCTTCTACTACCTTTAAACAACGGGGTTGCGACCCCGAACGACGCCCTACTTTCTTTATGCGTGTAAAGAAAGTAGGCAAAGAAACACGCCCCACGCTCCACGCCGGCAAAGCCGGTTCCCGAGTCCGGTAAGATTAAAATCGGCCAGACGAAAACTCGCCCGCATCTAAAACCGATGCGTCCT
>PKUI01000159.1 GCA_002869605.1 Desulfuromonas sp. | reverse complement strand
TGTCCGTGTGGCTATCTTGGCGACACCATGCATGCCTGTACCTGTACTCCGGTGATGCGACAGCGCTACCGGACACGGCTCTCCGGACCGCTGCTCGACCGGGTCGATCTGCATATTTCAGTGCCGCGTATTCAGCACCAGGAGTTGTCGGGTTCGAGCCACGAAGAGAACAGCGAAACAATCCGTGCCCGGGTCGAGAAGGCGCGCCTGAAACAGCGACAGCGTCTGGCAGAACACGGGCTTTACGCCAACGCGCAGATGCAGGCTCGCCATCTGCGTGTGTACTGCCAGACCGACAAGGATGGTGACGAGCTGCTGAAGGATGTCATGGATCGCCTCGGCCTTTCGGCGCGCAGTTATGCGCGTATTCTCAAGGTGGCACGTACCATCACCGACCTGGATGGTGAGGAAGACATTCAGCGACGGCATCTGGCCGAAGCGATCCAGTATCGGCAGCTCGATCGGCCTCTCTCCCCCTGATATTCTTCTGCGGGTTAGCCGGGATTGTATCCGATGGATTAAATCTATTGGCAAAACATAGAAAAACGCTTATATTTAGAACGTTTTGGCTGTTCTCAGTAAAGGAGCCGTAGAATGTTCATTAAGCGTTATCTGCAAACACTCAAGACCACCCGGGTTTTTATGATCGGTTTCGGGTTGGCGATGGGCATCGTTTTTCCGTTCTACTCGGCGGTCTTTTTCGGTAGTGAAGCATTCAACCCGCTTTATGCAGTGGGGTGTGTCATAGCAGGTTTATTGGTCGGGTTGTTCAGTTACTGGTGTATCCGACAGGTTCTGAGCAACAATCTGGAAGCACAGTGTAATGAACTGACCAGCCTGGTCGGTATGGATACCCGGGAAATGCTGGCCGGAGAAGGGGATCATCTCTCTGCACAGTCGCAGTTACAGAGTGAGCTCAATGGACGTATCTTCCGACTGATTGAGGCGGTCCAGGTGATTGCCGACGAATTCGTACCGATTCACCGGATACTCGACGAGGGGGCGATTCAGCTTGCCGACGGCAATCGGGCCCAGACCGACAAATTTGTTGAAACCTCGATCGCGGCTGAAAATATGGCACGCGCATTTGGAGAAATCATCCGCGAAGTCGAGGCACTCGCCGAACGCGCCTCGGACCGGACCGCCCTGAGCACTGAAATGAGTGCGACGACCGACGAGATCTCTGAACGTGCCGAGCAGTTTCATGCCTCGATTCTCGAAACGTCAGCTTCTATTGAAGAGATGGCAGCCAGTATTCGTGAAACGGCCGAAAACATCGACTACCTTGCCGAGTCGACAGAGCAGACTTCCGGTTCGATCATCCAGATCAGCGCGACCACGGGCCAGATGCGCGACAACGCCCAGCGGACGTCTGAAGCCTCCAAGAAGGTACGAGAGCAGGCCCAGGAAGGTATCTCGGCGATGCGCTCCATGCTGAAAGCCGTGGAGCAGATTGAGGGGAATAGCCAGCAATCTCTGCATGCCATCAAGCGCCTGTCTGAACAAACCACCGAAATCGGTTCATTTCTCAGCATTATTACCGAGATTGTCGAACAGACCAACCTGCTGTCGTTGAATGCCTCGATTATTGCGGCTCAGGCAGGCGACAAGGGTCGCGCCTTTGCGGTGGTTGCCGAGGAGGTTCGTTCTCTGGCACAGCGTACAGCAGCATCGACCCAGGAAATTGAAGGTCTGGTCGAAGGCATCCAACGTGAAACCGATGCGGTGGAAAAGACTATCAACGCCGGGGCCAAGTCGGTCAGCGACGGCGTTGAAACCTCGCGTGCCGCGGATGATGCACTGCACCGGATCCAGCAGAGTGCCGACGAAGCCTCCGAGATGGTTCAGAAGATCGCTTCCGGGGCTATCGAGCAGGCGAGTGGCAGCAACCTGATCGCCCAGGAAGCCGAAAAGAACCTCGACCGGGTACGTCATTCGCGCAAGGCGATCCAGGAACAGGAAGGGCGAATTCTGCACATCGTCCATGCTCTTGAGCAGATGAAAATTCTGGCCCAGCAGATCAATACGGCGACCTCTGAGCAGTCGAAGGGCAACCGCAAATACCTTGAAAGCGTGGTCAACGACAATGAAAAGGCCCAGGTGCTCAAGGAGACTGCGCTGCAACAGATGATCTATGGTGATCAGGTGAAAACGTTCATCTCGGAAACGTCTGAGGTGCTGCAACAGAATTCCAAAACGGCTGACCAGTTGATCGCCCGGATTTCAGAAGCGCTCAGTCTTACCGATAAACTCAAGGACGAGGTCGATTCCTTCAGGCAGGGGGGGAGAGGCAAGGGTCCTTCGGATGAAGATGACGGGATGGAGGTTTCGAACGAGATGGATGTTGAAAATCTCGATGCTCAGCTCGATGCTTTTTTTGCTGAACCGAGCAAATAAAAAGTTCAACCAGACAATCTTATGAACAAAAGGGGAAGCGCTGTCAGCGCTTCCCCTTTTGTGTTGATACATGTCGGTAGCAGCGAATTACTGGAGTTTTTCTTTCGCTTTGCCAGCTTCAGGAGATTGAGGATAGCTGGCGACGACTTTTTCCAAAAGGAGGCGGGCATTTTCACCGTCGCCGAGAGCCCGAAACGCAAGAGCCTGTTTCAGTAGAGTGGAGGGCACCTTAGGGTGTTGCGGGTAGTTGTCGATGATTTCCTGAAACTGAAGGATGGCGTTTTTGTACTGCTTTTCACCGTAGTAGGTTTCACCTATCCAGTATTCGGCGTTGACGGCCAGGGCGTGCTCCGGGAACTGTTTCAGGAAACTCTGAAAGCCCTGGCGTGCAGCCGGCATATCTTCTCCCTCACGGACCAGGGCAAGGCTTTGCGTGTAGAGTGTTTCAGGGTTGTCCTTTGGTGCTGTCGACGTTGTCGGTGGAGGTGCTGTCGGTTGGGCGTTCATTTCACCAAGGCGAAGTTCAAGCGCTTCAATGCGCAGGTTGAGGTCATCGCGTATCAGCGCGAGCTCGTCACGCATGCGTTGCAGGGACGTATCCTGGTCTGACAGGCGTCCGTTGACCGACTGGAATTCGACGCGCAGAGCATCCACGGCAGCTTGTGTCTCGGCCAGGCGACGGTTCGATTCGGCTAACCGGTCCATGGTTCCGAGCAGGCCGTCTTCGCCGACCCCAGAGGTGCGACGCTCCAGCTCTGCCAGGCGCCGCTTCATTTCGGCCAGGTCCTGTTCGAGGCGAACCTGGGACTGGGGTGCCATGCAGGCGCAGAGACTGATGATCCAGAGGCCGAGCAGAACATGGCCGATTCGTTTCATGCGTTTCTCCTGAAAACAACAAGGGGCTACCAAATGGTAGCCCCTTGTTGAATCGTTAAACAGTTGTTAACGGGTTACAAATTCTGCACGGCGATTTTTTGCCCAGGCACGTTCGGTGCTGGACGGGTCGAGCGGGCGTTCTTCGCCGAAAGAAATCACCGAGAGCCTGCGGCTGTCGATGCCGAGCGTCACCAGGTAGGCCTTGGTGGCACGGGCGCGCTTTTCACCCAGAACCAGGTTGTACTCATCCGAGCCACGTTCATCGCAGTGTCCTTCAATCTGTACGCGCTTGTTCGGGTTAGCTTTCAGGTGCGCGGCGTTATCTTCCAGGGCGGCCTTGGCCGAACCGGTGAGGACGTACGAGTCGAAGTCAAAGTGGATACGCTGCAGAGATGCGGGTACATTGGCGTCACTCGACTCAGAAACATCCTGGCTGGAGAAGGTGCCGTCCTGGCCGCTTGATGAGGTGCTTCCTGCAGCCGTGCTTCCGCTGCCGTCATCACTGACCGGTTGTTTGGCACAGCCGATAGCGGTCACCATGGCCAGTACCGCAATCAGCAGGATCATTCTGGAAAAAGATTTTTGCATGCTGTTCACTCCTTTCGGGTCATCTCAATGGGGCGTTAATGTCAGCGTTCATAACATCATGACGTTCAGTTAACGTTACGAAAGTTGCCATTATACAGGCAGGTACGAAAAAAATTCAACTCCGGCACATGTCAGTTCCATGCACTTGACCAGGCCGGGTGTTGACTGCTGCCCGAATGGCGAGAGATCTTGCGTGCTCCAGTGCCGTCTGCGCGCATGATGTAGATAGTGCGTTCACCACTTTCAGTGGAGGAATAAACGAGAAACCTTCCGTCGGGACTCCAGCGCGGGTGTTCCTTGTTCCCGGGTCCGAAGGTGAGGCGGCGCTCGTCGCTGCCATCGGGGCGGATGGTGTAGATGTCGAACTTTCCCTGTTCGAGACGGCTGAAGGCGATCAGGTCTTCAGTGGGGTTCCACGCGGGAGTCGCATGGTACTTGCCGTTGCGCGTCAGGCGGGCCGCTTCATTGCGATCGATGTCGAAAATAAACAGGTGTGGATTGCCGTGGCGGTCCGATACAAAAGCGAGTTTCTCTCCGCCGGGGCTCCAGGTCGGATCACTGTCGATACCCCAGCTGGTGCTCAAACGCCGCAGCAATGACCCGGAGGCTGCGATCAGGGCGAGATCGAAATTGCCACGTTCCGAAAGTGTCAGCACAATTTCGCGCCCGTTAGGTGCGTAGCGAGCTCCGACATTGAGACCCTCGCGCATCGAGATGCGCGCCTCGCGACCGGTGTAGATCTCCTTGCGGTACAGGTCCGGGTTCCCCTTGAGGTAGGAGGTGTAGATGATCTCCTTGCTGATCGGCGAGAAATCGGGGTTGAGGACAATGCTCTGATGATCAGTCAGGCGTACCTGGTTATGGCCGTCGATATCCATCAGGTAGAGTTCCTTGTTCCCGGTCGCGTTGGAAATAAACGCGATGCGCTCCGAAAAGGGGCCGGGTTCGCCCGTGAGGCTTTTGAGGATATCGTCGGCGAAGGCGTGGGCCATGCGGCGCAGGTCGCCGCGCGTTCCGACATAGCGGCGCCCGGTGAGCAGTCGACGCTTGATCGTGTCAAACAGGCGCATCTCGAGAATCAGCTCCGGCCCCTGCAGCTTGTAGCCCCCCTTGATGACCACTTCGGCGCCGAGCAGCCGCCACTCACCGAAAGCGACCTCGGCACTGGAGAGCCCGAGCTGTTCTGCGTCTTCCAGGAAAGCCTCTGGGTCGATCGGGCGGAACAGGCCGGAAAGCTCGAGGTCGTAGTTCAGCACCTCGGCAACCTAGGCAGGGATGCCGGGCGCACTCTCACCATCGATGCGCAAAGGTTCGGTGATGGCGATGGGTATCGTTTCGACACCGGGTGCGCTGATTTCGAGGGACTCTTCGGCAAGAGAGGATGTCGTAGCCAGGGACAATCCGACAGAGAACAGAAAGATGAAGATACGCAATTTCAACGCAATAATTCCTTAAGGTTAAAGATCGCACGGACCTGCATGCGTCGATCGAAAGAGGGGGGTAAAGTCTCTTCCTTGAGTTTGAGCATCACCCGGATCAGAGAGTTGTCAAAACGAGCATTTCCGGAGCGTTCAAGGAAGCGGTAGGTCAGTAATTTGCCGGAAGCGCTGAAGTCGAGCTCGATTTGAGCCTCCAGATCGAGACTGTCGACCTGGTAGCGGGAGAGGTTCCAGAGCTCCTTCAGCTTGGTATAAAGCCACTCTTTTTGTCCCGGGCCGATCTCATCGCCCTGACCTGTTATGGAACCGAGCGGTGCGTCGCTGGCCTGCGTCGGGGTCAGTTCACGGGTGTCATCTGCTGTCAGTGCGGCAAGTTTGTTGCGCAACGCCTCTTCCCTGGCAGTGAGCTCTTTTTCACGACGCATTTTCTCGATGGCGTCGCGCGTGGTGTCGGTACGCGGGGTGCTTTTGGCGACAGGTTCAGGTACCGGCTTGGGTTTTGCCCGGGCTGCAGATGGTTTGCGGCTGGCGGGAGGCGGAGTCTTGACTTGCGGAGCCGGTGGCGCCGGCCGCCCGGCGCGCGGGTTCTTGACCGGCAGCTGGGTCAGGTCGACGTAGTAAACTGTTTTTTGCGGCGGAGCGAAGCGCTGGCTCAGCGCGATCTGGAAAACCAGCCACAGCACCACGTGCAGCGCCAGAGAAATCGCCAGCAGGCGTCCGAATTTAGGGTCGTTATGCTGGAGCTGCCCGATGCGGACAAAACGGTTTCCGCTCATAATCCGTGCTTATCTCGGTTCCTGGGTCACCATGCCGACTTTGGTGATACCGGCCTTGCGTATCGCTGCCATGATTTCGACCACACGTCCGTAAGCCACTTTGCGGTCAGCTTCGAGCCAAACGCGGTCGTCCTGGCGTTCTGTGAGAACCTGTTTGAGAACCGCAGGCAGCTTTCGCGTCTGCTTGACTACCACGCCGTCGACCGCCAGGGTGCCGTCCCGCTTGATCGACACCGTGACCGGATTTTCCTTTTGCTCCAGTGCGGGTGCGCCTTCGACTTCCGGGATGTCGACATCGAGGCCCTGTTGCATCATCGGCGCGGCCACCATGAAGATGACCAGCAATACCAGCATGACATCGACAAACGGTGTCACGTTGATCTGGGACAGGGTCTGGCGTCCTCCGCCATCGCGTTGACCAACCTCCATCAGTTCCTCCGCAGCATCCGCTCGGCGATGTTCAGGAATTCCTGGGCGAAGTTGTCCATGTCGTTGATCAGGATGCGGGTCTTGTTGACAAAGTGGTTGTAGCCCATAACCGCCGGAATCGCGGCTACCAGGCCGATCGCCGTGGCAACCAGGGCCTCGGAAATCGGGCCGGCGACGACGACCAGTGAGGCGCTGCCGCTCTGGCCGATACCGTGAAAGGCTTCCATGATCCCCCAGACAGTGCCAAACAGGCCGATAAAAGGCGCGGTCGAACCGGTGGTGGCCAGGAAGGCGAGGTATTTTTCGAGGCGCTGGGTCTCCTGGGTGGTGGCCCGGCGCAGCACACGTGTTAAAGCATCGCTGCGGCCTTCGAATTCGTGGCGACTTTCCTGTCCGTCCCGGTCACGCTGGTCCTTACGCATCTCCTGGTAGCCTTCGCGAAACAGGGTGGTCAGTGGAGAAGCTTCGTAATCCTTGAGGCCGGCGAAGACCAGGTCGAAACGTTTCTTGTCCCAGAACAGGTTGAGAAAACCGTGGGTGTCGCGCATGGCGCGTTGTACGACGAGGAATTTAAGCAGGATGATGCCCCAGGAAACCACCGAGAAATAAACCAGGACCAGCAGTACCAGCTTAACGATGAAGCTGGCATTTAAAAAAAGTTCCAAGATAAACCTCCGGGTCGGACGGAAATGTTATGAAGCCGAAATTATCCGGCAAGCTATCGGACAAGTCAACCAGCGTCGGGTGTGAGTATTTTGTGCGCCCAACGTGCCGCAGCGGAATCGGGCGAGCGTTCGAAGAGCCGCCTGAGGTCGTCGATGTCGTCAACATCCTCCCAGGTAGGCAGCTCGTCCAGTGTAATCTGAAGTTCACGTGCAATAGCGCGGGTCTCGGGGAGTACCTGTGGCGTACTCCACTCGATATCCCTGAACAGCTGGGGGTGATGTCGGCGCTCCCCGATCAGAACGTAGCCACCATCCATGGACGGTGCGATAACCGCTTCGTGCTGCTGCAGCGACTCAAAGGCCTGCGTAAGCAATGGCAGGGGTAGGTCGGGGGTGTCGGTGCCGATCAGGGCAGCCGCAGCATGCTCCTCGAGCAGGGTGCGCAGGGCATGTTCCATGCGGTCTCCGAGGTTGGCCCCCTGTTGTGGTCTGCGCGGCAGGTCGGGGAAGTGCCCACAGAAAAAGTCCGCGTCGCCACTGAAAAATACAACCGTCTGCCAGGGTCCGCGACGGCATCTGGCGATGGTTTCCTTCACGCTCAAGGTGTAAAACTCGGCGGCCTGCTCAGGGGTGAGGGGTGGGCAGAGGCGTGTCTTGACCTGTCCGGCTTGAGGCGTCTTGGCAAATATCCCCAGGGCGCAGGATGGGTGGGACATCGTTAGGCCGAGGTACTTTCTTTATTCTGCTCGACCTGGGCGTAGGCAGAGTGGTTGTGGATCGATTCGAAGTTTTCGCACTCGACCCGGAACCAGGTGATTTCGGGGATTGAGCGGAGGCGGGCGGTGACCTCCCGAACAATGTCCTCCACGAACATCGGGTTGTCGTAAGCCTGTTCTGTAAGAGCGCGTTCGTCCTCCCGTTTGAGCAGTGAATAGACCGGGGCGCTGGCGCACGACTCGATCCATTCGATCAGGTCCTCCAGCCAGACGTGCTCGCGGTAGCGGATATCGACCTTAATGGCGCTGCGCTGATTGTGGGCACCACGAGCGCTGATCTCCTTTGAGCAAGGGCATAGCGAGGTGACCGGGACGGTGACGCCGAGGATGAAGTCGGCAGCCTCACCAAGGATGCCGGTCATGCGACAATGGTATTCCATGAGACTGCGGGCGCCCGAGGCCGGAGCCTGCTTTTCGATAAAGTACGGGAACTCCAGTTCCAGGTGGGAGCTGCTGGCCTCGAGGTGCCGTTTCATGTCGAGCAGCAGGGAGTCGATGCGTTCGATGCTGATCTCGCCGTGATACTGGTTGAGGATCTCGATGAAGCGACTCATGTGCGTCCCCTTGAAGTGATGAGGCAGGTCGACGTACATGTTGATGCGGGCCACGGTGTGTTGCCGTTCGCGGTTTTTATCGAGAACCACGATCGGATAACGGATATCCTTGACGCCGACCTTGTCGATGGGGATGTTGCGCGAGTCGGGAGCGTTTTGCAGATCGGGCATGCGGCTCATGACGGGTTTACTCCTGATAGGATGCCGGGTCGTTCAGTCCCGCTTCGGCAAAGCCCTTGAGCCTCAATTGGCAGCTGTCGCAGTGGCCGCAGGCCAAACCTTCGGGAGACGGGTCGTAGCAGGAAAGGGTCAGGGCGTAGTCGACTCCGAGTTCGGTGCCGCGTTGGATAATCTGGGCCTTGCTCAAATCGATCAGCGGAGTGTGGATACGGATGCGGCCATCACCTTCAATAGCCGCTCTGGTGGCGAGGTTGGCCATCGTTTCAAAGGCCTTGATGTATTCAGGGCGACAGTCCGGGTAGCCGGAGTAGTCGAGGGCGTTAACGCCGATATAGATATCGAAGGCGCCCAGAACCTCGGCCCAGCCGAGTGCGTAGGAGAGAAACACGGTGTTGCGGGCCGGGACGTAGGTGACCGGAATGCTGCTGTCGACCGGTCGATCCTTGGGCACCTCGATGTCGTCGGTGAGGGCGCTGCCGCCGATGCGGCGCATGTCGGTCTCGACAACCATATGGTCGATCGCTCCGATATGTGGTGCATATTCCCGTGCCATTTTGAGTTCGATAGCGTGGCGCTGGCCGTAGGCGAAACTCAGAGCGTAGGGTACGAAACCCTCGCTTTGAGCGATTGCCAGGCAGGTGGTTGAATCGAGGCCACCACTATATAGAACCACCGCTTTTTTCATATCGTCTCCCGCTTGCGCTGTGCGCGAGCATAGGTCACGCAGTTGCTGCGGTCAAGCGTCTAATGAACCTCGAAGAAAGGCCCGGTGCCGAGGCGATGAACCTTGAGCAGGTTGGTGGTGCCAGGGTCGGAAACCGGGCTGCCCATGGTGATCACCACAACGTCGCCCCGCTTAAGGACTCCGGCTTTCAGTACGGCATCCTCGACTGAGCGGATCTGCGCCTCGGTGTCGCCTTCAATGTCGACTCGCAGCGAGCGTATGCCGGCGAACAGTGCCATACGGCGGCGCACCGCCTGGGTCGGTGTAACGGCGAAGATCGGCAGAGCCGGGCGGTATTTGGCAACCAGAGCCGCGGTGCTGCCGGTCTGGGTAAAGGCGAGAATGCCATGTGCTCCGACCGCCTCAGCCACTCGGCAGGCGGCCTGACCGATCGCCTCAGGCAGGCGTCGGTAGCCGCCGGTTTCGGGCAGCGACTGAAAGACCTTCTCCTTGAGCGTCGGATCACTTTCGACATCCCGGGCCACCTTGACCATCAGGCGTACCGCTTCGATCGGAAAGCGACCCGAGGCGGTTTCTGCCGAGAGCATGATGGCGTCGGTGCCGTCGAGGATGGCGTTAGCGACATCCGAGGTTTCTGCGCGCGTGGGACGTGGGTTGTTGATCATGCTTTCAAGCATCTGGGTGGCCGTGATCACCGGTTTGCCGGCTTCGTTACATTTACGGATGATCCGTTTCTGGATCAGGGGAACTTTCTCGGGCTGGATTTCGACGCCGAGGTCGCCACGGGCCACCATGACGCCGTCCGTTTCCACCAGGATTTCGTCGAAGGCGTCTACCGCTTCCGGTTTTTCGATCTTGGCGATCACCTTGAGGGGCGATTTCTCGGCAAAGATCAGGTTTTTCAGTTCGACGACATCTGCGGCGCTGCGCACGAACGACAGGGCGACATAGTCGACTTCTTCACGGATACAGAAGGCCAGATCGTCGCGATCCTTTTCTGTCAGAGCGGGGGTCGAGACCTTGACGCCCGGGAGGTTGATTCCTTTACGACTGCGCAGTTCACCACCCGTGACGATACGGCAGCGAACTTCGTCGCCCCCACTTTCAATCACGCTGAATTCGAGCAGACCGTCGTCGAGGAGGATCGAGTCGCCCGTGCGGACATCCTTCGGCAGGGCCTGATAGGTGGTTGAGAAGAGTTCGGCGGTGCCGATCACCGTGCGGGTGGTGATGGTGATCTCGGCGCCATCTTCGAGCATTACGCCCCCGTCCTGCATCTCGCCGGCTCTGATTTTGGGTCCCTGGAGATCGCCGAGAATTGCCACCGCACGCTGGCGACGACGGGAAATGTCCCGGATGCGGCGTATCAGTTCCGATTTGCTGGCCTGGTCGCCGTGCGAGAAGTTGAGACGGAAGACATCGGCTCCGGCTTCCATAAGTTGTTCGAGTTGAGCTTCCGAGTCGCTGGCGGGTCCGAGGGTCGCGACAATCTTGGTATGACGAAACATAATTATCTGGTTCCTTTTGTCAGGCGAGCAATACTCAAAAGAGAATGTGTGTTCATAAAAACGGGAAGCTGATCAGGGCTATGATTTTACTGGTGATGGTAACGACCCGAGAAGCCGCGATGTAGCTCATCCGGGCTCTTGTGGCAACGGAAACACCGGCTCTCGGTTACTTTCTGCTGTTCCAGGGGCGACTCCGGGTCCGGGAGCAGAGCCTCGGGTTTCTGCCAGTTATGGCGGTCGAGTTCATCATTCAGGATGGCAACGCTCAGGCCTGCTTCCCAGTTGCTGCTTATCGATGCGGTGTGGCACTGGTCACAACCCCCAGGAGGCGGGATGGCCTGGGCAGTCAAAAACATGGCACAGCCGCCAAGTGCCAGAGCGAACATCAGGGTGAACATGCGCAGCATGTGAGCCTCTCCTCGGTCAGATTCGTGGTGCTGTCGACACTATAGCACAGCCCCGAAATGGGGCAAACGCAACCTTTGAAGTACAGCATGTGCTTGACAATTCTATCGTAAAATTGCTATATTGAGCGCTTCCCAGAAGGGAGGGCGTTGCCATGGAGGTAACCATTTTCAAGGTAGGTGATCTGGCTGTTTATCCGACTCAGGGAGTCGGAGTCATCGAGGCGATCGAATCGCGCGAGATGGGTGGGGGCAACCAGGATTTTTACATTTTACGTATTGTTGACGGGGACATGAAGATTATGGTCCCGGTAGCCAACGCAGACAGCGTTGGTATGCGCAGCCCGATTCCCAAGAAGAAGGTCTCATCTGTCTACGGCTTGCTTGAGGAGCGTGTCGATCTCGGCAAAATCGCATCCTGGAGCCGCAGGCAGCGTGAATACAGCGAAAAGATCAAGTCGGGTGACCTGTTTGAAGTCGCCGAAGTTTTGCGCGAGCTCTACCAGATCAAGGAAGACAAGGAGCTTTCGTACGGCGAAAAAAAGTTCCTGGAACAGGCCCGTCGCCTGGTGGTCAAGGAAGTGGCCATGGTCGAGGGTGCCCAGGAAGACAAGGTCGTTGCTCGCCTTGAAGGGATCTTTCACTAGCGCGCGGTTTGTCGCCCCTCCCGTCGGTTGAAATGCCGAAAACATTTCATCCAGACCTCTCCCGGGTTCCATGAAAGTACACGCACTGATTCCTGCAGCAGGTATGGGGCGCCGCATGGGGGCAGCCATCAACAAGCAGTACCTGCAGCTTGGCGAGCGCCCTATTCTGGCACATACTCTCTCCTTTTTTGAACAGCATCCCCGTATCGATACCATCACTGTAGTGATTCCCGAGACGGAAATCCCGTTCTGCCGTGCTGAGGTCGTCGAGCGCTTTGCACTGCGCAAGGTGTCAGCCGTTGTTGCTGGCGGTGCCGAACGTCAGGACTCGGTACGTAACGGCCTCGCCGTCCTTGAGGGTGAAGCCGATAACGACCTGGTCCTGATTCATGACGGCGTGCGGCCCCTTCTCGACCAGGAGAGCCTTGAGCGATTGATCGAGAACGTTACCCGGACGGGTGCCTGCCTGCTCGGCGTGCCGGCCAAGGATACCATCAAGGAAGTCGCTGACGGAAAGGTGGTCGCCACCCCGGAGCGCGAACGCCTGTGGCTGGCACAGACCCACCAGGCCTTTCGCCTTGGCCTGATTCGTGAGGCCCACCAGCGGGCGTATACGGAAGGGGTACGGGCAACCGATGACGCCATGCTGGCCGAGTGGGCTGGCCATTCCGTGGCGATGGTGATGGGAAGTTATCGCAATATCAAGATCACCACACCGGAAGACCTGATCGTGGCCGAAGCCTGGCTCAAGACGGACGAGGGGAGCGGATTGTGATGCGAATCGGGCACGGATACGACGTGCATCGGCTGGTTCCGGAACGCAAGCTGATTCTGGGTGGTGTCGAAATTGCCTATGAACTTGGCCTGCTGGGACACTCCGATGCCGATGTTCTGCTGCATGCCCTGTGTGATGCGATCCTTGGTGCGTTGGGTGCCGGAGATATCGGCAAGCATTTTCCAGACAGCGACCCCGCCTACAAGGGGGCCGACAGTCTTAAATTACTCGACCATGTCGTATCGCTGGCGCGCGAGCAGGGCTTTGTGCTGTCGAACTGCGATGTCACTGTGATTGCCCAGCGCCCCAGGCTGGCTCCCTATATCGAGCAGATGCGAAGGAATATTGCCGACGCCTGCCAGGTGGCAGAGTCGCAGATCAACGTCAAGGCCACGACGACCGAAACCCTCGGTTTCGAGGGGCGGGGTGAAGGTATTTCTGCCCACGCCGTCGTGCTGCTGGCATCCCTGACATCAACAACCTAACGAAGAGCTGACGATGAGTAACGAACCTGCACTGCCTGCCAACTTTATCCGCCATATTATCCGGGAAGACCTCGAGTCGGGGAAGGTCTCCGGGGAAATCATCACCCGCTTTCCACCGGAGCCAAATGGTTATCTTCACATTGGTCACGCCAAGTCGATCTGTCTCAACTTCGGTCTGGCTGCTGAATTCGAAGGCCGCTGTCATCTGCGTTTCGATGATACCAATCCCGAAAAAGAGGATATTGAGTACGTCGAAGCCATCAAACGGGATGTTTCCTGGCTCGGTTTCGACTGGGGCGAGCACCAGTACTTTGCCAGCGATTATTACGAACGTCTCTACCAGGCCGCCGAAGAGTTGATCGAGAAAGGTTTGGCCTATGTCGACAGTCAGAGCGCAGACGAGGTGCGAAACAATCGTGGTACCCTGACCGAGACAGGCACCGATAGCCCCTATCGCGGACGCAGCGTGGATGAAAATCTCAAGCTGTTTGGGGGAATGCGGGCTGGCAAGTTTGGCGAAGGGGAGCATGTGCTGCGTGCCAAAATCGACATGGCGTCTCCCAACCTGAACATGCGCGATCCGATCCTCTACCGGGTGCAGAAAGTCAGTCACTATCGCACTGCTGACGACTGGTGCATCTACCCGATGTACGACTTCGCCCACCCGATTTCCGATGCCCTGGAAGGCATAACCCATTCAGTGTGTACCCTCGAATTCGAGGATCACCGCCCGCTTTACGACTGGGTGGTCGAAAACGTGAGCCTGCCGAGTCGTCCTTACCAGTATGAGTTCGCCCGCCTGAATCTCACCTACACCGTGATGAGCAAGCGCAAACTGCTGCAGCTGGTGAAAGAGGGACATGTCAACGGCTGGGACGATCCCCGCATGCCGACCATCTCGGGCCTGCGGCGACGTGGCTTTACCCCGGCATCGATCAGAACGTTTTGTGAACGGATCGGGGTCGGCAAGAGCGACAGCCTGATCGGGATGGAAGTTCTCGAGGAATGTGTGCGCGAAGATCTTAACGAGATCGCACCACGGCGCATGGCGGTGCTCGATCCGCTCAAGGTGACCATCACCAATTACCCCGAGGGTCAGGTGGAGGAGTTCGAAGGCGCCAACCACCCCAAGAAACCGGAAATGGGTATGCGCAAGGTTCCCTTTTCGAAAACCCTTTACATCGAGCGGGGCGACTTCATGGAAGATCCCCCGAAGAAGTTTTTCCGTCTCGCCCCGGGGCGTGAAGTACGTTTTCGTTTTGCCTACTTTATCCGTTGTGATGAGTTGGTACGCGATCCCCAAACCGGCGAGGTCGTTGAGCTGTTGTGCAGTTACGACCCCGAGACCCGCGGCGGCAGCGCCCCCGATGGGCGCAAGGTAAAAGGGACGATTCACTGGGTTTCAGCCGAGCATGCTATCGATGCCGACGTGCGGCTCTACGATCGCCTGTTCAAGGTGCCTAACCCGGGTAGCGGCGCAGATGCTGACCGCTGGCTGGAGCAGCTCAACTCTGACTCCTTGCAGATGGTGACGGCCAAGGTCGAGCCGTTACTGGACGCAGCGCAACCAGGAGAGCATTTTCAGTTCGAGCGGGTCGGGTACTTCTGCTGCGATCAGCAGGATGGCGAGCGGGTGTTCAATCGTATCACGACCTTGCGTGATACCTGGGCAAAGCTGGGTGAAAAATAGGAGCGGTGTGGTTAAATGATTCGGGCCCTGGTCGTTGACCCCGACATTACGGTGCGTGTAGCCATCCAGAACCTGTTCGCTGAAGAGCAGGGCTTTGTGGTGGTGGGAGAAGCGCGAACCGGCGCGGAGGCCCTCGAGCTGATGGTGCGCAAACCCGATGTGGTGTTGCTCTCTGCGGAAAGCCTGGAGCATGACGGCGAGCCACTTCTTTCCATGCGAACCCGACATTTATTGTCCGTCGTTGTGATGGCTGACCACCTTCAGGGGGACCTCGTCGAGTTGGCCCGTGCAGCCGGTGCCCGACAGATTGTTCAGCGCCCTGTGAAGGTCGGCAAAAAGGCCGTTCTCGATGAAGAAGAAGCCAGAAAACTGCTCGAGGCATTGAGTTTTCATGCCCGAGGCAATTTCCCCGGGGCCAGTGAGCATGTCGATGAGCGCCACATCCTGGCGATCGGTGCCTCAACCGGAGGGCCTCTGGCGGTGATGAAGGTCCTGAGCATGTTGCCGCCGGGCCTTGGCCTGAGTGTGTTGATCGTTCAGCATATGGCGAGTTCCCTGATGGCGGGTTACGCCGAATGGCTTGACCGCGATAGTCCGTTGTCGGTCCGCCTGGCCCGTGGCGGTGAACGCCTGGTACCGGGAGTGGCACTGGTGGCTCCCGGTAACTATCACCTGTGCCTGCGCAATGGACAGCTTCAGATCAATACGGAACCGCCGGTGAACAGTTGCCGACCTTCAGTCGATGTGTTGTTCGAGTCATTGGCCACGGAGTGTCCGAGGGCGGTGGTCGGTGTGCTGCTTACCGGGATCGGACGTGATGGTGCCAGGGGTCTGGCAGCGCTGAAGGACGGAGGAGCCCACACTATTGCTCAGGACGAGGAGAGCAGCGTGGTCTTTGGTATGCCGCGGGCTACTATCGAGCTAGAAGCGGCCCATGAAGTGTTGCCGCTGGATGAGATAACCTCGGCGATTTTGAAGCAATTCGACATTGTCGGGTGAATTATGTTAGGACTGATGCGTCCCTGTTTCGGGACGGATTTATGGAAGGAGAACCATCGCGATGACCCTGCGCGTCTATAATACACTCACGGGCCGCAAGGAACCGTTTGAACCTCTCAATCCGCCGCGGGTAGGTATGTACGTGTGCGGTGTGACGGTCTACGACTACTGTCATATAGGTCATGCACGCGCCAACATTGTGTTCGATATCGTGTTCCGCTATCTCAGGTTTGCCGGCTACGTTGTTACTTACGTGCGCAACTATACCGACGTCGATGACAAGATCATTGCGCGCGCCAACGAACGTGGCATCGGCAGCCAGGAGCTGGCCGAGGAGTTCATCCGTGCCTTTGACGAAGACATGGACATGCTTGGTCTGGCCAAGCCGACCTTCGAACCGAAGGCGACCGAGCATATCGACGAGATTGTTCAGATTGTCGAGAAGCTGATCGCCAAGGATAAGGCGTACGCTTCCGATGGGGATGTCTACTTCAGGGTGAATGCCTTCAACGATTACCTGAAACTCTCCAAGCGCAATATGGACGAGATGCAGGCCGGCGCGCGTATCGCGCCGGGAGAAAAGAAGCAGAATCCGATGGACTTCGCGTTGTGGAAGGCGGCCAAACCGGGAGAGCCGGCCTGGGAGTCGCCATGGGGTCCGGGACGTCCCGGTTGGCACATCGAGTGCTCGGCGATGAGCATGAAGTTTCTCGGTGAAACCTTCGATATCCATGGTGGCGGCAAAGATCTTGTCTTCCCGCACCATGAGAACGAGATCGCCCAGAGCGAGGCGGTTAACGACAAGCCGTTCGCCAAGTACTGGCTGCATAACGGCTTCGTCAATGTCAACGCCGAGAAGATGAGCAAGTCTCTGGGCAATTTCTTTACTATCCGCGAAATTCTCGAAAAATTTGACCCCGAGGTGGTGCGTTTCTTCATTCTCCAGGCGCACTACCGGTCGCCGATCGATTTCTCCGACCAGAACCTCAAGGAGGCCGGCGCCGGGTTAAGCCGCATCTACGAATCACTGGAAGCTGCCGAAAAACTGCTTGCTGCCCTGGATGAAATTCCTGAGAATGCTGAAGGCCTCAAAGGAAACCATGCTGAATTGGCCGCGCTTGTAACCGGAATCGAAGGGCGTTTTCGCGAGGCGATGGACGACGACTTCAACACCGCGTTGGCGATCGGCCACCTTTTCGAGGTGGTTCGCGGCCTCAATCGTATTGTTACCGAGAAACACTACAAAAAGAGTAAAGGCCTGCTCGCGGTGTTACGGGACGGGCACGACGAGGTCCTGCGTCTCGGCGAGGTTCTCGGCCTGTTCACCACGCCGGCGGAGGCATGGCTGGAGCGGGAGAAGATGCTTGGGTTGGTCGGCACCGGGATGAGTCCGGAAATCATCGAGGCATTGATCGACGAGCGCATGGTCGCACGCAAGAACAAGGATTTTGCGCGCAGTGACCAGATCCGTGACGATCTCGATGCGCGAGGGGTGCTGTTGCTCGATAGTGCCGAGGGGACCAGTTGGAAACTCAAGTAATCATTTGAGCAGATGATGTTGGCAGGGTTGTTTTAAAGGCCGGGCACACGCCCGGCCTTTGTGTTTCAGTAGATTTTGCGTCTGGAAAAGGTCGAGCCGAGCACGTTGAAGGTGTTCTCGACGATGAACAGTGAATAGGGATCAGCGGTAAAGACGATTTCCTCGAGGCGCTTGAGCTGGATATTGTTGATCACCACCATCAGCACCGTCTTGGGGGTGTTGCGGTAGGCCCCGGTCCCGGGTAGCATGGTGGTGCCGATCTTGAGGTGCTCCATGGTCTGGCTGGCGATCTCTTTGGGTTTCTCCGAGATGATGAAGGCGAGCTTGCGCTGATTGAACATCGACAGGCAATAATCGACGGTGACCGAAGTAATGAACACCGAAATCATCGAGGCGATCACCAGGTCGTTGTCAAGGGTGGCGAAACTGAAACTGAACAACACACAGTTAAAGGCGAAGTAGAACTTGCCGATACCGATGTTGTACTTCTGATTGAGGTAGATGGCGACCACGTCGAGCCCGCCGTTGGAACCGAGGGAGCGCAGCACCATGCCGGCGCCGGCGCCGATAAAAACTCCGAAGGTCAGCGCGGCGTAGAGCTGGTTCTCGATGTCGATGGTGAAATCGACCGCCAGCGTGGTCGCCGTAATGCAGAGCATGGCCAGGAAGCTGTAGCCGAGGAAGCGTTTACTGATATAAAGGTAGCCGAACACGAACATCGGGATATTGAGCAGCAGGTAGTAGAGCCCCGGCGTAAGCGTGTCGGACAGGTAATAGATCAACGACGAAATACCGTACATGCCGCCCGGTACGAACTGGTGTGGTTCGCCAATCGCCTTGAATCCTATGCCCTGGATAATCGAGCCGATTACGATCAAACCACAGTTCCAGAGTAGCGTATAGGGCAAGGTAGGTTTTCTGGTCATGGACTACTCCTTGGCAGTATTTTTCCGCATCCGTATGAACCACATTGAACCCGGGGATGTCAACCAAAAGCAATGGCACGATTCAATTTAGTCAGCAATTATCAACCGTGCGGTGATCAACCCAGGGCCATCGAAGAGCTGGTTGCGGGAATCGAACGCAGCGATCCTCATCAGGTTCTGCTTGGGGTCACCGGCTCCGGCAAGACTTTTACCATGGCCAACGTTGTGCAGCAGGTGCAACGCCCGACCTTGGTCCTGGCCCATAACAAGACCCTTGCGGCACAGCTTTATGGCGAATTTAAAGAACTGTTCCCCGGCAATGCCGTCGAGTACTTCGTCTCGTACTACGATTATTACCAGCCCGAGGCTTACGTCCCGACCACCGATACCTTCATCGAGAAGGACTCATCAATCAACGAGGAGATTGACAAGCTTCGCCACAGTGCCACGCGCAGCTTGCTGTCGCGCCGCGATGTACTGATTGTCGCTTCGGTGTCGTGTATCTACGGGCTCGGTTCGCCCGAAGCGTATTATGGCATGCTGGTTCGCCTCGAGGAGGGGATGGAGCTCGATCGCAACGAGCTGCTTAAGCGCCTGGTCGAAAACCAGTACGAGCGCAACGATGTTGATTTTCATCGCGGCACTTTCCGTGTGCGCGGTGACACGGTCGAGGTTTTCCCCGCTTACGAAGAGAAGCTTGCCCTGCGTATTGAATTTTTCGGTGACGAGGTCGAGGCGATCAGCGAGATTGATCCGCTGCGTGGCCAGGTGATCGACCGCCTGACGAGTACGGCAATCTTTCCGGCGAGTCACTACGTGGCTACTCGACCGACCCTGGAGCGCGCGATCAAGGAGGTCCAGGAGGAGCTGCGCGAACGCATCCAGTACTTCCGCGAACGGGAAATGCTGCTCGAAGCCCAGCGCATCGAACAGCGCACGATGTTCGATATCGAAATGATCGAGGAGATGGGCTATTGCCAGGGGATCGAGAACTATTCGCGTTTTCTGGATGGACGCGAGGTCGGTGAGCCGCCTGCGACCCTGTTCGATTACTTTCCCGACGATGCGCTGCTGTTCATCGACGAGAGTCACGTCAGCGTCAGCCAGGTCGGCGGCATGTACCGCGGTGATCGCTCGCGCAAGGAGACCCTGGTCAATTACGGTTTTCGTCTGCCGTCTGCGCTCGACAATCGCCCTCTGATGTTCGAGGAGTTCGAAGCCAAGAATCTGCAGACTGTGTATGTCTCGGCGACACCGGGAGATTACGAGCTGGAAAAGGCGGAAGGTGTTGTGGTTGAGCAGATCGTGCGTCCTACCGGTCTCATCGATCCACCGATTGAAGTGAAGCCGGCGGTTTCACAGGTTGACGACCTGATCGACGCGCTGCGAGAAACGGTTTCTAAAAACCATCGAGTACTGGTGACGACCCTGACCAAACGCATGGCCGAAGAATTGACCGACTATCTTAACGAACTCGGCATGCGGGTAAACTACCTGCACGCTGATATAGACACCGTGACACGCATGGAGATTATTCGTGATCTGCGCAAGGGCGAGTTTGACATCCTGATCGGCATCAACCTGCTGCGCGAAGGACTCGATATCCCCGAGGTGGCGCTGGTGGCAATTCTCGATGCCGACAAGGAGGGCTTTCTGCGCAGCGCCCGCTCGCTGATCCAGACCTGCGGTCGGGCAGCCCGTAACCTTGACGGGCGGGTGATCATGTATGCTGATCACGTAACGAAGTCGATGCAGGCCTGCCTCGATGAAACCGCGAGGCGCCGTGAGGCGCAGCTCGCGTACAATGAGGAGCACGGCATCACCCCGGTGTCGGTGCAGAAATCGTTACGTTCGATTCTCGAGGATCTGTCGAGCAGGGACGATACTTTCGACCGGGTTGCTGAAGCCGCCGCCGAATACGGAACCCTCAAGGAGCTGGAGAAAAACATTTCCGATCTGAAGCAGGAGATGCTGGCCGCCGCAGCTGACCTCGATTTCGAAAAGGCTGCTGAGCTCCGCGATCGCATGCTGGAGCTTGAAAAGCAGGAGCTGGCGTGGCGGGATGGGGGTGTCGCCAAAGAATAAAAAACGCGGCTCACCAAAGGGTGTGCCGCGTTTTGTTAGACGTATAAATTTTGAATCAGAAGGGGTAGTTCAGTGCCGCACCGAAAACGTATTTATCGGCGAGTTGACCCTCAATGTCTAGCTCCCAGCCGCTAACAAGGGGCCAGCGAATACCGACCATGGTGCCGATCTGGTTTTTGGGTTTGAGGTCGACCTCTGCGCCACCCGCCTCAAGTGTCGCTTGCCAGGTGTAAAAGTAGGGGCCGGCATAGAGGAAAGCCTTGTCAATTTCGACCTGAAAAGCAACCCCACCACTGGCATCCCAGAAATCAGTTAAAGTATACGTTGTTGCAGTGGCGGTATCCTCGTCTTCAAAGTCAGCAGAGGTGTAGAAGTTCCCCTGCCCGAAGAGAGAAATGTCGAGGACGCGCCCGTCGTAAATACGTGCGTTCAGGCCTCCCCCGACATATGGCTTCATCGTGTCACGAAGTTCGTCCTTGCTGGCACCGATTCGTTCAAGCTTCATGTCGCTGCCGCCGCCTCGAGCATAAAACTCCCAGCCCCCTCCCAGGCCAAGGGCCAACTGCATGTAGGCGATATTCTGGTTCATCTGCATAGGGTAGCCCTCAATGTCAAAGCTCTGGGTATTGTAGCCCAGGCCGATGGAGGGGTGTCCTCCGGACATTGACGACACGGGAGAACCGTACATCATGGCGAAGGCACTGGTGGAGCTGAGGAGCAATACACACGCGGCCAGAATGGCGAGGCGAAGTTTCATGTCGACCTCCAGTCGAAGTGATTAAATCTTACATGGTATTCAGCATGCTTTAGCATAAAAGCCCTGTAAAAACAAGCTGTTTTTGTCTCAAGGAAGAAATTTGAAAGCAGATGCGGGCAGCAGTGAACCTGCTATCATTAATATTGAAATGTGACGACCTTTTGAGGAGGGAAACCATGAACTCACGTCGAGATGCAGAAAAAAAATCTCTGGAAGTCGCTGAACAGGCCCGCGAAAAGGATTGGGAAAAGCCGAGTTTTGTCGGGCGTTTATTTATGGGTGAAATGCACGCCGAGCTGGTTTTCCCTTTCCCGGAGCAAGCGCCGGAAGATAAGGCCGAAGGTGACGCAAAGCTGCAGGAGGTGCGCGCTTTTCTTGAGAAAAGCGTCGATGCCGACAAAATCGATCAAACCAAGAACATACCCAAGTCTGTCCTGAGCGGGCTCGCCAAAATGGGGCTGTTCGGGATCAAGATCCCCAAGGAATATGGGGGGCTCGGCATGTCACAGGTCAACTACAACCGCATCGTGCAGCTTGTGGCAAGCCATTGCGCCAATACCGCCGTGCTGCTGTCCGCACACCAGAGTATCGGGGTGCCGCAGCCACTGAAGATGTTTGGTACGAAGGAGCAGAAAGAGAAGTATCTGCCCCGCCTGGCCAAGGGTGAGATCAGCGCTTTTGCCCTGACGGAACCGGGCGTGGGCTCCGATCCCTCGAGTATGCAGACTTCAGCCGTGGAAAGTGAAGACGGCAAAGGCTGGGTCATTCACGGTGAAAAGTTATGGATCAGTAACGGGCCGATCGCCGACATCCTGATCGTGATGGCGCGAACCAGCGCTCCCGACGCCTCGCGAACTGAAATTACGGCTTTTATTGTCGAGCGCGGAGCAGAAGGTTTTACCACCGAGTACCGCTGTGACTTCATGGGTTTGAAGGGCATCAACAACGGTTTGCTCAAGTTCGAGAATGTTTTTGTGCCGAAAGAAAATATTGTGCACGGTGTCGGTAAGGGCCTTGGCCTGGCGTTGCGCACTCTGAATACGGGGCGACTAACCCTACCGGCGGCAGGTGCCGGGGCTATGAAGCAGGCACTGCTGATGGCTCGCGAATGGTCGGTTGAGCGCGAACAGTGGGGAGCACCAGTGGGTCATCATGAGGCGGTTGCCGCCAAGCTGGCCCAGATTGCAGCCGACACCTACGCCGTTGAAGCGATGACCTGGCTCACGTCGAATATGGCCGACCAGGAAACCGCCGATATCCGCCTCGAGGCGGCAATGGCCAAACTTTACAGCAGCGAAGCCTTATGGCGAAGTGTTGACGCGGCGTTGCAGGTGCGCGGCGGGCGCGGTTACGAGACCGCCCAGTCACTGGAGGGCCGCGGAGAACTGCCGATGCCGATGGAGCGCCTGCTACGGGATGCACGCATCAACATGATCATAGAGGGGACCAGCGAAATCATGCGTCTGTTCATCGCTCGAGAAGCCCTCGACCCACATCTCAAGGCTTCCGGAGCCGATCCGGCCAGCGGCAAGCCTAATCTGATCAAGGCCGCAAAGTTTTACGCCGGCTGGTATCCACGCCAGTGGCTGCCGATTTTTGGCAGCGACGAGGTCAAGGTGCCAGACAAGCTGCAGGGGCATTTCAACTATCTTTCGAGGGCGTCAAAGCGTTTGGCGCGTGACCTGTTCCACATGATGGGACGTTATCAGGCCGGATTGCAGCGCAAGCAGATGGTGTTGGGGCGTCTGGTCGATTTCGGCGGCGAAATCTTTGCCATGACAGCTGCCCTTTCGATGGCTGCAGCGCGTGCAGAAAAAGAAGATATCGAACTGGCTGACCTGTTCTGCCGCCAGGCAAGGAGAAGGATCAAGGGCCTGCGGAAGGCTGTCTATTGTAACGATGACGCACAGAGTTATCGTCTGGCCAGAAAAGTGATAGAGGGTGGTTACCCTTACCTGGAGGAAAATATCCTATCAACCTGGAAAGGTAAGGCATGATGCAGGATAAAAAACCTGCCGATGTGATTATCGTCGGTGGGGGTACAGCGGCATTTGCCGGAGCGATTCGGGCAGCGGATCAGGGTGCCCAGGTACTGATCGTAGAAGAGGGCAAAATCGGAGGGACGTGTGTCAACTGGGGATGTGTTCCAAGCAAAACCCTGATTGCGCGTGCCGATGAATATCAATGCGTACGTCACGAGCAGCGTTTCGGGCTCGAAACTTCGGGGGAGATCAACCTCGAGTTGTTGTTCGAGAACCAGAGGTTTACGGTCGATCGTGTCAGAAACAGTCACTATGAAGGGATGCTCGCGGCCTATCCCGGGATAGAGGTTCTAAAGGGGCACGGGCGCTTTGTGGCTCCCGATACGCTTGACGTGAATGGTGAGCATTACCAGTCAGAGCGCTTCCTGGTGGCGGCGGGTGGCCGCCCGCGGACACTGAACATCCCGGGGCTCAAGGAAACCGGTTTCCTGACCAGTCATTCGATTCTGCAGCGTAAAACCCTGCCCGAGTCGCTGCTGGTTCTGGGTGGTGGCGTGATTGCACTCGAAATGGGACAGATGCTCAGCCGCCTCGGTACCAGGGTCACCATTGTTGAGCGTAATGATCGCCTGCTCAAGGAGTTCGATCGTCGACTTTCTGAAAAATTTCACGCCTTGCTCGAGTCGGAAGGGGTTCATGTCGAGCTTGGTGTCGAGACGTTACGGACTTACCGAGAAGATGACCAGGTCGTGATTTGCGGTCGCAGGGAGAATGAAGGGTTCTGCCTGCAGGCTCATGAGTTGCTACTTGCGGTCGGTACGGCACCGGCGACCGACAGACTCGGTTGCGATACGGCCGGTATCGCTCTCACCGAGGAGGGCTTCATCGCTGTTGATGAAGAGATGGGCACTTCGGTGAAAGGGATCTGGGCTGCCGGAGATATTACCGGGGGGCCCTTGATTGCCCCTGCCGGGGCCCACGAGGCGGAGGTCGCGGTCGACAATATGTTCCACCCTGAAAAACATCGCCGCATTGATCACCGGATGACGCCGATGGCGGTCTTTACGGTCCCGGAATTTGCCGTGGTCGGAATTTTCACACCTTCCTGGCAACCGAACAGCCTCGATATTGTCGATGCTTTTCTCGATCTCGAGAGGGTCGACAAGGCGCATATCGTCGATCGCCGCCATGGCGGGATCCTGGTGTGTGCCGATCGGGAAAACGGCCGATTGCTGGGGGTACAGATGCTCGGCGACCGTGCTGCCGATGTTATCCAGGCGGCGGCGGTTGCTATTCGTTGTGGCATGAGTGTCTTTGACCTGGCCGATACGGTGACAGTCTACCCCGCCATCAGCGAAGGCCTGCAGCTGGCGGCACGTGCCTGCGTCCGAAAGCTGCAGCAGGTTTCCTGATCCGAGACAAATCACCAATTGCACCCTCTATCGGGGTCGGCTAAGATGCGATGACTTAACATGACCGTCCGGGAGCTGTTATGGGTTATCGTAATCTTACCTCGTGCATTGCCGACCTGGAGCGTAGCGGCCAACTGGTACGCATAGCCGATGAACTTGATGCCAACCTTGAGGTAGGGGCTGTTCAGCGGCGCGTCTACCAGGCTGGCGGCCCGGCGCTGCTGTTCGAAAACGTCAAGGGCTGTCAGTTTCCGATGCTTGGGAACCTGTTCGGTACGCTGGAGCGGACCCGTTACCTGTTCAGGGATACCCTGCCGACCATTGAGCGTTTTGTCGCCCTCAAGCTCGATCCGCGTGAGCTGCTCAAACAACCCGGAAAATCGCTGACAGCATTACCCGCGGCACGTTTCCTGTTGCCTAAACAGGTGAACTCCGCTGCGGTTCTGGCGCGGCAGACCACCCTGTCAAAACTCCCTCAGCTCATCTCCTGGCCCATGGATGGGGGCGCCTTTGTCACCCTCCCCCAGGTCTATACCGAATCGCCGTCCAGGCCGGGGTGGCGTCACTCGAACCTCGGCATGTATCGGGTGCAGATCTCCGGCAACGACTACCAGCCCGAGCGTGAAGCGGGGTTACATTACCAGATCCATCGTGGCATCGGCGTACACCATGCCGAAGCCCTTGCTCAGGGTCATCCGTTACGTGTCAATGTGTTTGTCGGAGGGCCGCCGAGCATGACCGTCGCCGCCGTGATGCCGTTACCCGAAGGGATGCCGGAGCTCTCCTTTGCCGGCCTGCTGGGTGGGCGACGGATGGAGATGGTGCCGGCGGAAAACGGTTTGCCGATGCCGGCTGAGGCCGACTTCGTCGTCAGCGGTACACTCGATCCGGAAAGGACCCTCCCGGAAGGCCCGTTCGGAGACCACCTCGGTTACTATTCTTTAAAACACGATTTTCCGGTCCTCACCGTTGAACAGGTCTATCATCGTCCCGGGGCGGTCTGGCCCTTCACCACGGTTGGCCGCCCGCCCCAGGAGGACACCAGCTTTGGCGCCTTTATCCACGAGTTGACCGGAGCATTGATACCCGATGTTCTGCCGGGGGTGGTTTCGGTGCACGCTGTCGATGCCGCAGGGGTTCATCCGCTATTGTTGGCTATCGGTAGCGAACGTTACGTTCCTTATGCCGAGCAACGCAAGCCGATGGAACTGCTCACCCAGGCCCACGCGATTCTCGGCCAGGGGCAGCTGTCGCTCGCCAAGTTTCTCTGGATTGCCGCTCGCGAGGATGCACCGGTCCTCGATCTTCACGACATCGAAGGGTTCTTTCGTCACATGCTGGAGCGGGTCGACTGGCGTACCGACCTGCATTTCGATACCCGTACGACCATCGACACCCTCGACTACTCAGGCACGGCCCTTAATGAGGGTTCCAAGGTGGTGATTGCGGCCGCCGGTGAAAGGCGGCGTGAACTTCCTGTCGAATTGCCAGGAGA
>PKUI01000033.1 GCA_002869605.1 Desulfuromonas sp. | reverse complement strand
TACTTTATATGAAGGCGTAGACATCATAACAATCCCTCCGGAACTTTATTTAGTCATCAGGTCAATAAAACCCTGAATCGTATTCAGCTTACGTTCCGACTCAGAGTAGAGCTTGGACGAGAAGATGGCCGTCGCGGCGTGACCGGCCAACAACGTGAACAGCTCATAATCGACATCTGCAAAACGTTCCTTTTGTTCCAGCAACTTGTAAATTGAAATCACGCCGATGACATGCTCCTTGATCTTGAGCGAGATACAGACCATCGGGTGCAGCATATCCTTCTGATAGTTTTCCAGGTCCTCGGCAAAATAGTTCTCACCGGTCTTGGCCATCTGACCAATGATCCCCTCACCCAGAGCGATCTTCGGAACCTCCTCGACCGTAATCCCTTCGGTTGCAACTGCCGTCAGCTTATTGACCTTTTCATCGAGCAGCTGAATAGCAAACTCCTCGGCGCCGATCAGGTTGATCACGATCTCGGTGATAATCTGCAGAACTTCTTTGAAATCGAGCGTGGAATGCAGCTGGTACGAAGCGATATAGAGATTGGCGAGCATGTTGTTCTCGTTCTCTATATCGACATACCGGTTGGCAAAATCGATGTTTTCCTCTTCAATCTGTTTGATACGACCGAGGATCTCTTCTTTTTCCTGCTCCATCTGGTCAATGCGCTTCTGGAGCTTGGCAACTTCAGACGCCTCGTCACCACCTGAGCCATCGCCATCCTTACACTTGGACTCGATCTCAAGCAACTGGAACCGCAACCGCTCGTTCTCCTTGAGCAGGTCCTGAGTGAACTCGGCGCCTTTTTTAAACAGGTGAAGAAACTCTTCTACCTTTTTGGGGCCGCCCTTGTCGTCTTCCATCTCAGGCATCAATCATCTCCTTGAAGCTATTGGTGGTCAAACGAACTCATCCTAACAGTACGGGGCGAAAATATCCACCCTTCTCTCACCACTACTTATAACGTTGACTAATCTGGTCGCCGATGTCATTCAACGGATAGACGGCGGCTTTGGGAACTGCGTTGATCGCCTCCTTGGGCATCCCGAAGACAACACTGGTATCCTGAGACTCGGCGATAATCTCTCCACCCGCCTGGCTGATCGCACTCGCCCCCCGTGCCCCGTCATTACCCATGCCGGTCATTACCACGCCGAGGACATCCCCGCCATAGACCTTGCAGGCTGACAAAAACAGGACATCGACAGAGGGGATATAGCGCTGGCCCGGTTCCGGCTCGATCACATGAGCAACCACCTGATTGCCGTGCCAGCGCAGGGTCAGGTTCCGTCCCCCCGGAGCAATCAACACCCGCCCCGGCTGCACCAGGTCCCCGGTCTGTGCTTCGACGATTTCAAGCGTACAGTAGCGATTGAGCCGTTCGGCAAAGGCCTTGGTAAATCCGGGAGGCATATGCTGGGCGACGGCAAAAGCCGCCGGCACCCGGCTGTCAATACTGCTCAAGACCTCCTGCAGAGCCGGAGGCCCACCGGTTGAGGCCCCAATAACCACCATCTTGGGCCCCTCATGGAGGGGTTTATCCCCATCAGCCAGGGATTCCTGCAGCGACGCATCAGGGGTCGTCGTTGCTGCACTCTTTCGCTGCACGACCTTGCTCAGGTCGGCGCCGGCAATCGACTCGACCTTGCGCACCAGGTCGTCGCGAATATTTGAAAGTTCAGGACTGATTCGCCCCGCAGGCTTGGCGACAAAGTCAATAGCCCCGAACTCGAGAGCCTTAAAGACGTTCTCATCCTCAGAGCGTGCAGACACCACGATGACCGGTGTCGGACGGTTCTGCATCACAATCCGCAGAAAGGTAAATCCATCCATGCGCGGCATTTCAAGGTCGAGGGTAATCAGATCCGGCTTGAGGTCGAAGACCTTGCGCAGAGCCTCTTCGCCGTCCGTCGCGTAGTCTGCGACCCTGACGCCGGGGATCTCTTCGATGATACGGGTGATGGTGCGTCGGTTAAAGGCCGAATCGTCAACCACGAGCACGCGAAGGGTACTGCTGCTCATAGCTCCCCTCCCGAGAAAAGGGGCGCATCAGCCGGGCGTTGATAGACCATATCGTTGAGGAAATGGCGCAAGGCAAAAGAGGTACTGATATTCATCAGTGATTCGGAATGGCCCAGGAGCAGGAACCCCTCCGGACGGAGCCGGTCATAAAAGTTCTGGACCACCCTCTTTTTTGCCGCCTGGTCAAAATAGATAATCACGTTGCGGCACAGGATCACGTCCATCTTGCCGATCAGTGCCACACGCTGCGTATCGAACAGGTTGAGATGACTGATGGTTACCAGGTCACGCACCTCATCGTTGATCCGATATTTATCGTTCTCAAAAGGGGTAAAAAAGCGATCAAGGTAGGCCTGTTCCGTGGTCCGGAAAGAAGCCGCTGAATAGACCCCCTTGCGGGCGATATTCAGCACGCGATGGCTGATATCGGTACCGATAACTTCTATATCCCACCCCTGCAGGGCACTCTGCTGCAACATCAGCATCGCAAGGGTATAGGGTTCCTCGCCCGACGAACAGCCGGCGCTCCAGATACGCAGCTTTTTTTTTCCGGTTTTCTCCTTGCGCGCACAGATATCGGGGACGACTTCCTGGCAGAGGGTCTTGAGCTGATATTCCTCACGGAAGAAGTAAGTCTCGTTGGTGGTCAGTGCATCGATGACTTCTGCAAGTTCCTGTTCTTTATCACGACCGTAACGTAACAGGTAATAGTAGTCCTTGTAGTTCGACATCTTGTGATGCTGTAGCCGCTTGGCGAGACGCTTCTCCAGCAGGTACTTGGAGTCCTCGGTGAAGTGCAGACCACAGTGCTGATAGACGAAGTCCCGGAACTGGCGAAACTCATCTTCGCTCATAGGAATATCCGGAGTAAAAATCAACATGCAGGGGTTACTCCCGGTCAGGGTCCATCAGCGACAGGAGGTCCTGCACCTGGTGCAGGATCTGCTCATCCTCTTCACTGGTCAGCAAAGCCTCAAGTCTGGGTCGAACCGCACTTCCTTCCAGGTCGACCAAGTGCTCGATGCACGATCTGCGAATCATCGGATGCGGATGTTTGAGCAACCGATCACACGATTTCATGAACAGTTCTGTGTGGCCGCTACGCACCAACAACTGCATCGCGGTTCGCACCACTTCCTCGTCAGCATTATCCAATGCCGACTCGAGAATGGCGCCAGCCTTCTCCGGAGCGATGTCACATAGCGTCTCCATGGCGGCAATCGCCACCAGCCCAATCGGGTCCTTCACCGCAACCTGGATCAACGGGAGTGCCTCGACGCCAAAGCGTCCAAGAACACGCGACACGGCAGCCCGTACCCAGATATCTTCATCCTGTAACGCGACGCCAAGGGACTCGAGAACATCCTCGTCATCGCTGCGGCCAAGGATCTCGACCGCCTGAACACGCACTTCAGGGTCTTCATCGGTAAGCGCCAAGCGGAGCACCCGCGGCTGACCGTCCCCCGCATAGACGCCCATAGAACGAACCGCGGCCACCCGAACCTCGGAGGCGACGTCCTTGAGTCCGTTAAGCAGATATTTCTCGATCTCGGAGGAATTGAGATGCCCGACCACCGAGACGGCAGCAACACGTAACGACGCATCATCGTCATTGAAGTACGTGGAGATCGCGCTTAACACTTCGTCACTGTGCATGCGCCCGATCTGGGCCAACGACGAGGTCGCCGTATCGCGGAGCTGCTCGTTCTCGTCGGCCAGCGCCGAGGCAAGTTGTTCGACCCCCGCGACAATCTGCAACTGACCGATCGCCTGCAGGGCAGCCAGACGTACATCCATGTCCTGGTCTGCGGCTGATGCGAGGAGGAAGTCAGTCGCCTGGCGGCAACCGACTCCACCTGCCAGTTGGCAGAGAATGGCGCGGGTCTTCGCGTCGGACTTGAGGTTCTCCTTGATCAGACGTGACACCCCGGAGGCGCCGAGGCTCATCAAGGCGTCAGCGGCCTGCTGCGCTAGGCGATCATCATCCAGAAGATTCAGCAGCGGCGTCGCATAGCGTGGATCACCAATCCAGCCGAGCAGCATCAAGCCGGCGCCGCGCAGATTGTCGTCGCCTTCGGCGATAAATTCCTGGGCCGTTTTACCGTGATTTTCCCCTCCCACTGCCATAAACGCGGTCCGCACTGGTTCGGGAGAGCGTTTACCGAGGTTGGCCAACGCCAGGGCTGCCGCTTCACGAGCGTTACGCATTTCATCACCCAACCCCTCAACCAGCACCGGCACCACGCTTTCATCACCAACGTGACCGAGACAGTCAAACAGGGCCTTACGCAGCAAAGGCTCAGACTTGAAGGCAAGCAGTCGGTTCAGGTCTATCCGCCCACCGATACGCGACAGCGCTTCAAGAATCGTGAAACGGAACCAGACATCGGGCAGCTCCATGGCATCGAGCAGAGCAGGCACAGCCTTGGCAGCACGCAGCTTGCCGAGGTTCTCCGCTGCGGCATTACGAACATTTTCGTCGTTGTCCAAGAGGGCTTCAGTCAGACAGGGGATACTCTCGGCATCGCCGATCTCTCCGAGGATATCGACGGCGAACTTGCGCACATCGTGATCCTCGCTTTTCACCTCCGCGTGCAACATCTCCAGCGACTGACGTCCCAGACGGACCAGAATCTCCATTGCCGCGTTACGCAGGCCGGCATTCTCTTCCGAGTAAAGCTGCTTGGCAACGCGCTCGATTGTCTCGACTGAACGTGGTCGCAACATAAAGGCTTCCACGGCTTCCTTGCGTACCCGCCAGGAAGTGTCCCCCAAGCCGACGAACAGGCCATCGAGATCCTCACCCGTCGGAGCCTGGCGCAACATCCGCACACCTTGCAGGCGTTGCTCCTCTTCGTTGGAGTACAGCAATTCTTTTACTTTTGGTAGAGAAAAGTCGCTCATGACAACCCTGATCGCTTGACGCTATTCTTGCTTGCGTCGCGCTATGAAGTTTTCAAACGCTTCAGCGAGGAAATCGCCTTGCGCACGAATCTCTTCGGCAACGCGCGATTCGTACAGACGACGGCCCTCGGCAATTTCGTCCTGGAGAAGCTCGTAAAAGCTCCCGTCCTGCACCCCGGATTCGACCTTGTCCTGATTGTAGAGGGCGATGTCCGAGACAATGATGCGCGCCAGCCGTTGGGCCTTTTCCAAATCGACCGACCCCGCCTGCGATTGGGTCTCTTTCTCGTCGGCAGCGCGGATCTTATCATTCATCTCCTCGCGGAACTCATCACCTTGTTCCGAGGCAGGGGGTTCAGGGGCTTCGGGTGCAGCGTCCTCTGAAGCCGGTTCGCCGGCAGCCAGGCGCTTGATCTTGGATACCAACTTGTCCGAGATGTGATGCTTTTCAAGATAATCATCGGCGCCATAGAGATTCGACGGCGTCCGTTTATAGGCCAGCTTGTTATACACCGAAGACAACAGGATAATCTTGACATCCTCCAGTCCAGGGCGCTGACGCACCTTGTCGACGACTTCAAAGCCATAGAGCCCGGGGAGAGCGACATCCATCAGCGCCACCTGGGGACGCTGGCTGTCAAGATTTTGCAGGGCACTTGTCCCATCATGACAAACGTTAAAGGAGATACCCTCACGCGTAAGAATGCTGGCAACCGCCTCACACAACTCACTATCGCTATGCGCGACAAGCACACGCAGGTCCTTGCCAGCGTCACCAGTGTTGGTAACCGCCGGTGCAGCAATTTCAGTCTTGAACACGTGTCGACATTTGGCACAACGGATGGTAACGCGCTTTCCCTTGAGACGCTCGCGATCAAACTTGATCTGCATTTTGGCGGTACAATCCGGACAACTAACGATCATCATTCCTTCCGTTCTCATTGAATCTACTGCTTAGGTGAAACCACTCAGGATACTTTTTCTAAATCGATCTGCTCTTGGGTGGAGAGAATCTTCTCCAGATCGAGCACCATGATCAGTTCGTCGTCGCGACGACAGACGCCGAGGAAAAATTCGGCGCCCGGTCCTTTCAAAAACTGCGGGGCCGGCTGAACATCGTCTCGGGTATAGCGCCGCACCTCAACCACCTCATCCACCATCAACCCGAGGATCTTACCAATAACATTGCAGATGATAACCCGGTTATGGCGGTTCTCAGGGGGGATTTCCTGACCGAAGCGACGTCGCATGTCGACCACCGGAATCACCACCCCACGCAGGTTGATGACCCCCTCGATAAACGTCGGGGCCCGGGGCACTGCGGTCAGCTTCTGGGGACGAATGATCTCACGTATCCGCATGATGTCGAGGCCGTAAAGTTCGGTCCCGATGCGGAAACAGGCAAGCTGAATCTCCTTGCGGCCCTTTTCAAGCCTGGTCTGTTTGTCGGTCTTGTCACTCATTATTTATTGAGAAACCTTTGGATAGTTTCGACCACATTGGCCGATTTGAACGGCTTGGTAATGTACCAGTCCGCCCCGACTTCGTGCCCCTTTGCCATATCTTCGCGACTCTTTTTGGCCGTCAACATGATCACGGGGATATGGCGGGTTTCCGGGTCCTCCTTGATCCGTCGACAGACCTCGAACCCGTCGATATTCGGCAACATGATGTCGAGCAGGATCAGGTCGGGCTGAACCTCGGGAAGCAGGTCGAGAGCCTCCTGACCATTGGTCGCCCCCTGTACATCATAGCCCTTCGAGGTCAGCAAAATGCTCTCGAGTTTCAACAAACTCTCTTCGTCTTCCACCACAAGGATTTTTTTCTTCGACATAGCCACTCCCCTAGAAAAGTTCGGCGTCCATTACACTCGGAAGATCAAGTAAGATCATCATTTTTCCCTGATGACGTCCAACCCCCTCGACAAGATCACGATCAAGACCGGACAGAATCGCCGGGGTCGACTCAATGTTCTTGAGGGGCAGGCGCACCACCTGATTGATCCTTTCAACCATTAAGCCTACCGTTAATTCACCTTTTTGACAGACGACAATGCGCACATCGGGAGATTCCTCGACGGAACCCAGTTTCAAACGCTTCTTCAGATCAAAGACCGGTATGATACTGCCACGCAGGGAGATGATCCCGAGGATAAAATACGGTGCACGAGGGATATCCGTGACCTCGCGCATCTTGATGATCTCACGGACATCGCAGATGTCGATCATGTACTCCTCATCCCCCAGGGAGAATGAGAGCATCTGCCGCAGATCATCATCGACTTTAAGCGACTCGCCGACCAGCCCCTGGAAATAGTCCTCCTCGGTGGCAAAATCGACATCACCACGGAAGTTGAACAACGCTTCCAGCGGATCATCATAGTGCTGCGGTTCCGACTTCTCAGAAACCTTCTCCTCAACAGTCGGCGGCTGTTGTTGGACTGGCTGCTGTTTTAAAACGCTCTCAGTCAGCTCAAGTCCCGACAATTCCTCTGCCGAGAGAAAGGTCTCCGCAGCAGGCCTCTGCCTTTCCCCTGGCGCATGCGGCAGTTCATCCGGCTTACTTGTCGTCTGATCCGTGGAGGCAACCGTCGATGCAACCTCGTCAGCAGCGGGCACCATGCTCGTTTCTTCAAGCGCCTGCAACTCATTCAGTAGATCCGCCGAGAGCTGGCTTCCTGATTCGTCCTCAAGTTCGGCCTTTTCTTCAGCGGCAACGGCTTCCTCAAGGGCACGCAGCTCTTCAAGTTCCTCAACAGTCAACTCGCTCTCATCGAGCAGTTCCCCCTCGACCAGGACCTCTTCATCCCCCTCCGTATTCTCTACGGGGGCTTCTAACCCTTGGTCCGGGACAATCTCACCTTCCGCTGCCGGTTTACCTTTTTTGCCCTTGCGGGCTTTTTTTCGAATATCGGAAAGGTTAAGCATCAGTCCGCCTCATGGTTAGCGCGTCAGAACCAGTTCTTCCATAACCGCTTCGAGAATCTCGGCACTGATCACAGGGATTTCCCGACCGAAGGCCTCGAGAAGCGCCAGGGACGCCGCATGGTTGATTTTACGCGGGATTCCCCCCGAATACTCGTGGACCAGGGTTACCGCCTCAGGTGAAAACAGTACCGGAGTACCTCCAGCTGTCGCGACCCGGAACTCGAGGTACTCCGACGTTTCCTCGAGCGACAACGGGCGCAGGTCGTACTGCATCCCGACGCGTTGTCGCAACGGCTCGTAGACCGGGTGTGCCAGCCGTTTACGCAACTCGGGCTGCCCCATCAACACGACGCTGATAAGGTTCTGGTCGTCCAGCTGATAGTTGGTCAACAGTCGGATCTCATCGAAGGTCTCCTTGTGCGGCACCAGCTGCGCTTCGTCGATAACCAGCACCGGGCAGATGCCGCGCTGGTAAAAAACATACAGTGCTTCACCGATCTGCTCCAAGAGGTCGGTCTTGCCCTGCGATGGCTCCACAACGCCAAGACGCAGTGCCAGTCCACGCAAGAACTCCATCGGCGTCAGTCTGGGGTTAACGAACAGGATAATCCGGTAACCGTCGTCATCCAGCTCATCCATCAGTTTGCGCGACAGGGTGGTCTTGCCACAGCCGATATCGCCGGTGAGCAGAATCAGATCACGTTCCTCGACGGCATAGAGCAGGCGCGCAAAGGCCTCACGATGCCCCTTGCTCATATACAGATAGCGGGGGTCGGGGGTCTTGCTGAAAGGCCGTTCGTTCAGCCCGAAGAAGCTCTCATACATAAGACGACGCTTCTCCCCTCAAGGCCTCAGTGATCAGGCCACCGACATCCAGCACCAGGATGGTTTTCTGCTTACCGAGGTCGGCCGCACCGGCGAATCCCTTGATAAAGTTGAGCGCCTCGCCGAGCGACTTGATAACCACGTCCTGCTGGCCCATCAGCTCGTCGACCAGCAGCCCGACCCGCTTGTCAGCAAGTCCGACCACGACGACAAAATAGTTTTCCTGTTTGACGTTGCCGCCCGGAAGATCGAACACCTTGCCGAGCCGGATCAGTGGCAGGGTCTGCTCCCTCAGCTCGATCACCTCGCGCCGCTCGATGGTGCGAATCGCCGACGACTCGATCATCAGGGTCTCGAGTACAGAGTTAATCGGCACCGCATAGGTCTTATTACACACCTCGATGACCAGCGCCTTGATAATCGCCAGGGTGATCGGCAGGGTCAGGGAGATACGGGTGCCGGCGCCTTTCTCGGTGTCGATTTCGATCATCCCCGAGAGCGACGCGATGTTGTTCTTGACCACGTCCATACCGACCCCTCGGCCCGAGAGGTCACTGACCTCCTCCTGGGTGGAGAAACCGGGCAGGAAGATCAGGTCGATGATCTCCTCCTTGCTCAGCTCAATGTTCTTGTCGATCAGCTTCTTGGCGATCGCCTTCTCCCGTACCTTGTCGGGGTCAATGCCGCGGCCATCATCGGAGACCTCGATCACGACATGATTCCCCTTCTGATAGGCCTTGAGCGCAATCGAGCCTTTCTCCGACTTGCCCGCGGCACTCCGCTCGGACGAAGACTCGACGCCGTGATCGATACTGTTGCGGATGATATGTACCAGTGGGTCGGAGAGTTCCTCGACAATCAGCTTGTCGAGTTCGGTGTCGGCACCGACGATCTCCAGGGAGACCTTCTTCCCCGACTCGCTCGAAACACGCCGAACAATACGGGTCAACTTGTCGAACAGCTGACTGACCGGGACCATGCGTACATCCATGACTCCCTTCTGCAACTCCTCGAGTCGCCGTTCCAGAATACGGGTCGCCTTCTGCAGGTCGGCGCCAAGCTCAACGTTACCGAGGGTCTTGAGCCTCTCCCCGACATCACCGATCGCTGCCTTGGCCAGGACCAGTTCACCGACGATATTCATCAGGCTGTCGAGCTTCTCGATATCGACACGTACCATACGGCTGATCGAACGCAACGAACCGGTCTGCTCGTCGCCGATCTGAGCCACGGCAGCGGACTGCTCGGGGGCCTCCTCCGTAACAGCACGGGGAGTGCCGGCCGAGATCTCTTCGACCTCGACCTTCGTTTCGCCGAGCAACGCAGCAATCTGCTCTGAACTTTTGGTCGTACCGACCAACAGCTCGAAGGCAATCCCCTCGCTGATGTCGACCGACGAGGAAGGAAGGGTCGATATCACCTCCCCCTCCTTCTTTATCGAAGCGGTCATCTCGGCGAGTTCTTTATCGAAGCTCTCCAGTGCGAAAACCGCCTTGACCTTGAGCAGGTTGCGCCCCTGCTTCAGGTTCTCGAGCAGACGGTGCTCTTCGAACTCGGTCAGCACCGACAGGATCGCGTCATCGATGTTGGCATTGGCAAGCAGGTCGCCCCGGTTATCGCTACCGCCCCCCTGGAGGACGCCGGATATCTTGGTGATCAACGGCGCAATTTCGAGGGTGAACTCGATCTTCTCCCCTTTGCCATGTACCAGACGAGTCAGGGATTCGAGCGATTCGAACAGGGTTTCGACCAGGATTTCGTTGAGGGGAACCTTGCCCAGACGCAGGCTGTCGAGCAGGTTTTCCATATGGTGGGAGAGTTCACCGATGTCGGTAAACCCGAACATGCCGGCAAGCCCCTTGAGCGAGTGGGCTCCACGAAAGATGCTGTTGAGCAGATCGGGATCCGACTCACCACTGTCGGCCCTCTCGCCCAGCTCGACCAGGTCGAGGTTCAGCTTTTCGAAGATCTCTTCGGCTTCGCCAAGAAACTCGCGAATGGCAGATGAGGAGATGTTTTCGCTCAACGCTGCCTCCTAACCGAGGTATTGGCGGACCAGCTCCTGGAGCTGGGTCGGCGAGAACGGCTTGACCAGGTAGGCGTCCGCCCCGAGGGACATTCCCTTTTCCTTGTCGCGCTCGCTCCCCTCGGTGCTCACAATAAACAGGGGGATATCGCTGTATTGATCATTTTTTTTGATAAAACTGACGAGCTCAAGCCCGTTAATATCGGGCATGTTGATATCGGTAATTACCAGGTCGAACTTTTCGCGGGGGAGCATGCGTAACGCTTCGAAACCGTTGGCCGCCTCGACGATCTCGAAGTCGCCAAGGGCCTGGAGCGTCGTGGAAATCAGCGCCCGCATGGTTGCTGAGTCTTCCGTAACGAGAATCTTTTTAGCCACGTGTACCCCCCTGGGGATGAAGAAAATTAATCATCTGATTTAACGCGTAAACGCCTCTCCAAAAGCGCTTTTTCCATAGCAATCCCGGCCTGCGACAGGAAGATCTCCAGCGACTCGGTGTCACCGACCGGCGTCGCCTCGGGGAGATTGTCACCATAGAGAACCGCCACCACCTTCCCTTCACTGATGATCGGTCCGAGAAACACCTCAGCAGGATCGCCACCACCGAGCTGGCTGCGCAGGTAGTTGTCCCACTCGTTATCACCGAGCTTGAGGCGCTGTACACACATCTCCTCGATCAGACGATCAAACACCGAGCCGGTGTCGCGCGGAATGCTCATCTTGCGCACCAGCACGTCGGCTGGTTCTTCGTTCGACTCGATACCAAACTGACCGAGACCGGCCACCGCATCGTCCTTGACAACAAAAATAACCGCACGGTTCATCAGTTCGCTGGCGAAACGGAGTACCAACAGAATGATCCCGCCGCCGAGCGCAGGGTTCTGCAGCTCGGCGAGCATGCCGCGCAACAGATGCAGACCGGGGCTCTGCGGCCCGCGAGCCGGGACGAAGTCGGCATCCGTGTCGCCGAACTCCAGCCGCATCTCCTCGCCAAGATTGAACATGTCGGAGCCGACCCGCTTCTCCACCAATTCGGGTGAAGAGAGACTTTGCAGGCGGGCGACAACGGTCGCGGCGAGATCGGAAAGCGCCTCCTGTCCTTCTGGAGTACGCACCTCGCTCTTTTTCGGTTTCAGCAGCAGGTCGGCAACCCCCATTGCACGAATCTTTTCCGCCGCCTCGGGGTTGGGGTGGTCGCTGATAATTACCACCGCCAGCTCGGGATAGGCCTGGCGGACATTTTCCAGCAATTCCAGACCGCCGAGAATACCACTGCCATCGGCACGCGGCATGATCAAGTCGATTACGGCGATCGGTTGCACTCCAGCAGAGGTCTGAGCCAACGCCTCGAGGAACGCGGGCGCCTCGGCAAAAAACTCGCTGTGCACGCCAAACTGGTCGAAAACCTCAGCGAGGCTCCCTCGGGTCACCTCATCATCGTCGATGACATAGAGCCTTGAGCTCGTTTCGGCCGGAGCCTCGGCAGGGGGCTCGACAGGGGCCTCGGGGGCCGCCTGCGGCGGCGCCGTTTCTGAAACTTCAGAGCTCTCCTGCGCGACCGGTGCCGGCGGCGCGGCCGCCTTACCGGGCATCAGCGCCTGGAGCGCCTCGATCGGCGGGGTATCGTCAACCACATCGGGAGACTCGCCACGGTGACGCTTCTCGTCGAGGATGCGGCTCCCCTCCATGGCCAGCCACTGCGGGTTGAGACCCGGTGCGAACACGAAATGAAGGGGATGAAACGGCCCCTCTTCCAACTCGGCATCTTCGCCCAAGGCAAAGGAGAAGGTCCCCTCCTCCCAGGCAAAAAAACTGTAGACGACCCCTTCGACCGCCTCCTTGGCCAATCCGTCGACCTTTTCCTGGGCGACTCCGCGCTTCTCGGCCAGAGCCTGCGCCAGGGAGGTCTCCCCGTCGCTGGCCAGCACCACCTGGACGGCGTCACAGATCGCCTCGACACTCGCGACCTCGCGAGCTACGAGCATTTCGCCGAAGTTTTCACGACGGGTATCGACGCACGCACGCGTCACTTGACCATCGGAGAAGTAGATTTTCCCTTACTTGTCAGGACATTGCAAAGTCAGGACGCCCGACTTGCGACTCAGGCTGACAATCTGAAGGATCTCGCCCAGTCCGAGATCCTCAAGGTTTCCTACCAGACTCATATCATTCCTTCGGGGAACAGGGGTTCGAAGCTCCCATCAAATTTCGTAACAGCTTGGAATTAAATAGGGTTTAATATATATCGGGAGCAGGGACAAGTAAAGTGTTTTTCCGATAGTTACAGGGGCGACCTCAATGTTCCCGTTTGCGAAAGTGCAGGCGCACGGGAACCCCGACAAAGCCGAACGCTTCGCGCAGCTTGTTGACCAGGTAGCGCTGATAGCTGAAATGGATACCGTCCGGCTCGCTGACGAACACCACGAATCCCGGCGGAGAATCGAACGCCTGAGTAATATAAAAGAATTTCAAGCGCTTACCCCGATACACCGACGGTGGCTTGCTCAGCACCGCGTCCTGCAGAACGGTGTTGAGCTGCGCAGTGGGGACCTTTTTGCGGTACTCGGCAACCACCTTCTCGACCTCACCCATAATCCGACTGACACGCTGCCCAGACAACGCCGAAACGAAGACGATCGGCGCATCGGGAAGAAAACGGAACGACTCGCGCATCCGCTTGACGTACTCGCCCATGGTCCGCTCGTCCTTTTTCACCAGGTCCCACTTGTTGACCACCAGCACCACCGCGCGCCCCTTCTCATGCGCGTAGCCGGCCACCGTCAGGTCCTGCTCGGTGACCCCCTCCTCGGCATCAACCAGCACCAGCACCACGTCGGCCCGGTCCATCGCCTTGAGCGCCTGCACCACGCTGTACTTCTCGGTCACCACGCTGACCTTCCCCTTGCGCCGGATACCGGCGGTATCTATCAGCTGGTAGCGTTTCTGGTTATAGACGAAGGGGCTGTCGACGCTGTCGCGCGTGGTGCCCGAGAGTGGGTTGACCACCACCCGCTCGAAACCGAGCAGCCGGTTGACCAGCGACGACTTGCCGACATTCGGGCGCCCGATCACCGCCAGTCGCACATCCTCGGAACCCTGGTCGTCGCGGGTCGGCTCGGGAATCAACGTCATCAGCTCTTCGAGCAGGTCCCTGACCCCGCGCCCATGCTCGGCGGAGACGGTGTGAAAGGCGTCGATACCGAGACCGTAAAATTCGCTCGCCATCTCCTCGTCCCGCTCGCCGTCAACCTTGTTGACCACGAACAGCACCGGCTTGCCGCTGCGCCGCAGCGCCCCGACCACCTCGCGATCGGCCGGATTCAGCCCCTCCTTGCCATCCATCACCATCAGGATGACATCGGCGTCTTCCACCGCCAGCTGCGACTGGGTGCGCATCTGGGCGAGGATCTCCTCGCGGGTATCGGGCTCGAAACCACCGGTATCGATCAGGGTAAACGGCTTGTCGTAGCGTGTCACCTCGGCATAGTTGCGATCACGCGTAACGCCGGGATAGTCCTCGACGATCGCCTTGCGCTGACCGAGGATGCGGTTAAACAGGGTCGACTTGCCGACATTCGGTCGACCTACAATGGCTACAATGGACATATCTCTGGTTCCTGAAGGCGCCCGGCGGGGCACCTGAAAAAATCGTTAAACATCACCACCCCGGAAAGACCTGGACGGCGGCTACTCGTAGCCCATCTCGCGCAGCAGGTGCGGCGAACGGGTCCAGTCCTTCTGGATGCGCACGAAGATCTCGAGGAACACCCGCGTACCGAGCAGCCGCTCGATGTCCTCGCGGGCCGCTTTGCCGATCCGCTTGACCATCGCCCCCTGCTTACCGAGAATGATCGACTTGTGGGTCTCCTTCTCGACATGCACCACCGCACCGATCACCACCAGGTTCTTCTCCGGCTTCTCCTCGAAGGTCTCGACCTGCACCGCGATCCCGTACGGGACCTCCTTGCTGGTCATACGGAAGATCTTCTCGCGGATCATCTCGGCAACGATGAAACGCTCCGGCAGGTCGGTGACCATCTCCTCCGGATAGAGCCGCGGCCCCTCGGGGAGATAGCTGCGGATCGCGGAGACCAGGTGTTCCACCCCCTCGCCGGTCTGCGCCGAAACCGGCACCAGCTCGGCGAACTCGTACTGGCGAGAAAACGCCTCGAGCTGCGGTAACAGCTCGGTGCGCGGCACGGTATCGATCTTGTTGATCACCAGCATCACCCGGGTGCGGGTGCGCTTGAGCACATCGAGGATCTGCTTGTCGAGACCGCGCCCGGTCCCCGCTTCGACCAGTAACAGGATCAGATCAACATCGTCACAGGCCATCACCGCCTGGTCGACCATGTAACGGTTAAAGCGATCGCGGGCCGCGTGAATCCCCGGGGTGTCGAGGAACAGCACCTGGGCATCATCGAGGTTATGGATGCCGAGGATCCGGTTACGCGTGGTCTGCGGCTTGTTCGAGGTAATGGCGATCTTCTGCCCGAGGATCTGGTTGAGCAGCGTCGACTTACCGACGTTCGGTCGCCCGATGATGGCGACAAACCCCGAATGGAAGGAAGCGTTATTGTCCGTCATGATGATCATTCTCCAGCCGGGAAGAGCCCCGGGACTTGGTACAGTTTGTTGCGCCAGCCATAATAGCCGCGCGGCACCTGCTCGGCAACTACGATCTCGCCCCTACCGAGGCGATGCAAACTGCGTAAATTACGGCGTCGGTAGCCGCGCGCATCCGAGAGGTCGGCGCGGTGCACGCCGACACGATCTGCCGCACCGCAGGCAAGCCCCTTGAGCGCCTCATACCAGAGACGTGCCCGAACCAGCTGTCCGAGGGCCGGGTGGTAAGGTCCGTCCAGCAGGTTCGCCTCGAGCTCCGGCGTCATCTGCAGACCGAAGCGGATCACCGGCACCCGGTCAGCGTGGGCGCGCGCCAACAGCTGCGCTCCGTCACGGATCGTCCGGCTCAGGCTCCAGGGTCGGTAGTCGCCCCGTTGCCACGCTGCCGCCAGCGGCGTGCCGCTCAGCACCAGCGCCGGGTAGATGCGTAGAAAATCAGGGTGCAGTGCCAGCGCCTGCGCCAGGGAGTCGAACGCCTCGCAAGCATCGCCGCCGGGCAGCCCGGGCATCAGCTGCAGGCCGACCCGCAGCCGCTGATCGCGCAGCGCGGCCACAGACTCGGCGACACAGCTCGGCGCATAGTTGCGATTGCAGGCCGCTAGCACCTGCGGACTGAATGACTGGCAGCCAAGCTCGACGGTGCACACCGCGGCCGCCGCAAGGCGCTTCAGTGCGGCACTATCGAGAGCATCGGGACGGGTCGAGATGCGGATAGCATCGGCGCGACCAGCCTGAACCTGCGCGGTGGCAAACTCGAGCAGTGCCTCCTGCAGCGAAACCGGCAGCCGCGTGAACGAACCGCCGTAAAAGGCGATCTCACCGCCACCCTGTTGCGGCAGCATCGCCTCGAGGCGCCTGGCCACCGCCGCCGGGTCGATCCCGGTGCCGCGCGCCGAGCGCTGCTGGGCGCAGTAACTGCAGCGTTCATCGCAGCCACCGTTTTCGAGAAAAATCGGGTAAATACGCCGCGAATCAGGCAAACGGTCAGGCATCAAACTGTTCGAAGGCCTGGCGCGCAGCCGCCTGCTCCGCCTCCTTCTTGCTGCGCCCCTGCCCCTCGGCGAGCAGTTCACCACGGAACTCGAGCGCCACCGTGTAGCACCGCGCGTGGGGCGGCCCCTCGACCTGCAACTCTCTGTAGTGGGGCGCCGCGCCATGCTTTGCCTGCAGCAGCTCCTGCAGCCGGCTCTTGAAATCCTGCCCTTCACGGTGCTGCAGCGCCCGCGCAAGGTGCGCACCAAACAGCCTGCGGATCGCCGCGGCCGCCGTCTCGTAGCCGCCATCCAGGAACAGCGCGCCGAGCAGCGCCTCGAGGGTGTTCGAGAGCAGGCTGTCCTTGTCGGCGCCGCCGTTGAGTCGCTCGCCGCGCCCGAGGCGCAGGTAGTCTCCCAGTGTCATCTCGCGCGCGACCAGCGCCAGCCCCTTCTCGCTGACCAGCTCGGCGCGCACACGCGTCAAGACGCCCTCATCGAGTCGATCGGGGACGGCGAACAGCTCATGACCGATCACCAGGTCGAGCACCGCGTCGCCCAGGAATTCGAGCCTCTCGTTGTTGTCCGGGCTGTGTGGGTGCTCATTGCTCCACGACTTGTGCGTCAGTGCCCGCTCCAGCAGATCCGGACGTTCAAACTCCCGCCCCAGCAGTTGCTGCAGCGCACTCAGGTCGCGATTTTCGGCCATATTGTTCTCCCGTGGAGCGCATCAAAGGTACGGCCCCGTTTTGGTCGCCGGGAGTATATCAATATTTACAGGCCCCGAACAACCATTTACCCTTGATTCCCCAGCCCCCCCTTCCCTATACTGTTTTGATTTTACTCGTGCGGATAAGGCTCATGTCTCGATTCATCACCTTTGAGGGCACCGAGGGGTGCGGCAAATCGACCCAGTTGCGCCTGCTCGCTGACCACCTGAGCCGCCAGGGGCTGCAGGTCTGCGTCACGCGCGAACCGGGCGGCTGCCCGATCAGCGACGCGATTCGCCAGATCCTGCTCGACCCTTCCTCGGCGGGGATGGACTCCAAGACCGAGCTGTTTCTCTACGCGGCCGCGCGCGCCCAGCACCTGGCCGACGTCGTCCGCCCCGCCCTTGAGCGGGGCGAAGTTGTCCTGTGCGACCGCTTCAGTGACGCGACCGTCGCCTACCAGGGGTATGGCCGCGGCCTCGATATCGAACAGATCGAGCACCTCAACCGGGAGGCAACCGACGGCCTGGTCCCCGACCTGACACTGCTGCTCGACCTGCCGCTCGAAACCGGGCTGGCGCGGGCGATCTCGCGCAACTCGGACAGCAGCGAAGACGAGGGACGCTTCGAACAGGAAGCGCTCGCCTTCCACCAGCGGGTGCGCGATGGCTACCTGACCCTGGCCCGAAGCCATGACCGCTTCCGGGTGGTACCGGCCGACGGCGACATCGACGAGGTCGCGACGCGCATCCGGCACGCGGTCGCTCCATGGCTGGGAGTTACGGCATGACCTTCGCGCGGATTCTTGGCCATGAGCGGCAGAAGGATATCCTGCGCCGCGCGGTCAAGAGTAACCGGCTCGCCCAGGCCTACCTCTTCGAAGGCCCCGATGGGGTCGGTAAGGAATTGATGGCCCAGGCGCTGGCGCGCATGGTCTTCTGTGCCGACGGGGACGGCTGCGGCGACTGCCCGGCGTGCCGCAAGGTCGACCACCACAACCACCCCGACCTGCACCTGCTCGAGGCCGACGGCAAGTTCATCAAGATCGAACAGGTCCGGGAGCTGCAACGGGAGATGGCATTGCGCCCGCTCGAGGCGCCGCGCAAGATCGCGCTGATCGTCGGTGCGGAGCGGATGAACCAGGCCGCCGGCAACGCGCTGCTCAAGACCCTCGAGGAGCCGAACGGCGCGTCACTGTTCATCCTCATGACCCACCAGCCGGAGAGGCTGTTGTCGACCATCCGCTCGCGCTGCCAGCGGTTGCAGTTCGGCCACCTGCCGCTGGAGAAGCTCAAGCAGGCGTTGACCGAGAAACTCGGTCTCGACGACACCGAGGGGCACCTGCTCGCCACCCTCGCCGAGGGGAGCTTCAAGAAGGCCCTCGGCCGCGATCGCGAGTTCTTCATCGAGCAGCGTCGCGAGCTGCTCAAGCGGGTCACCGCGCTCTCCGCGGGGAGCGTGCTGCCGCTGTTCGAGCTGGCCAAACAGCTCAACGACGACAAGGAGAGCCTGCCCGACGTGCTCGAGCTGCTGCTCGCCTTCTACCGCGACCTGCTGCTGTTCGCCCATGCGCGCCCGGAGCAGGAACTGGTCAATATCGACCTGATGGAAAAAATCCGCCGCGAGGCCGGTCGACACAACGTCACCGCGCTGCTGCGCAAGCTCGAGGCCGTCATCGAATGCCGACGGCACCTGGAGCGTAACGTCAACTCACAACTCGCGATCGAGGTGCTGCTGATGCGCCTCGCCGCCTGATATGGCTGATATCCACTATGGACACAGAAACCAGCGATAAACCGACCCACGACACCGACGCGCCCGACACCCCCAAGGCCGCGGAGAGCAGCGACACCACGCCGTCACCAGCACCGGAAACGAGCGCGTCCGACACCAGCGACAGCGCGCCGCAGGAGACCCGGAACGACACGCCCGCAGCGAGCGAAACCACACCCGAGTCTGCAGCGGAAACCGCCGCGCCCGAAAAACCGGTGGAGAGCGAGGCGCAGGTGCGCATCGTCGCCATCAAGTTCCGCGACGCCGGCAAGCTCTACGACTTCGACGCACGCGGCTTCGGGCTCGACAACGGCACCCAGGTGGTGGTCGAGACCGACCGCGGCCGCGCCCTCGGCACGGTGGTGCTCACCCCTCGCGAGACGCCCCGCGCCAAGACTCCCGACGGGCTCAAGGGCGTGCTGCGCATCGCCACCGACAAGGACCTCGAGTCGGCCCAGCGCCACGCCACCCGCGAAGCGGAGGCGTTGCGCTTCTGCCGCCAACGGGTCGGCGAGCGTAACATGGAGATGAAGCTGGTGCGCGCCGAGTATCTGTTCGACGGCTCGAAGATCATCTTCTACTTCACCGCCGACGGCCGCGTTGACTTCCGCGAGCTGGTCAAGGACCTCGCCCATCACTTCCACACCCGCATCGAGATGCGCCAGATCGGCGTACGCGACGAAGCCAAGCTGATCGGCGGCATCGGCGTCTGCGGCCGCGAACTCTGCTGCTGCTCGTTTCTGCGCGAGTTCGAGCCGGTATCGGTGAAAATGGCCAAGGAACAGGGGCTTGCGCTTAATCCGAGCAAGATCAGCGGCCAGTGCGGACGCCTGCTCTGCTGCCTCGGCTACGAGTACGAGACCTACTGTAGCCTGAAGAAGGGGCTCCCCAAGTGCGGCCGCAAGGTCAAACTCGAGGATGAGACTGTCGAGGTCACGCAGATCGACGTGCTGCGCCAGCAGGTCACCATCCGCCACGCCGACAACGAGACCGAGGTGGTTACCGCCGACGAGATCCGCGCCGCCAAGCTCGAGCAGCCGTCTCAGGGGGGCGGTACGCAGAAAGCCGAAAGCACAGACAAGGGCGAAAAGAACGACCGAGCTCAAAAGGGCGAGCGACGCGACAGGGGACCACGGAACAGGCCCTCCCGCCCCAACAGGCGCAAGCAGGAGTCCGGCGAGGGGGGTAAAAGCGAAGCCGGCAAGCCCGAGAGTAAAGAGCAACAGTCCACCACCGAGACGCCCGGCAAGCGCCCGGAACGCGACCAGGGGCAAACCCCGCCGGCCGACGGCGAACGCAAGAAACGGCGGCGGCCACGCCGGCGGCGCAAGAAGAAGCCGGGCGGCCAGGGAGAAGGAGCGAACCCGGGCGGCCAAGGGCCATCGAAACCGGACAACAACAGCTAATTCAGTCGATTTGAACTATTTTATTCATCTGTTGAAATGTTTGCAGGAGCCGTTATGAGCAAGACCTTTTATCTCACCACCCCGATCTACTACGTCAACGACGTACCGCACATCGGCCACGCCTACACCACCCTGGCCTGCGACGTGCTGGCCCGTTACAAGCGCGCCCGCGGCTACGAGGTGTTTTTCCTCACCGGCACCGACGAACATGGCCAGAAGGTCGAGAAGGCCGCCCAGTCGCAAGGGGAGACCCCCGAGGAGCTCGCCGATCGCGTGGTCAAGCGCTTCCAGGGGCTGTGGGAGAAGCTCAACACCTCGCACAACGACTTCATCCGCACCACCCAGCAGCGCCACAAACGCGCGGTGCGCGAGATGTTCACCACCATCGAGGCCAAGGGGGACATCTACCTCGGCGAGTATGAGGACTGGTACTGCACCCCGTGCGAGACCTTCTGGACCGAGACCCAACTGATGGACGGCAACTGCCCCGACTGCGGCCGCCCGACCGACAAGCTCAAGGAGGAGTCGTACTTCTTCCGCATGAGCAAGTACCAGGACGAGCTGCTCAAACATATCGAGGAGAACCCCGACTTCATCCAGCCGCGCAGCCGCCGCAACGAGATCTTAAGCTTCGTGCGCGATGGCCTGCGCGACCTTTCCATTTCGCGCACCACCTTCTCCTGGGGCATCCCGGTACCGAACAACGACAAGCACGTGCTGTATGTCTGGTTCGACGCGCTCACCAACTACATCTCGGCGCTCGGCTTCCCCGGCGACGAGGAGGGTAACTACGAGAAGTTCTGGCCAGCCGACGTGCACGTCATCGGCAAGGACATCCTGCGCTTCCACGCCGTCTACTGGCCGACCTTCCTGCTCGCCGCGGGCCTGCCGCTGCCGAAGAAGGTCTTCGCCCACGGCTGGTGGACCGTCGAGGGGCAGAAGATGAGCAAGAGCCTGCGCAACGTGGTCGAGCCGAACATGCTGGTCGACAAGTACGGGGTCGACGCGATCCGCTACTTTTTGCTGCGCGAGGTCCCCTTCGGACTCGACGGCGACTTCTCGCACACCGCCCTGGTGCACCGCATCAACTCCGATCTGGCCAACGACCTCGGCAACCTGATCAGCCGCACCAGCGCCATGGTCAACAAGTACTTCGGTGGCGCATTGCCGGATGCCAGCGAAGAAGGGGAATTCGACGCCGAGTTCAAGGCGCGCTTCCCCTCCGCCCTGGAGACCGTCGACCAGCAGATGACCGATCTCGCCTTCAACAAGGCGCTGCAGACCATCTGGGAGCTGGTACGTGCCGGCAACAAGTACATCGACGACACCGCGCCCTGGTCGCTGGCCAAGGACGAGAACCTCAAGGGGCGGCTCGGTACGGTGATGTACAACCTCATGGAGGCGCAGCGCCTGATCGCACTGCTGGTGGCACCGTTCATGCCCGACACCGGCAAGGCGATGCTCGCGATCCTCGGCTGCGATCCCGAGCAGACCCAGCTCGACGGACAGGACGGCTGGGGACAGCTGGCCGCCGGCACCGCCATCGCCAAGGCCAAGCCGCTGTTCCCACGCATCGAGACCGAGTAACCGGCCACAACGCGACAACCCGAGTTACACACAACAGGGGCGCCACCAGGCGCCCCATGTTATTCGTAAACCCTTAAAACTGATGTCTCACGCAAAGGCGCAAAGCCCGCAAAGAAAACCTCGACCATAGAGATTTGATGCCTTACCTTTGCGTCTTTGCGCCTTTGCGTGAGACAATGGTTACGGTTTCCTTTTTGATTTTCCCTGAAACTATAAAACTACTTCCCCAGGGCACCTTTGTCAGTCATCCGAGCGCCCCGGAACGTTTCGCAAGAGGTTTTACAGATGTCCCAACTCCCGCAACTGGTCGATAGCCACGCCCACCTCGACAGCACGCAGTTTGGCGACGAGCAGCCGCAGCTGGTCGCCCGTGCGCTCGAGAACGGCATCAGCCACATCCTCACCATCGGCTGCGACCTAACCAGTTCAAAGGCAAGCGTCGCGCTGGCCGCGCAGTACCCGCAGGTCTACGCCGCCGTTGGCGTCCACCCGCACGACGCGACAACTGTCAACGACACCCTGCTCGACGAGCTGCGCACGTTGGCCCGGGAAGACAAGGTGGTGGCGATCGGCGAGATCGGCCTCGACTTCTACCGCGACCGCTCACCACGCGACGACCAGCGCCGCGCCTTCCGCGCCCAGCTGCAGCTCGCCTGTGAACTCGAGCTGCCGGTGATCGTGCATGACCGCGACGCCCACGACGACGTGCTGGCGATCCTGCGTGAATTCAAGCGGGAGAAGCTGCGCGGGGTGCTGCACTGCTTCAGCGGCGATGTCGCCTTCGCGAAGCAGTGCCTCGAGCTCGGTTTCTACATCTCTATCGCCGGGCCGGTCACCTACCCCAAGAACGACGGGTTACGCGAGGTGGTCAAGGCGGTCTCCATCGACAAGCTGCTGGTCGAAACCGACTGCCCCTACCTCTCTCCCCAGAAATTCCGTGGCAAGCGCAACGAGCCGGCCTACGTACGCTACACCGCCGAGAAGATCGCCGAGGTCAAGGGCCTCTCCATCGAGGACGTAGCGCGCATCACCTCGCTCAACGCCTGGCGCCTGTTCGGCATCGGCGACATCGACCAGAGCACCAAGATCGCCTACGCAATCCGCAACAGCCTGTATCTGAATATCACCAACCGCTGCACCAACAGCTGTACCTTCTGCGCCAAGTTCAAGGATTTTACCGTCAAGGGGCACCAGCTCTGCCTCGAACGTGAGCCGAGCGTGGCGGAGATTAAAGCCGCGATCGGCGACCCATCGCAGTGGGACGAGGTGGTGTTCTGCGGGTACGGCGAGTCGCTGCTGCGGCTCGAGGAGGTCAAGCAGCTCGCCGGCTGGCTCAAACAGCGCGGCATCAAGGTGCGCATCAACACCGACGGCCAGGCCAATCTGGTGCACGGGCGCAACATCCTGCCCGAGCTGGCCGGACTGGTCGACAGCCTCTCGGTATCGCTGAATGCCGCCGACGCAGCTACCTACCAGAAGTGGTGCCGCTCCGCATACGGCGAAGCCGGCTACGAGGCGGTCAAACAGTTCCTGCGGCTGGCCAAGGACGAGATCCCCGAGGTCACCGCCACCGCCGTCACCCTCCCCGGACTCGACATCGAGGCCTGCCGCAAGGTCGCCGAGGAAATCGGCGTCGACTTCCGCGAACGCGAATTCAACGAACTCGGCTGACTATTTCTACAGACCGTCGAGAGGGCTGTTCACCCCACGCCCGCCCCGGTTAAGAACTTGAGTCTAGGGCATGGTGGTCTTCACATCCTTGTGCCCGAGCAGCTCCTGCACGGTGCGGATATCGTAGCCATCCTCGAGCAAGTGGATGGCGAAGGGGTGGCGGAAGTGTGGCAGTTGACCGGATTGTAAATACCGGCTTGACAGCCGCCGTCCGGTATTTTTTCGACAAAGCTCTCGGCAGTGAAACCGCCCCATACGGAGATTTCATGAAGACTGACGACACTCAAGATTCATTTCCCAAACTGACCTTAACGGCAGCAGACGGCGCACAGGCCGAAATCTATCTACACGGTGCCCATGTCACCTCATGGCGTCCGGCGGACGGTGAAGAACGGCTGTTTTTAAGTGAGCGCGCCGAGTTCCAGACTGGCAAGGCTATTCGTGGCGGCATCCCTGTGTGCTTTCCGCAGTTTGCCGAAGAAGGCCCCATCCTCAAACACGGCTTTGCACGGCTCAGCACCTGGGAACTCGTACACAACGGGCACCTCGATTCTTCGGCTCAGGCGATTTTTCAACTGGAAGACTCCGCAGCTACGCGTAAAATCTGGCCTCATGCGTTTCGGGCCAGGTTGACGGTCACCGTGGGGGGACAGGGTTTGCGCCTGGAATTAGAGATCCAGAACAGCGGGACAACCCCGTTCACCTTTACCGGGGCCCTGCACACCTATCTAAATGTGGATGATATCTCAGCTGCCGTGGTGGAAGATCTGGCGGGGACCTGCTTCCGCGACTCCGTCACCGGGCTTCCCGGCAACCGGCAAGTCGATGCGGAGGTCCGCTTTGCCGGCGAAGTAGATCGCATCTACCTGGACGCTCCGAATCAGCTGACGGTTCGCGAACCGCAGCGACGGCTCACCGCACTGGCGAACGGCTTTCCGGATCTGGTGTTGTGGAATCCCGGCCCCGAGAAGTGCGTGGCACTCAAGGACATGCCCGAAGACGGCTATCGACGCATGCTGTGCGTTGAAGCAGCGGTGATCGCTGAGCCACCAGAGCTCGCCCCCGGTGCAACTTGGCGTGGAACCCAGGCATTCAGGGCATAGCGGGTGAACCTTTTCAGGGTTTAAACAACGGAAGCGTAAGCGATGAAGATCACTTCAATCGACAGCACGGAAGAACGGGGCGTTTCGCACAATCCCCAAATAAAGAAACATGTCCTGCTCGAAAACGGCGAGGTTCAGCATATCACCAATCTGTCGCAGGCAGCCTTCCCACCGGGTGAGACTGCTTGTGCACATAGCCATCCCGACATGACGGAGATTTTCTTGATCGAATCCGGGCAGGGTATCATCACCATCGATGGAGAATCTTTTCCACTGCAAGCGGGCATGTGTATCACGGTCGAACAGCATGAAAAGCATCAAATAGACAATACGTCATCGGCCGACCTGGTTATTTTGTGTTTAGGCATTAAGACCTGACAGACACAGCTGACGGGAGAATTCAATAGGAAAACACCTGTATGACGCTGCCGCCCGGAAACGCGCACCTCCGCCGGCAAGGGCAAAGCGTCTTTAAATGTATCTGCGATCCTGGTTGGGGTCTGGCAACTCTGATCGGCCAAACCGTTACAGAGGTTATCTGACCTTGCCCCTGTGCAGATCCGCACGTCATCGTAACACCGTTACCAAAGAGAGACTTCCAGACGATGGTACGTTTGCCGAGAGCATTCATCTACCTAGCCATCTTCTTTGGATTAATCGTTGCCGCCATGATCGCCCTTGTCGGTGCCAGGCGCAACATGAAGCATACCTATCACCCCCTGGAAGAATGATGAAACCTATGCCCGTCATTGTTTGGACCCTGTTTCTCGTGGGAATCTTAAGCCCTCAACCAGCCCATGTCTGTTGTGTCTGTGTCGATTACATTCTGGACTGGCATACCCCCTTTTCCAAGCAACTACTGCTGATATTTGCCATATGGGGACTACTTAAACACCTGTTCTTGATTCTCGGCAAAATATCCGGTACGCCGATAATGTTGACCCATTTGAAATAAGCCAACTTGCCAATTCTCATTGTCGCCGTCATCCTACTGACAATCAGTGTCGAAGGATTGAAGATTCCATTTACAAGCGCACCAAAACCACATAGAACCTGATGCTTCCAAGCCTAGAAATAAAAAAAAGGGCCTCAAAAGGCCCTTTTTCATTTAGTCAACAACCGTAGGTTAGCTGCGACTGGTGATCTCGATCAGGTGGTAACCGAACTGGGTCTTGACCGGACCGAGCACCTTGCCGACCTCGCCGCTGAAGACCACTTCATCAAACTCGCGCACCATCTGGCCGGGGCTGAATTCACCAAGATCGCCACCCTGCTGCCCCGAAGGACACTTGGAGTGGGCCGCTGCTGCCGCGGCAAAATCGGTAGCCCCCGATTCGATTTCAGATTTAAGTTTGAGACAGGCTTCCTCGCTGGGAACCAGGATGTGACGGGCCTTTGCTCGTGCCATGGGCATCTCCTTTGTATGCATGTTTTTTGAGAAGATATGTTTACCGCAGACGCGCTTTGTTGTCCAGTTGCAGGCGGCCTGCAGCACACCTAAAAAAAACAGGCGGCCCGTAGGCCGCCTGGATATCTTTAATGGTGCTTTACCGCGTCAAGTTGCCGAAGCCCCTTGCGAACGCGGCCCCGAAGGACGCCGACGCCGGCGTGGTGAACGGGACGCCCCACCACTCTTTTCGGCCTTGGGGGCCGGCTTGTTGGCAGGCCGCTGGGAACGCCCGCGGCGTGGCGGCTGAGACGGACGTTCTGGCGCAGGCACGTTATAGTCGAACCCATCGACGGTGTGCCGCTCGATCGAGCTGCCGAGCACCCGTTCAATCGCCTTGACCATCGCTCTGTCTTCACTGGTGATCATGGTGAACGCGTCACCGCTACGTGCAGCGCGCCCGGTGCGCCCGATACGGTGGATATACGCCTCGGGGGTGTCGGGGATATCGAAGTTAATCACGTGGGAAACCTGCGAAACGTCGATGCCGCGCGCGGCGATATCGGTGGCCACCAGGATCTGGTACTTGCCGCTACGAAAACCATCAAGCGCCTCCTGACGACGATTCTGCGAAAGGTTGCCCTGCAGTGAGGAAGAACGGTAACCGCTCTTTTCGAGTTTCTGGTCGAGCCGCTTGGCGCGATGCTTGGTGCGGGTAAATACCAGCACCGAC
>PKUI01000077.1 GCA_002869605.1 Desulfuromonas sp. | reverse complement strand
GATCGGGAGCTTGCGCTTGAGAATCTCGCTCCGCTGTTCATACAGCGGCACCCCCAGGGCGACCACCGCCGGCCCGAGCAGAAACAGAATCATATCTCCGCCGACCCGGTAACTGGCGTAGGGGATATGCCCCAACTCGAGAAGGGTTATCAGGACGATAACCGCGACCGCGACCGGATTCAGAAAAATCTTCCGGGTACGCTGGTAGAGCAGCTGGGCCGACACATACACCACCAGGGTAACGCCGATACCGAAAGCCGGGTTGTTGAAGAAATCACTCATGCTCGACCGCGGCTTTCCTGTCGAGGAGGACAGCCGTCCACCCGGTAACCGCCATCACCACGAAGGTACTCAGCAGCGTGGCAACGACAATCGGTAGCCACTCGGCGACGATAAGATCGGAATAGACCATTACCCCCACTCCCGCAGGGACGAACAACAGGGCCATGTGTGAAAGCAGCAGCTGCGCCGCATCGCGTACCCACTCCACCTGCACCCAGCGCAGACGCAAAGCCGCAAACAGCAGCAGCATGCCGACCACGTTGCCAGGCACCGGCAGCCCGGCCTTTTCGACCAGCAAGGTGCCGAGCAGCTGCAACCCGACCAGTATGGCAAAGCCGCGCACCATCGCAGCTACCCGCCTATCTGCTCGTGTAGCCCTTCAAGCAGCAAACGCACCTCGCTGATAATTTCGTGGGCCGCCGGTGAGTTTTCACGGCTGAGAAACTCCTCGTAGGCCGTCACTGCGTCGCGCAACCGTTCCTGGTCGAGGTAGAGGTTGCCAAGTGTCAGGTAGGCCTCAGAAAGCCCCGGATCGAGACTCAGGGCGCTGCGACACTCTTCCTCGGCAACCTTGAGGTCACCGCTGTCGTAATGCATCTCCGCCAGGTTGAAATGCGCCTGGGCATCCTGCGGGTCAAGCTCGACGACCCGCCGGTAACAGTCGCAGGCCGCCTCCGCATCCCCCGCCGCATACAGGGCGTCACCCAGCGAGTTGAGTGCGAAAACGTTGTCCTTCTCGAGCGTCAACGCCTTGCGATATGCGTCGATGGCTTCTTCAATCCGTTCCATGCTGTAATGCACCAGGCCGATACTGACCCAGGCGTCTGCGACGTCGCCATGGCCGAGGACTTGCTGATAAACATCCAGCGCCGAGCGGCTCTCTCCCGTCTCGAAGTAGAGGTCGCCAAGCGCCATCAGCGCATCCAGGTCGTCGGGGGTCCGTTTCAGACCCTGGCGATAATAATCGATCGCCTCGGCACCCCGCCCCTGCTCGGCAAGCGCCTCCGCCAGCCAGAAATATCCGTCCGGGCTCTCGGGCTGAGCCTCGAGATGGGCTCGAAAAGAGGCCTCGGCCTGGACAAACTCGCCAATATCCATTGCTTCACGCCCCTGCTGTAATGGTTCAGACATCGAATCCTCCGCTATCAGTCTCGGCCGTCTTCGGCCACGATGTAATCGAGTTCGTCCAGTGCGTCGAGAATTCCCCATGGAGAACTGTCGATTTTGTAGACGCGCGTCGCCAGCTGTTGTTCCAGATCCGCGCGGGAGATATCGTCAAGCAGTACCTCCTGTCCCTCGCGGAACATGACATCGGGGAGCAACAGACCTTCGCCGAGATCCTTGCCGGCCAGCTGGGTCAAAATATCTCCACCGGTCACCAACCCGGCAACGCTCACCGCTCCGCCGAAGAACGTGTTTTGAATCGTTTCGACAGACAGGGTTACGCCTGTTTTTGCCGAAAGTTGCAGCGCGAAATTTTTGAGTTCACCGGCAAACGAATCCCCGGTCACCAGCGTGACACGCTTGAGCGCCACCGGTTCGGCAACCCTCAGCACCTGGTCCGTCTGCTCACGGAACACCGGGATCAGGCCGACACCGTTTTCGATCTGCGCGAACTCCTCATAGGCGTCAAGTGGCGGAAACGGTTTTTGTGCCTGAAGGTACAGTTCATCGGCGGCAAATACGAATCGGCGGCCTGAATCTTCAAGGAAATGCTGTTGCAAACGGTGAATCGTATCGAGCGCAGCAGCGGCCTCAGTGGTACAGAGTGGCCGTAACAGGAACAGTTTCTGGCGATGACCGGTCAGGCCGACAGGGACGATCGCCAGCGAAGCGATCTGCGGACCTAAGGCATACAGGTCCTGCACCGTCTTTTCCAGACACTCACCGTCGTTGATCTCAGGGCAGAGCACCACCTGGGTATGCAGTTCAATACCAGAAGCCACCAGGCGCTGCAGCAGCGGCAGAATCGGTGGCACCTGCTTGCCGAGGAGCTTGCAGCGGATCTCCTCATCGGTTGCATGCACCGAGATATAGAGAGGAGAAAGATGCTGGGTCTCGATCCTTGAAAGGTCTTCTTCTGTGATGTTCCCCAGCGTAATGTAGGCGCCGTAGAGGTAGGAGAAGCGGTAATCCTCATCCTTGACATAAAGGCTGTGACGCATACCCTTCGGCAGCTGGTGAACGAAGCAGAACACGCACTGGTTACCGCACTGCTCTGGCTCTGGATGCTCAAGCTCAAGACCGAGAGGATCGTCGCTGTCCTTTTCGATCTCGAGTTCCCACTCTTCGCCGTCCTGGCGGCGCACCTCGACCAGCAGCTGTTCCTGTTGCTCCTGCAGCTGCAGATCGATCAGGTCGCGCACCTCGGCCCCGTTGATGCATTCCAGGATGTCACCTGCCTGCAGTCCGAGCTCGTCCGCGATCCCACCGGGAAAAACCTGTTCAATACGTACCATGAAAACAATCCCTGGACGAAAAACGCCGCCATTAACTGGCGGCGTTCTACTTAAGCCTGTTCATAGACCGAAGAGCGATTGCGTCTCCGCAAGCCGTATTCGGTCCAACAGAATTCGACACAGGCAACATGCCTGGTGCACAGTCCGGATCGAGATCAGTCCTTGCCGCTATGGAGGCGGAAGGTACCGTCTACAGAGGTAATCGAGGAGATCGCGTGCTTGTACAACAGCACGTCACTGCCACCGTCGATCAACACACAAAAACTGTCGAACGACTTGATCATCCCCTCGAGCTTTTCACCGGACATCATGACAATCGTAACCTTGACCCTTTCCTTACGAGCCTGATTAAGGAACTGATCCTGAATATTAAACGGGGTCTTCGCCATGTCCACTCCTCTATTTCATGAAAAAATCATCGATCAATTTTGCAATCTTATCAAAATCCGCCAGGGATTCAAACCAGTTTATCTCACCGTGATGACGAAACCATGTTAACTGGCGCTTTGCATAGCGGCGCGTCTGCTGCTGAATAAGCGCCAGAGTCTCCTCATACGAAAGTTCACCGGCCAAAAAAAGCTGGCATTCGCGATAGCCCAGGGTCCGCATCGCCTTGAGTTCCGGAGCGTAACCCTGGCGCAAAAGGGTGCGGGTCTCCTCGACCAGCCCCTCGTCCATCATCTGCACGGCACGCTGCTCGATACGGGCATAGAGCGTTTCCCGGGAGGGGCGTAACGCCACGCTCAGCTGTCGGTAGGGACGATCGGCAAAGGCATGCTCTTGCTGCCAGGAAGAAAGCGTTCGTCCCGATTGTAAAAAGACCTCCAGCGCGCGAATGATCCGCACAAGGTCGGCAGGGGCCAGCCGTGCAGCCATCTCCGGATCGTGCTGCTCAAGCAACGCGTGCAGCGTCCCGTCACCCTCCTGCTCTTCACGCGCCTGCAACTCCCGTCGCAAGGCGGGAGAGTTCCCCGGTGCAGAGGAGAGCCCCTCACACAACGCCTGGATATAGAGTCCGGTCCCTCCCACCAGCAACGGCAATTTGCCCTGCGCGTGGATCCCCTCCACTGCGTCCCGTCCCCGAGAGACAAAGTCAGCCACAGAAAATTCCTGATCGGGGTTCACCACATCGATCAGGTGGTGTTTAACCAGCTGTTGTTCTTGCGCCGTCGGTTTGGCGGTGCCGATATCCATGCCACGGTAGACCTGGCGCGAGTCAGCAGACACGACCTCGAGCGGGAAATGCCTCGCCAACTCCACCGCCAGACCGGTCTTGCCGGACGCCGTCGGACCGCAGATAATCACCAGCGGCGGCTTGTGACCTTGCTCGTCAGGGGAGATCATAGGCTACGCTTGAACAGCCGCTCGATCTCGGACTCGCCGAGCCGCAGCAGAATCGGGCGACCGTGCGGGCAGTTGGCCTTGAAGTCGATCGCGTCAAGGTCACGAAACAGGGCGCTGATCTCGGCGGAGCCGAGTTCATGGTGAGCACGTACGGCCGAGTGGCAGGCCATGGTGATCAGCACCTCGTCGAGGGCATCTTCGACCTG
>PKUI01000032.1 GCA_002869605.1 Desulfuromonas sp. | reverse complement strand
CGGGGCAGTGTAGGGATGGCTATGGATGAATCTGTCGGAGCGAGTGTCAGTACGCTGATCGAGGCGACGCTCGGTGAGGACAAAGAGAAATTCCTACTGCCACCGCCGGTGTATGAAACCATCTCTGCCGAGGTTGTCGAAGTTGATGCGGAGCAGGGGGTTCTGTGGTTGCGTTTTCCGATGCTGCGCCGCTACCTGAACCCCTACGGCACTATGCAGGGGGGGATGATCGCTGCGGCAATCGATAACACGATTGGTCCTCTGAGTATGCTGGTTGCCCCTCCCAATGTGACCCGTTCCATGGAGCTTGAATATTTCAAGCCGGTTCCCGGTTCCCTTTCTCATGTTCTGGTGTGTGCCAAGCTCACGGAACGGCACAAGCGTCGCCTGGTGTTCGAGGCGAGTGTCCAGAGCCCCAACGGTGATGAACTTGCTACGGCAAGGGCCGTTCATCTGGTTGTCGCCGGTTTGGCGGCGCCTCCATCAGCTAGTTAACCCCCCTTTTCCCACCCAAAATGTTTATGTCCTCGATTTAGACGTCGAGGGCGCGCTCAACCGAGGCGAAAAACTGCTGACGATCAAACGGTTTTAGCAGTAAATCGTTGGCGCCGATGTCTCGGGCGGAGTCGCGTGTGATCTTGTTGCCAAAGGCTGTACAGAGAATGATCGGCAGGGCCTTGCGCTGGCGTCGGACCTCTCGAATAAGTTCAATGCCGTTGATTTTAGGCATCGTCAAATCAGTAATTACCAGGTCATAGGCATCGGGAGAGTTGGAAAACAGCTCGATGGCCCGCTGAGGACAGGTGCTGCTGGTTACTCGGAACCCCTGCTCCTCGAGGGTCTGCCGCCACAGGACGACCAGCGGCTCTTCATCGTCGACAAACAGAATATGCCCGCCCCGGGATGGAGCTGTTGTCTCCGGGAAGGTGAGGAGCTGCTCGTTTTTGAGCTCCGGGAGGTAGATGCTGAAGCTTGTCCCTTGGCCAGGTGTCGAGTCGACTTCGATACTTCCGGCATGACCGCTGACAATCCCGTGAACAACGGACAATCCCAGTCCACTCCCCTTGCCGCTCTCCTTGGTGGAAAAGTAAGGTTCGAAAATGTGCGGCAGGGTCTCAGGGGCAATCCCTTGCCCGGTATCGTTGACGGTCAGACGGATGTAGCTGCCCGCATCGATTTCTTCGCTGCCGATGTTCTGACGTTGTGTGAAACAGGTCGTATCGAGGGTGATCGTGAGACGGCCGCCGCCCGGCATGGCGTGATAGGCGTTGGTCCCAAGGTTCATGACGATTTGGTGCAGTTGGGTTTCGTCGGCCAAGGTGATCGCCTTTTCGGCTTTCAACCCGACCTCGAATTCGATGTTCGCAGGGGCGGAGGCCCTCAGCAGGTGAAGAGCCTCGGTGACGACGCTACTGAGCTGGACGGCGTGACGCTGACCTTCAACTTGACGGCCGAAGGTCAGTATCTTCTCGATCAGGTCACGTGCTCGGTTGGCAGCTTTAAGGACCTGGTCGAGGTGGGAGTTGTAACTGCTTTCATTCTGTCTGAGCCCAAACTTGGCGGCCTCGGTGTAACCGATGACGGCCGTAAGAATGTTGTTGAAGTCATGCGCGATGCCTCCGGCAAGGGTGCCGATCGATTCGATTTTTTGACGCTGGCGCATTTTTTCGTCGATTCTTTTCCGCTCGGTGATGTCGGTGAAGATGCCGAGAACGCCCGAAATCGATTTCTCCTGGTCTAAAAGCGGGACCTTGCTGCACAGCAGTGATTTGTTGCTGCCATCAGGTAGCTTGTAGTTGCGTTCACTGGTCAGTTGGAGTTTTTCTCCGCAGAGAATACGCGTCTCGCCATGCCGCAGGAACTGTCTGTCACGAGGATGCCAAGGGAGTTGATCATCGTTTTTACCGATGAACTGGTTACTCGATTCGAGGCCGAACAGCTTGGCAAACTGGCAATTCCCCCCCAAGTATTCACCATTGATACCCTTCCAGTAAACGGCATGTGGGATCTGCTCTAGGATGTTCTCGAGCAGGGCATGCTGCCGGCTTAGTTCTTCCTGAGCAACGCGGCGTTCAGTGATGTCGCGGATCGATTCGATCGCTCCGACCATCTTCCCCTGGTTGTCGAGCAGTGGAGAGGCGGTCCCCCACAGGTAAGTCGTGACGTTTCCTTTCATTAATGTCATTGGGGCTTCGTAGATCAGGGTCTCTCCGCGTCGGTAAACGGATGAATAGTGCTCGGTTAACTCATCTTCCGATTTCCCGACCATGTCGATCAGCATTGGGCGTTGCTCGCCGTAGATGGGGATAGCATAGGCGTAATCATTTTTCCCGAGCATGTCGTGCTTGGAGACTCCGGTCATGACCTCCATCGCCTGATTCCAGGCGACGACTTTTCCTTGGTTGTCGATGACAAAGGTGGCGTCGGGTAGAAACTCGATGATTTCGTACAGGCGCCGATTCGCTTGATTGAGCTTTATTTCGGTGGCCTGGCGACGTACCTCACTCACCCGGTAACGTGCAGCGAGGCGCAGGGCGACCGTTAGAACCAGGGTCGAGGTTACAAATAGGAAGATCGATCCATTATCGAGTAGGTTGTCGAGGTGTTGTTTGCGTTCCGTAATGTCGTAGTCTATTTCAAGGGCCCCGAGCATCTTCCCGGCGTTCATTATCGGTACAAAGGTTTCCACCAAGTCGACCTGCTCAGGCTCCTGAGGGTCGTATTTGTCAGTCCGTGTTCTGAAGAGTGAGTAGGGAGTTCCTTTGCTGACCAGGTTGTAGAAAAATGCCGCCTTGATGACCCGATTGATCTCTTGGGGGGCCGTTGAAAAATAGATCTGTCCTGTCGGGGCGTAAAGCTTGACTCCCTGGAGGTTATAGAGCCTGGAGAGCTTGTGCATTTCGCGTACCAGATCGCCGAAGTCGGGATTGACTGCAAATTTCCCCTCGTGTTCGGGGAAGGCGGTCAACGCAAAGTGGCGACCAATACGCAGTGTATCTTTTTCGGTCGCCTTGATGAGGATGTTAAGCACCGCAGGTTTGAGAAACAGGGTGTTGAAAAAAGGCAACAGGGCGCTGAGCGATGCTGCGATTATCAAGGCGATGAACAGAGGTCGGAACGCAATCATGATTTCTCCCAGCGGGAAACTTTAAGAGCGTTTTCATGCGTAGCAATAAACTTACCTGCTTGCAGCTAATCATGCAAGCGGTGGGGTTATAAGGCATATTGCCAAAAGATGTTGCCGGTTTCGATGAACCTGTTAGGTTTTGTCCAACTAGACGTTGTCAGCGACGTTTGCTAGTGGTAGAACATTTCCTTAATCTTTTCGTGAGGTTTGTGCCGTGCCGCGTCATACTATCCAGGTCGAAGGAATTGTTCAGGGGGTCGGGTTTCGTCCCTTTGTCTACAACCTTGCTGTCTCTCTCGGGCTCGCGGGATGGGTGCTCAATGATTCCCATGGGGTTACGATAGAGGTTGAAGGGGACTCGGCTAAGCTTGATCTGTTTAATAAGTCCCTGCAGTCAAAGCATCCACCGTTGGCTCATATCGCCCGGCTGCAGGTGACCAGTCTGCCTGAACAGAAAATGGAGACGTTTGTCATCCGGCACAGTGAAGGAGGGGAGACGGCAACCGTTCAGGTGGCTCCCGACACCTATGTCTGCCCTGACTGCCTGCGCGAACTGTTCGACCCCGCTGACAGGCGCTATCGTTACCCGTTTATCAACTGTATCAATTGCGGTCCTCGCTTCACGATTATCAACGATGTCCCTTATGATCGTGCGGCGACAACCATGGCTGATTTCGCGATGTGCCCGGCCTGTCGGCGTGAATATGAAGATCCTGAGCATCGGAGATTCCATGCGCAACCGAATGCCTGCCCGGAATGTGGACCACACCTGACGCTGCTGGATGCGGACGGTGAACCGATCCCGAATGCCGATCCAGTGAATAAGACCGTACAACTGCTCAAGGATGGAGCGATCGTAGCGATCAAGGGGCTCGGCGGCTATCATCTGGCGGTCGATGCACGCAACGATGCCGCCCTGGAAGAGTTGCGTCGTCGGAAAGGGCGAGATGAAAAACCGTTTGCGCTGATGGCACGCGATCTGAACACAATCCGCTCGATGGCGCGTGTTTCGTCTCTCGAGGAGCGTCTCTTAAACAGTTGGGAGAGGCCGATCGTTTTGCTTGGGCAGAAAGAACAGGGATATCTTGCCGCCGGTGTAGCGCCGAACAATCGGTATCTGGGGGTGATGCTTCCCTATACGCCGCTGCATTTCCTGCTGTTGATCGACCTTCCGGTTCTGGTGATGACCAGCGCGAATTTATCAGATGAGCCGATCGTGTTTCGTGACGAGGATGCTCTTGAGTCGCTCTCCGGGATTGCCGATGCCTACCTGACGCATGACCGGCGTATCGAGACCCGATGCGATGACTCAATCGCACGGGTTATGGATGGTGAGCCTCTGCTGTTGCGCCGCTCCCGCGGTTTTGCGCCGCGTGCCGTCTATCTTCCTCAACCACAGCAGCCAACCCTCGCACTCGGTGCCGAGTTGAAAAATACTATTTGCCTGGTCAAGGATACTCGGGCCTTTCTGAGCCAGCACATTGGGGATCTGAAGAATGCCGAAACCCTTACCTCCCTTGAACAGAGCATCGAGCACCTCGGGCGTCTGCTCGATATTCGCCCGCAACTGGTCGCACATGACCTGCACCCCGACTATCTCTCAACCCGGGCCGCCGAACGTTATCGGCACCTGCCGACGGTAGCGGTGCAGCACCACCATGCCCATCTGGCCGGGGTGCTGGCTGACAACGGTTTCGAGGGTCCGGCGATCGGGCTGATTTTTGATGGCCTCGGTTACGGCTCCGATGACACCATCTGGGGCGGCGAGTTTCTGGTCGGTGACGCATTGTCATTCGAGCGTGCCGGGCACTTCGCCTATCTGGCGATGCCGGGAGGGGATGTCGCAACGCGCGAGCCGCGTCGCATGGCATTGAGTGCTCTGGTGCACGCCTACGGTGAGAAATTCACCCAACTGCCGTTACTTTTGAGTTTTAAGCCGGGGGAGTTGAAGCTGCTCACCCAGATGCTCGAAAAGGGGTTGAATGCACCGTTGGCATCGAGCTGCGGAAGACTCTTCGACGCGGTCGCCGCCCTCTCCGGACTTCGCCAGACGATCTGCTACGAAGGTCAGGCGGCTCTGGAACTGGAGATGGTCCTCGACCGGGCAGAGATGGGGCGCTACCCCTACGAACTGATCGAACAGGGCGGGATGACGCTGTTCGAACCAGCCCCCTTGATCCGTGCCGTTGTCGATGACGTCCTGGCAGGGGTCGCCACCGGGATTATCAGTGCCCGCTTTCACAATGCCCTGGTGGCGATGGTCAGGGAGGTTTGCGATCGACTGCGGCGAAGCTACCGGCTCGAAACCGTTGCGCTTTCGGGTGGGGTGTTTCAGAACCTGACCCTTCTCGAACGGGTTTTGCAGGGGCTGGTCAAGGATGGTTTCCGTGTCTGTCGCCATCGCCAGGTGCCCCCTAATGACGGTGGATTGAGCCTCGGCCAGGCGGTGGTCGCCGGTGCCCTGCAACGCGCCGGTCGTCTCTGACCTGATATGGTTGTACGAAACCCTGTTCATGAGGTCGGTATATGTCCGAGGTAAGGCATCGCCTGGCGATGGCTAACGATTTGCCCCGCCTGCTCGAGATCTACAACCGGGTGATCGAAGAAGGGGGCTTCACGGCCGATCTCGAGCCGTACACCCTGGCGCAGCGACAAGTCTGGTTCGACGAGCACCGCCATGCACCGTTTCAAATCTACGTTGTCGAGGTCGATACAGAGGTGCTCGGCTACTTTTACCTCTCTCCATGGCGAGGTGGGCGTAAAGCGCTGCGTAGTGTCGCCGAAGTCAGCTACTACCTTGCCGCTGAGGCACGCGGCAAGGGGCTGGGACGCTACATGCTTCAGCAGGCCGAGGTAATTGCCTTGGCATCCGGCATCCGTAGCCTTCTTGCAATCTTGCTCGAATGCAACCTGGCTAGTCGCACGTTACTGGAAAAAGGTGACTTTACACTCGCTGGGATTCTCCCTGACGTTGCTGACCTGGGTGAGCGGAACTGCGGTCAGTTGATCATGTTCAAACAACTTGGAAAGGGGATAACATGATCGAAATCCTGACCACTGGCGGTACGATCGATAAGATCTACTTCGACGCCAAGAGCAGCTTCCAGGTCGGGGAGTCGCCAATTGGTGAACTGCTCCGGGAGGCAAACCTGACCATCGAAGTGTCGGTGCGTGAAGTGCTGCGCAAGGACAGCCTGGAGATGGATGACGCTGATCGCAAACGGATTCGCCAGGCGGTGCAGGAGAGCGCATACCGTCAGATCGTGATTACCCACGGCACCGACACCATGGTACAAACCGGACGTGCCTTGGTCGGTATCAAGGAGAAGACCATTGTATTGACCGGCGCCATGCAGCCGGCCCGCTTTCGTGCTACCGACGCTCTCTACAACGTCGCCGCCGCGTTGACCGCCGTGCAGACGCTGTCGCCCGGGGTCTATCTCACCATGAACGGGCGGATCTTTGATCCACAGACAACGCGCAAAAACGTGGAGAAGAACTGTTTTGAGCAGGACGAGACCTAGAGGATTCAATCTTACTCCCGATGCTGATTAAGGTAAAAAAGGCCACCTGGTTGCAGGTGGCCTTTGGTGTTTCATGGCAAAATCCCTGTTTATAAAATCTGGCTCAAAAATAGCTGCGTCCTCTCATGCTGCGGGTTGTCGAAGAAGTCGTGCGGGTTATTCTGCTCGACGATCTGTCCGTCATCCATGAACATCACCCGGTCGGCGACACTCTTGGCGAAACCCATCTCGTGAGTCACCACCAGCATGGTCATCCCTTCGCCGGCAAGATCGATCATGACGTCGAGGACCTCCTTGATCATCTCCGGGTCAAGCGCTGAGGTCGGCTCGTCGAAGAGCATGACCTCCGGGTTCATGCACAGAGAACGAGCAATGGCGACCCTCTGCTGCTGGCCACCGGAGAGCTGCCCCGGATACTTCTTGGCCTGCTCGGCGATGTGCACCTTCTCCAGGTACATCATCGCAGATTCTTCGGCGTCCTTCTTGGGCGTCTTGCGTACCCAGACCGGACCCAGGGTCAGGTTGTCCAGAATGGTCAGGTGCGGGAACAGGTTGAAGTGCTGGAACACCATGCCGACTTCGGCGCGTACGGTTTCGATGTTCTTGATATCGTTGGTCAGTTCCGTGCCGTTGACAATGATCTGACCCTGTTGATGTTCTTCAAGACGGTTGATGCAGCGGATGAGTGTCGACTTGCCCGAACCGGACGGCCCACAGATGACGATCTTCTCCTGCGGCTGAACGTCGAGGTTGATATCGCTCAGCACGTGGAAGTCTCCGTACCACTTGTGCATACCGCGAATTTGTATGATCGGCTCGGTCGCTGTGCTTGTTTGGGTATCGCTCATAGTTGTCTCTCAATCATTTGGTGGCTTAGTGCCCGGTGTGCAGTTCCTTTTCCAGCCTGCGGCTGTAGCTCGACATGGCGTAGCAGCAGATGAAGTAAAGTACGGCCAAGAAAACATAGGCTTCGGTCGAGTAGCCTGTCCAATTGGGGTTCTGAAGTGTGACCTTGGTGGTTTTAAGCACATCATAGAGGGCGATGATAACCACCAGCGATGTGTCCTTGAAGGCTGAAAGCAGGATTCCGACCGTCGGCGGGATAACTATTTTCAACGCCTGTGGCAGGATAATCAGTCGCATGGTCTGAGGGTAGGTCAACCCGAGGGAGTCGGCGGCCTCATATTGACCACGCGGCATCGCCTGCAGTCCGCCACGCACGACCTCGGCAATGTAGGCGGCGGTAAACATGATGATCGCGACCTGGGCACGCAGCACCTTGTCGATGGTCATGCCATCGGGCAGAAACAGCGGAAACATGATCGATGACATGAACAGCAGACTGATCAGCGGCACGCCACGGATCATTTCGATATAGACCACACTCAAGGTGCGGATTGCCGGCATCTTCGATTGACGACCCAGGGCGAGCAAAACGCCGAAGGGGTAGGCCATGACCATGCCGAAGAACGAGAGCATCATGGTCAGTGGCAGGCCGCTCCACTGGTCGGTCTCGACCACCGGCATACCGAAAACGCCACCGTGCATCAGGGTAGCCATAATGATCAGGCCGAGCGGCCACATCCAGGCCAGCCATCTGTTCCAGCGGCTGCGCTCTTTTGAATAGATGACCAGTGCCAGAAGCAGGACCATGGCCAGGATGGGGCGCCATTCCTGTCCTGCGGGGAAAAAACCGAGAATAATGAACTTGATGTTCTGGGGTACGATGGACCAGCAAGCCCCCTCGATGTCACGACAGGCGTCAGCCGAGCTGTTCCAGAGGCTGTCGATGAAGGCCCACTTGATGAAGGGGGGGACAACATAGCCGAGCAGGAGCAGTGTCATGACCGTCAACACCGAGTTGTACCAGTTGTTTAACAGGTTGCTCTTCAACCAGGCGAGCGGACCGATACTGACTTTCGGTGCAGCTAAATGGGCTCTGGTGGGGTGCTCTGGAGTACTCATCGGGTCACCTTTCCACCAGCTTGATCTTCTTGTTGTACCAGTTCATGAACAGGGAGGTCGATAAGCTGAAGAACAGGAACACAAGCATGATCAGGGCGACACCCTCGATCGCCTGACCGGTCTGGTTGATCATGGTGTTGGTGACCGCGACGAAGTCGGCATAGCCGATCGCGATGGCCAACGAACTGTTTTTAGTGAGATTGAGCATCTGGCTGGTCAGCGGCGGGACAATAACCCGTAGCGCCTGGGGCAAGATCACCAGGTGGAGACGCTGGCCGGGACGCAGGCCGATGGCCATCGCGGCCTCGATCTGCCCCTTGCCGACGGACTGGATGCCGGCACGCACAATTTCTGCGACGAACGCCGAGGTGTAAATTACCAGTCCGAGTAGCAACGCACTGAACTCCGGACTGATCGTGATGCCACCCTGGAAATTGAAGCCTCGCAGCTCGGGCATATCCATCGCAGTCGGTGCCCCGTAGAGCAGCCAGACCAATCCCGGAAGCAGTATCGCCGCTGCAGCGGTTATCCTCAGTGCCGGGAAGGGGCGCCCGGTCAGATCCTGACGTTTATGCCCCCAGCGATTGAGAAACCAGCCGATGACCAGGATGACGAGGAGGGTCCAGCCCATCGTAGCGTGCGCCGCATGGGCTTCCGGTACGGCAAAGATCATGCCCCGGTTGCACAGGAACAGACCGTTAAACGGGTTGAGTGCCTGTCTCGGTGAAGGGAACGATTCGTAAAAGATGGCGTACCAGAAGAACAGCTGCAGCAGCACCGGGATGTTTTGCATGACCTCGATGTAGCCAGCCGCCAGTCTCGATATCAGCCAGTTGCTGGACAGACGGGCAACTCCGATCAGGGTACCGAGGATCGTCATCAACACGACGCCGATAAAGGAGACTTTGATGGTGTTCAATGCCCCGACGAGCAGGGCACGCAGGTAGGTGTCGGCCGCCGAATACTCTATCAGCGATTCCCCGATCTCAAAGGAGGCCTCTTTGTCAAAAAAACCGAACCCGGTAGCGATCGATTGGCGCTCCAGGTTGGCCTGAGTGTTCGAGTAGAGATAGTAGCTGACCAGAGCCACAACCATCAGGGCAACCACCTGGAAGACGATGGCGCGTTTCTCCGCATCTCGCCAGAAGGGAGGCTTGGACGGCATACTTACATCAGCGTTAGGGGGCAGTGTCTGTTGCATAAAAAACTGAAAACCCTGTGATAAGTCAGCCGTCGGGGAAGCCCCGACGGCTGATGGACGGTTTGCTTACTTGAATGGCGGCGAGTACATCAGCCCGCCGTCGGTCCAGAGCGCGTTGAGACCACGCTCGATACCGAGCTTGGTGTTGACTCCGACATTGCGCTCGAACACTTCACCGTAGTTGCCGACCTGCTTGATGATATTGTAGACCCATTTTTCGTCGAGCCCGAGGGCCTTGCCATTACCTTCGGTGACGCCGAGAAAACGTTGGATGACCGGGTTCTTGCTCTTGAGCATCTGGTCGACGTTCTTCGAGGTGATGCCGAGTTCTTCGGCGTTAATCATGGCCAGTACCGCAAAGTCAACGATGTCGCGGAACTGGTCGTCGCCATGACGGACGGCAGGTGCGAGGGGCTCCTTGGAGATAATCTCAGGGAGAATAGCATAGTCCTGAGGTTTGGGAGATACGGCACGGGTGCCCGCAAGCTGGGAGGCATCCGAGGTCAGCACGTCGCAGCGTCCGGCAAAGAAGGTCTTGGCCAGCTCGTAGGTTGATTCGATGACGACCGGTTTCATCTTCATCTTGTTGGTACGGAAGAAGTCGGCGGCGTTCTGTTCGGTGGTGGTTCCGGGGAGGACGCAGACAGTGGCACCGTCAAGTTCCTTGGCGCTTTTGACGCCGAGCTTTTTAGGCACCATAAAACCCTGCACGTCATAGTAGTTAACTGTGACGAAATTCAGGCCGAGCTGGGTCTCGCGGCTCAGGGTGCGGGTTGCGTTTCGTGTCAGGACGTCAATTTCTCCAGACTGTAGTGCGGTAAAGCGTTGTTGCGCTGTTAACGGAGTGTACTTGACCTTGTTGGCGTCACCGAAAATCGCTGCGGCGATAGCGCGGGCGGTATCAACGTCAAGCCCTTTCCAGACGCCTTTTTCGTCAGGCATGCCGAAGCCGAATACACCGCCGTTAACGCCTGCCTGGATGAAGCCTTTTTTCTTGACGGCATCAAGGTCTTTACCGGCGAAAGCCATACCACAGCACAACAGGGAAAGCCCGGTGATCAACGCCATTACTCTGGTGAAACGCATACTCATTTCTCCTTTTGGTTAGTGGTCGAATCCGTCAACCTGGTCACTAAAAACCCGAATGCTGCAACGGATCATCGCAAGATATCAGGTACAAGTCTGCTGTCTGAAAGTCTGTTGTGTGATGGAGAGATTTCACCCTCAGTGACATCACAACATGTCAGTATAGCTGTCGGATTGGAATCTACAACAATTCGGAAACATTAAGACAATAACGTTTCTGCAAGTATACATAAGGAGGGGGGGTGTCAATGAGCAACGTTGGTTATTACACGGTGCCATGTCGACCCGGAGTAATTCGTCACGGAAACAACAGAGCCTGCTGCAGTATCAACCCTTGCAGCAGGCTCTTGTTTTCAGTCTTGGGGCGTGTCGTCGCGGCCACCGGCGACAATACCCCGGAACCACGGTGGGGTCGGGTGGTCGTCGTCTGGAGGGGGGCCACTGTAGCGCAGAACGTTGAGGAAGTTCTGCAACTGTTCGCTGCAGTCGAGGTCTGGAATGCCCTCGAGCAGATCCTTTTGGGCCACGAGGTGTTTCTCGAGCAGTTCGGTCATGGCGGGATCTGTTGCCTTGACGACGGAGATCAAAGAGACCGTTGCAGCCATTAACGCAGTGACGTTACGCTGCAGGTTCATGTTGAAGGTGACCTGCGAGGTGGCCAATTCGGCAAGCTGGGTTATCAGTTTTTTGAAGTCAAGGTTCGACATTCGCTGCTCCCGTCGGTGAGGTGGTGATCGGTTGGAATGATTTTTTCGAATCTAGCATATTTTTTCTCTGTTGGCCTCCTCTATGTTGTGCCCCGTCTTTACCCGACCCGTCTTGCCGCGTACAATGGACTAAGCGCATTTTCAATCAAGGGAGGTTCTTGTGAATGGCAGGTTCTGGCGCCGTTTTTTTTACGCCTTGGTGTTATTAAGTCTTCTGGCGATCGGCGTATCGAATTGCGGTTCGTCAAAGGACTGGCGCACGGCCAGTCGTGAGCCGGCAGGTATTGCTCCTGACCCGGTACAGGAGGCTGCGCCGGTGGTACAGGTCTACGGGGCCCGGGCCTGGGGGTGGCGCGGTTGGTTCGCGATTCATACCTGGATCGCCGTCAAGCCAGGGGACGCAACGGACTATACCGTCTATGAGGTTGTCGGCTGGCGGGCGCGCCGTGGGTTGCCAGTGTTACGCATCGATGCGGATATCCCGGATCGTTACTGGTACGGTGAGCGTCCCCAGTTGATTGTCGAGCACCGTGGTGAAGGGGTTGCGGCGATGATCGAGGCGGTCGATGTCGCAGCCCGGAGTTACCCCTGGAAGACCACCTACAAGGCGTTCCCCGGGCCCAACAGCAACACCTTTACGGCCTGGGTCGCAAAGCAGGTTCCGCAGTTGCAACTGGAACTGCCGTTTTCGGCGATCGGTAGCGGCTATGTTAATTGAACGAGTTCCTGTTTCTTCTGTTTTTACCTTCTATTCGACATTTACATAGCGGATTCCCTCGGGACGCCAGGCCGGTGAGATGACCCGGGCCGCACGTTCGCTGTCGAGGATGCTGGCGAAACTGACGGTGAAGCTGCCGTGGCGATCGTTGACGCTGTCCATCGCCTCGGCGACGCACTGCTTGCGCAGATCCTCGTCGAACAGGCGATACTGGCGTTGTTGGTAGGTCAGGGAGGTGAGACGCACCCCGAGCAGCCGCACCGGCAGGTGCAGGCTGAAGCGGTCTAGCAGGGTGGTGGCACTGCGGTAGATGACGTCGCTGAGGTTGGTCGGTTCGCCGACGCTGAGCTGGCTGCCGATGGTCTCGAAGTCGCTGTAGCGCAGCGTGAGATGGACGGTCCTGCCACGTGCCCCGTAGCGGCGCGCGCGGCGCCCGACCATCTCTGAGAGGCGTAGCAGGTAACGGCAGATGTCGGCGCGGCTCTCCACATCCTGCGGCAGCGTCATGCTGTGTCCCACCGATTTGACTTCATCCTGTTCCGTGGAGGGCGTGACCGGACTCTCATCGATACCGTTGCCCATATCGTGGAGCTTTTCACCGACGATGCCGAAGCGTTTTTTGAGCATCCTGCGGGAAGCTCGCCCGAGCTGCCCGCAGGTGGTGATCCCGAGCAGTTCCAGCTTTTCGCGGGTGCGGCGGCCGACCCCGCACAGCTCGCCGACCGGTAACTCTTCCAGAACCTCGCCGACCCGCTCGGGGGGGATGATGGTAAGCCCGTCCGGCTTGTGCATCTCCGAGGCGAGCTTGGCGAGGATCTTGTTGGGGGCGATGCCGACCGAGCAGGTGATGCCGTAGCGGTGGCGAATGCGCGCCTTGATCAGCCAGGAAATCCGTTCGGCGCTGCCGAACAGGCGCAGGCAGCTGGTGACGTCGAGAAACGACTCGTCGATGGAGAAGACCTCGACCAGTGGGCTGTAGTCGCGAAAGATCTCGACGATGCCGCTCGAGGTGTGGGTGTATTTGCGGTTGTTACCGACCACCAGGATCAGCTCGGGGCATAAGCCTCTCGCCTCGTAGAGGTTCATGCCGGTTTTGACCCCGTAGGCGCGCGCCTCGTAGGAGCAGGTGGTGATGATGGTACGTGCACCCGAACCGATCACCGCGATCGGCTTGCCACGCAGGCTCGGGTTGGCCTGTTGTTCGACCGAGGCGAAGAAGGCGTTCATGTCGATGTGTAGGATGGTACGGTTCATGGCTCGGGTGCTTCGAGCGTCTCCAGACGCCAGGTCTGCTGTGCGGTATGGTAGGCGAGTTCGAACAGGGAGACCCCGTCGCTGACTGCGAAGTGCAATACGACGCTGTCGCCGTCGTGCTGCTGCCAGCGGTAGGTGACTTCCTGAACGGTGTATTTGTGCTGTTGCCAGTCGAACCAGACCGGGCGGATCTGGCGGCCGGGGCCGAAGATCGCACCGACCCGGATCGGGGAGTCGATGTGCATACGTTATCTGACGTTCTTTCCTTTGGGAGTGAAAACCGCGGGAGTTGCGGACCCGCACGCCGCCTCATTTTTTCTGTGCGGCTGACTGTTTCGATTTTAATCCAATCTCCCCAGGAGCTGTGCCAGGGGAGGGGAAGTTCAAAAGCGTTATCGGCATAAAAGACTTTGACTGTTCCATAGCCTTTGCGGGGCCCCGTGTGCAGTCACCGAGTGCGGGAATTTTAATCTTGCCGCTTGGCGAGCATGCGAGCCGGTTGGATTAAAACTTCACGCCAGCGAGGGCACCCGATCATCGGGTGACGAAGCCGGGGTGGCTTTCTTTTGCTTACTTTTATTTGCCATCAAAGAAAAGTAAGGCGTTTTCCGGACGCCCTCCGGCGGTTCTCGTTTGCAGGAGGGCAGATGTAACGTCCCGTGCTCTTTCTCCACCTAGAAGGTTCGGTAGATCCCCACCACCTTGCCAACAATCCGCACCTCGCCATCCTCCGGCCTGACGAGAATTGCCTCCATCATGGAGTTCTCTGGCTGCAGCCGGACCTGTTCCCCCTCGTGGTAGAAGCGCTTGATGGTCGCCTCGTCGCCAACCAGTGCGACGACGATTTCACCGTCGTTGGCGGAGCCTCCCGGTCGGACCTGGGCGAGGTCGCCGTCGAGAATCGCGGCCTCGATCATTGAGTCGCCGCGCACCCGCAGCATAAAGTCACCGTCGCGGGCTTGCCGTGGGTCGATGGCTAAATGCCCCTCTATTTCCTCGATGGCGGGCTGCAAGGGGCCGGCCTGTACGCGGCCGACGATCGGCAGCCGTCCTTTGGGGTGATGAGTGCTCAACTGCAGGGCACGAGAACCACGGCCATGACGCTGCAGGAGCCCCTTGCGTTCCAAGGCGTCGAGGTGCTTGCTCACCCCGAGGGTGCCGTTGATGCCGAGGTGCGCGGCGATTTCGCGCAGGGTCGGCGGATAACTGTACTCCTCGATGTGGGTACGAATGAAATCGAGAACCTGTTGCTGGCGTCGGGTCAGATCGGACATGTCTTTCTCCAGTGGTTGTCATTTGACAACCTATCATGGTGCACGCAAGGTGTCAATGGGTCGGGCAGGGTCAGGCGGGGTTACGGTCGAAAAGCCGGTTGAGGGTCAGCAGGATCTCGGTGCGCCAGGTGCGGTAAACCCAGATGGCGAGTGGCGGCAACAGGCAGCAGAGCAGGAAAAACAGTGCGACGGCCGAGAGGTCGACACGCAGGTACTCCTCGGCGATGCGTGAGAAGTCCATCCAGTGCCCTCCACCCTTGGCCTCCTCGTAGAGGTAACGGTGCACCGGGTCGGTGATCAGGCGCCAGGCAAAGCGCAGGTCGGAGAAGAGCACGAAAAAGCCGAGGAATGCATACAGGGGGCGCTCCACGGTGTGGATCACAGCGAAACCGCTGAAGCCGCGGTAGAGAAAAATGCCGGCAATGATCAGCTCGGTGCCGTGCCCCATGAACAGGTTGAGCACCTCGTGGATGCGGGTAAAGGTGCACAGGGCGTAGAGTGCGGCGATGATCGCCAGGGCGGTCAAGGTGCGCAGGTTGCGGCGGTAGACAAAGGCTGCCATGACAAGCAGGGCCAACACCCCGTAAACCAGCGACATGGCGCGTTGCTGGTGCATGGTCACGCCCCCCCCGTACATAAAGTCGAAGGCCGGAATCGACGGGTAACCGAACAGCCAGCCGAACAGGGCATGACCGAGTTCATGAACCAGGGTGATAAAGGTCTGGAAGATGAAGTCGAGGCGCGGCAGCGAAAGGACGAGCAGGGCGAGCAGGGCGCCCCCCCCAACGGCCATCCATCCCTGCGGTCCGAGGCTGCGAGTAACGAAGAGGTGGTCCTCGGAGAGTTCGAGGGCCTCTTCTTGGCTGGCGACTTCGGGGACAGTTTGCTCAGAGGTATTTTTTGCCTGACGCCGTTGGTACTTGGCGAAGACCAACCCACACTTGAGGCAGAAGCTTTCGCCGGGGGGCTGGGCAAATCCGCATTTTGGGCAGGTACGGATTTCCGGGGGACTCATCAGAAGTCTCCCTGGATGACCTGGGGAACACGTACCTGCTGGCGGGCGGCTTGAAGGAAGTGACGGCAGTCGCTGGACAGGGCCAGGTAGTTGTCTGTCAGCTGCCTGAGGCCTTCACCGAGTCGGTTGGGACGCGACAGACGTTTGCTGATCCGTTTGAGGACGGTTTCGACTGTGGCCAGCTCGGCGTAGCTACTCAGCCAGTCCATCGAAATCATTTTTTCCACAACCGGGCGCATGGTGGCAGGCAGGCGTTGTTGGTTTTGCTCGAGCAGACGGTAAATGTACGCGGCATATTGAGATAGCGGCAGCGGGTGATGCTGCTGCAAGTGGCGAGCCAGCAGGTGATCGTAGAAGATGTCAACCATAATGGATCGCAGATGACCGAAAGCAGGGTCGAGGCGTAGGCGGCTGCAGCGGCAGTCGCGTTGGTCGACACAGTAGGCGTCGAGTCGTCGGTGTAGCATCAACCCTTCACGTAGGCTGCCCTGGTAATACCCGGGGATCGGCCCCTTGACGAAGTCTCCCATCAGGGCCCCCAGCAGATGCCCCGGTTGATCACCTGCGAGGTAGAGGTGCATGAGGTAGTTCACTGGCTCTCCAGTGTTGTCATAACCGGCTCCAGCAGATGTTCCAGTTCGTTGAAGACCTCGCCCTGATCGCGGTGGTGCTCAAGTGCTTCCCGTGTCAGCTCGCGCGCCAGCTGCGGCTGGTTGTTGCGTAGCAGTTCTTCGGATAGCTCGACACAGAAGCGGGTTTCGGTCTTTTCATGGGCTAGGATCTCACGATACAGTTCACAGGCCCGGGAGGGTTCTTCCCGCAGGATAGACAGGCGGGCAAGCCCGGCATTGGCATACAGGTCGTAGCCCTGATCGAGAACCTTCTGGTAGATACGCTGTGAATCCTCGAAGCGGTTGAGGCGCTGGTAGATGTCGCCGAGCCGGGTAAGCATAGGAATGGTTCCTTCGACAAGCTCCAACAGCCGCTCCCAGTGGGTAGTCGCCTCTTCGAAAAACCCCTGCCAGCGGAGGACGTCACCAAGGCCGAACAGCGCGTAAGTGTTGTCCGGTTCCCGTTTCAAGGTGCGCTCGAAGAAGCCTTGAGCTTCTTTGGGTTGACCGAGGTGACGGTAGAGGTTGCCGACCATGGTCAGTACGTTGAGGGGCTCTATGCCACTGTCGAGGACTTCCCTGTAGTAATGGATCGCGAGTTTGAAGCGGTTGGTCTTGTGATAGAGGTCGGCGAGACCGAGTAGTGCATAGCGATCATCCTTGCGGATCTCGAGGGCCTTGCGGTAGAGCGCTTCCGATTCTTCATGATGGCCAAGGTTCTTGTGTGCATCAGCAACCCGGGTGAGTACGAAGATGTCGCGCGGGCGTTTGTCGAGATAACGCCGCCAGTATCCCAGCGCTTCTTCATAACGTTTCTCGGTACGGCAGGCGTCACCCAGACCACGCAGGGCGAAGAGGTTGTTCTGGTCATGTTCAAGGACCTTCAGGTAACACTCGCGGCATTCGGCGTAGCGTTTTTCCGCGCGCAACAGATCCCCCATGCCGGTCAGCAGATAGGGATTGTTCGGTTCGATCACGAGCCCTTCTTTGAAAGCTGTGCGTGCCTGGGCGTAGCGACGGGCTTTCAGGTGACGATGCCCGTCGCGAGACAGGTCGACCACCTTGTTGTGTTGTTCCTGGCGCTCTGCCGTCGATGTGTTGTTGTTCTCGTTGCTCATTATTCAGTCCTGTAACAATTAGGGGTTATCCTATACGTATCTTGCTTTTGAGAATCAGGATATCGAAGGCCATGGCGGCTTTGCTACCAAGGACCTGAAGCTCACTGAGGTGCCCGGCCAGGTCATCGCGCCCCTGTGCGAAGAGGATCGCAACGACACGTCCAAGCATCATGATCGGCACCAGGATGGCCGGCTTGCCGACCTCTCCCTTGACCGGTGTCAGCCAGTTGCGGTTCTGGGGGGTGTCAGGTATCGGGCCGAGGAAGAAACTGCGGTTCTCCTCGATCATGCTGATCACGGAGGGGTGGTCGAGGGAGAACTGGAATTGTGGGAACTCGTCATTGTAGATACCCTCGTGAACTGTTGTCCACCCCGAGGCGATGCGACCCTTGACCATGAACAGCGCACAGTTGGTGTACTCCTGGCCGAGGTATTGGATCAGGGTCGAGGCAATCTGGTCACGGTCCTTGGCCTCGGCCAGTTGGTCGAAAGTATGTTCGAGAGAGTAACTGTCGATGACCTCGGCGTCGATGACCTCTTCCTCGATCAACTCGACTTCGGAGAGTTCGAACACGTCGTCAATCTCGGCGAGGTCGAGGTCGGCTAACTCCGCCATGCGCGGGTCGGGTGCATTGCCTTTGGGCTTATCTTTGTTGCGCTTTTCCCGTGGTTCGCTGACGGCATTGATGGCCTGGATGTAACGCAGTTCGCGTTTCATCCCATAAAACTTTTCCAGTGCCATGACCATGCGCACTTCAGGTGCGACCAGTGGGCGGATGACAAAACCGGTGCGAAAGGCGATGTCGTCGATGGCCGCCAGGTCAACGGGGTTGAGCATGACCAGCGAGAGTTTGTTCTTGTCGAGCCGCAGAGGAATAACCTGGTATTTCTCGACCAGTTCCTGGGGGATCAACTTGAGCGTGCCGGACGGGAGTGACATCAGCTGTTCCGTATCGACGTACGGGACCCCCAGTTTACGACTGAGGGCAAGGCTGATATCTCCTTCGTCGACCAGCCCCATTTCGATGAGGTTGGTGCCGAGTTTGCCGCCGTAGATGACCTGGTAGCGCAGAGCTTCCTCCAGTTCCTCCGGAGTGATCAGCCCTTCGATGACCAGCATGTCGCCAAGCTTAGATGCCATAAAACGTCCTGAAAAGTCGTGTGACGGTTATCCGCACATATCTTAGTTAGCGGGGACGGTGCGTCCCGTTGCCCAACGACGCAGTGCGGCTACCCGCTCGCCCATTACCACCGATAATGGACTCGTACGCTCGATTTCGTTCAGCAGCAAACCCTGATCAAGAGAACCGCTGCCACCGAAAGCCGAGTAGAGGGCGGCCACCACGACCTGTTCGATCTCGGCACCTGAAAATCCCGAGGAACGCTCCGCCAGTTGCTCGAGATCGAAGCCGTCGCGCGGATAGTCGCGTTTGTCCAGGTGAATGGCGAAAATTTCCCTCCGCGTTGCGTAGTCCGGCAGGTCGACAAAAAATATCTCGTCGAGCCTCCCTTTGCGAACGAGTTCCGGCGGCAGCGCATCGATTTCATTGGCGGTCGCAACGATAAACACTTGCGCGTCCCGCTCCGCCATCCAGGTCAGTAGTGTGCCGAGGACCCGTCTCGAGAGGCTGTCGTCCTTATCGACCGCCAGTCCCTTTTCGATCTCATCGAGCCACAACACGCTGGGGGCCATGGCTTCGGCAGCTTTAAGCGATTCGCGCAGGTTGCGTTCGGTTTCGCCGTAGTACTTATGGTAGGCCGCGCCCAGGTCCAACCGGAGCAGAGGGAGTCCCCAGGTTCCGGCGACCGCCTTGGCCGCCAGGCTCTTGCCACATCCCTGTACGCCGAGCAACAGCACCCCTTTGGGTGTCGGCAGTCGGGAGGATTGCTCCGTGTCGGCGAAGGCAACGCGGCGCTGGTTCAGCCAGAGTTTGAGGCTTTCTAAGCCGCCGATGTCTGCAAACTTCGCGGTGTCGGGTTCAAACGAGAGTACCCCGCCACGGTTGAGCAGCGCGTACTTGCGTTTCGCAACCCCCGGTAGATCGTCGTTGCCAAGAGCCCCGTCATCAAAGATCGCGTTGCGCACCAGGCGGCGGACCTCCGAGGCGGTCAGTCCGGTGAGGTTCCGGACCAGGCTGTCACGAGCCTGTGTGTCTACTTCTGCTGGGACGCCGCTCTGCTGTTGCCATTCGCCAATCAACTCGTCGACGATCGCGCCGCGAGTCTCTGCATTCGGCGGGCTCAGGGCAAAGTTGATCGCGAGGTGTTCAAGCTCTGCCGGCAACGTTAGGCGGTAGCTGAGTAGAGCCAACGTTTGCCCGGTCTCTTCGGCCTGCAGGGCAATCTCCTTGAGCAGGCGAATATTTCGCGCTTCTTCCAGGTAGGGGTGGAAGTCAATCAGCAGGTAAATCCCTGGAACGCTGCTCGTCTTGATATGTCCTAAAACTTCGCCCGGAGGGATGTTGTGACGTTGCGGCTCGTAACCATTTTCCTGGCGGTGCAGTCCTTCAGTGATGCTCCAGCGGAACAGCGGCAGTTGCATGTCCCGAGCACTCTGTCGCAGTAATTCGGCAACGTACAACTCCTCGCGGGTCTCGATGATAATCAGCGGGGTGCGTGCGCGTAGCAATGCCTGGAGATCATGTTGGTTAGCCATTAGTCCTGTTTCACCGGGTTTGCGTTTCCTGTCTGGGGGGGAGGTTCTGGGCAATCTGAACCGGTTTTTCCAGACGCTGGAGCAAGGGGCGAGACATGGCCAAGTATTGATCGAGATTCTGTTTCGATACCGACTTGGCGGCCGGTACTTTGACCCGATAGGGATTGACCGGGGAACCGTTTTTATACATGCGGAAGCATAGGTGCGCTCCGGTAGCCAGTCCAGTGCTGCCGACATAGCCGATGACCTGTCCCTGGCTGAGGCGCTTGCCTTTCTTCATGCCCTTGGCAAAGGCGTTCATGTGCAGGTAGAGGGTTTCGTAGCTGCTGTTGTGGCGGATCTTGATATAGCGGCCGTTATACTTGTTGCGGCTGATTTTGATGATGGTACCATCGCCGACGCTCATGATGGGGGTGCCGCGCGGAGCCGCGTAGTCGATGGCCGGGTGTGCCTTCCAGGTCTTGGTGATCGGGTGGAAGCGCTTGAAGGTGAAGCCGGAGGAGATGCGGGTGAACGAGAGCGGAGCGCGCAGGAAAGCCTTGCGTAGGTTGCGTCCTTCGGCATCGTAATAGGAGGCCGGACGCTCGCCGTCCTGGTAGCGGACCCCCTGGAAGGTTTCCCCCTGGCTGATGAATTCTGCAGCGAGGATGTGACCGTAGCCGGCTGGTTGACCGTCACGGTAGCGTTTTTCGACCAGGGTCCTGAACGAGTCGCCTTTGCGGATATCTCGGATAAAATCAATATCCCAGGCGAAAATGCCGGCCAGTTCAATTGCGAGCTCGGCGCCTTCACCGATCTCTTCGACCGCCTCGAAAAGGCTGCTGCTGATGATTCCCTCGACCAGGGCGGTTTCGATAACGTAGGGGATATCTCGTCGTTCGGCACGAAGCCCTTCATCCGTGATGTGCAACAGGTACTGTTCATCCCGGTTGATGTCGTAGGCGAATTCCTGAAGTTGGCCATCGCTGGTGGTGATCGTGTAGGGGCGGCCTGCGGCGATCCGTGACAAGGGGAAGACCTTGCGGCTGATCTGTTCAACTTCGAGGAGTTGCTGTGGAGATAACCACTCCCCGAGCAGAGATGTCAGTGTGTCACCGTTCTGGATTGATCCCGGGGTGGTGACGATCAGTGGTTGGGGAGGGGGGGGCGGTACTGCCTCCTTAGGGGCACTTGCTGTTTGGGGCCTGATCGGGGATGTTGAGGGAAATAGGTAGAGCAGACCGATCAGGGTAACAATGGATAGGAACAGAGCGAATACCCAGGGGAAGCGGAAGCTTTCCCGGGGCTGCTCGGGGGCGTTGCGGGGTGGTTTGAAATCGATGTCCACGAAACGTCCTTTTGTGTGATAATCATTTGCGTCCTCTGTGCAGCAGAGGATAAACTGCTAAATACTAACAGCCACATTGTTATTTTGTCCAGTGTTTTCGCGCTGTTTGTATGGTTCGGATGGCCCGAACCTGAGTGGCGCTATGCTAATGAGTTTTCGAGGTGTGATTCTACCATGCTAAGTAACCGACAGAGAGTGATTGACGAATTTATGGCCCAGGCCGCGATAGCGAGCCCGTCACGGCATGAAGGGGCGATGAGCCGTTATTTGCAGGAGCGCTTCGTGCGTCTCGGGGGACAGGTCTGGGAAGACGATTCATGCATCCAGACCGGTAGTGAATGCGGCAATCTGCTGATCCGTTTCCCCGGCACCCGCGTTGGCGAGCCGTTGCTGCTAGCGGTGCATATGGATACGGTTGAGCCGGCCGACGGCGTGGAGCCGGTACTCGAGGCTGGGGTGATCCGAAGCCGCGGCGAAACCATTCTTGGTGCAGATGACAAGGCCGGAATAGTCGAGATAATCGAGGCGCTAGAGGTGCTGCGAGAGAATAACATGGACTATCCTCCGCTCGAGATTTTGGTGACGGTCTGTGAGGAGATTGGCCTGGTCGGTGCAAAGTCCTTTGATTATGCACAGCTTAAGGCACGACGTGGCATTGCCCTCGACACGGCCGGTGTCGATGTCTGTATTCATCGTGCTCCCGCGGCAAATCGTATGAAAATTGAAATTTCCGGAAAGGAAGCGCATGCCGGCATCGCTCCAGAGACGGGCGTTTCCTCGATCGAGGTGGCGGCCCATGCCATTGCCGGTATGCGGCTTGGCCGGATTGACGATGAAACCACTGCGAACATCGGATTGATCAAGGGGGGGCAGGCGATCAATATCGTTCCCCGGAGCGTCACGCTCGAAGGTGAAGCGCGCAGTCATGATCCTGGTAAGTTGGCGGACCAGACCGAGCATATGTTGAGTCGTTTCGAGCAGGCGGCACAGAAATTTGCCTGTCAGATCGATGGAGAGACGTTTATCCCCCGGGTTGTGAGTCGGGTTGAGACGGAATACCCCTGTATGCATGTCCCAGAAAACGCCGCGATACTCGAGTTGTTGCGTCGAGCGTCAGAGGAGCTCGGTCGTACTCTGGAGGTCCGTTCGGCGGGGGGCGGGAGTGACGCCAATATCTTTAACGGTCATGGTCTGGAGACAGTTATTCTCGGGACCGGTATGCAACGGGTTCATACCGTCGACGAACAGGTTTCCGTGGCTGATATGGTTCATGTCGCTGAACTGCTGGTTGCGGTGATTGCCCACGCCTGAAGAGCAGGAGCCACTGGTGACTTTGAGTCTTTCCCCGCGCGTCGCAAAGGTCCCGTTTCCGCCGATCTCGGCTGTTCGAGAACAACTTGTCGCGCGTCCTGAAGATGGTCTTGAACTGGTCGACTTGTGTCAGGCCGTGCCGGATTATCCTCCCGCCGAATCTCTGCGGAAGCACCTGTCATCTGTCGTAAATGATTGCATGACCGCCCGCTATACACAGGACGAGGGGTTGCCAAACGTTCGCGAGGAGATCTCCTGCTGGTATGAACGTTTTTACGTCCAGGGCCCGGCTTCCGAGGAGATTTGCCTGACGATCGGCGCCAGCCAGGCATTTTGGTTGGCGATGAACGTGTTATGCGAACCGGGGGATGAGGTCATCGTGCCATTGCCGGCCTATTTCGATCATTTGATGGGCCTGGGTGCGTTGGGGATCACAGCGAACCATATCCCGTACGAGGAGACCTCCTCCGGGGTGCCAGCGCTGGAAAGCGTGGCTAAGCGCATCACTCCCCGGACCAAGGCACTGCTGCTGGTGACGCCGAGCAACCCGAGTGGTGTTGTTATCACCGCCGATGAGCTAGCCGGTTTTTTCGATATGGCGCGACAGCACGATATCATGCTGGTGGTCGATGAAACGTACAATGCCTTCCTGCCACCAGGCGTGGCAACGCACGGCCTGTTCGCTCGGCGTGAATGGCAGAAAAATTTCATCCATCTGGCGTCGTTTGGCAAAACCTTCGCCCTTACCGGCTTCAGGGCTGGAGCACTGGTCGCATCGCGTGCGATCATTCGCCAGGCGCTCAAGGTTCAGGACAGCATGGTTGTATGCCAACCGCATATTACCCAGCTGGCGCTGGCTTATGCCTGTACACACCTCGATAGCTGGGTGTCAGAGCGGAACCGTGAGATGCAGCAGCGGCAGTCGTTGTTTCGTGATGCGTTGCTTGCCGCCGACAGTCGTTTTGAGCTGCTGAGTGCCGGTGGTTTTTTTGCCTGGGTAAAGCATCCCTGCAGGGGCGTGAGCAGCGTCGCGGTTGTTGAACGTCTCATTTGTGAGGCACATATTGCCTGTCTTCCGGGTTCTGCCTTCGGGCCGGGGCTCGATAACTACTTGCGTCTGGCCATCGGCAACCTGCCGGTGGCAGAGATTGACTCTGCGGTTGCCAGGCTGGCGTGCTGGAAAGCCTAGGGTCCGATATGAATTACTGGTACGTCGTAAATGTATGGTGTAACATCTAAATATTAATTTCCTCTATTCTTCAGGTGGGTTAATGACGCTCTGGCCATTTATCCAGGTTGGTGTTACATCACTGGTGGTTGGACTGATTGCAGGCTGGCTCATGCATCGGGCCGATTTTTGCACCGTAGCGGCGTTACGCGACAATTTTCTGTTTGGTGATCGCAGCATGTTCAAGGCGCAGGCGTTGCTGGTGACCTCAAGTGTGGTCTTGTTTGAAGTGCTTCACCTCACAGGCGTTCAAGCGTATCCTGCAACCCCTTTTTTCGGCTTGCCATCATGGGGCAACCTGATCGGTGGGGGGCTGTTCGGTTTTGGCATGGTGTTGGCCGGTGGTTGCGTCGTTGGCGTATTGTATCGCCTGGGCAGTGGTAGCTGGCTGGCCCTGGTTGCTCTGGCGGGACTTGTCGGTGGCAGTGCATTTTATGCAGAGCTTCACCCATGGTGGATCTCCCTTACGGCAAATCTGCGGCTGGGTAGCGATGCGACGTTGCCGGCATTGACCGGCATACCCGGGCCGTTTTGGGCTGTGGTCATGTTATGCCTTTCGCTCTGGTTGTGGCGGGGGGGCGCAGAATCTTCACGCCGAGAGCGGCTGGTAGGGCTACGTGGTTACCTTGCTCCCCATCATGCATCACTCGGTTTGGCGTTGTGCGGCACGGTCAGCCTGTTGCTGGTCGGTATGCCGATGGGGGTGACCACCGCCTACGCCAAGTTCGCCGCGTTTTTCGAGCAGTGGGTGATGCCACGCCATGCCGCAGCGCTCGAGTTTTTTTTACAGCAACCATTTTCCTATACGCCGCCTTTTTCCGGTGAACAAATCCCTGGGGGCGGTGGTGCGTATTTGGACGCCATTGCCCTGATCCAGTTTCCGCTGATTTTTGGAGTGGTTGCAGGCGCCGCGTTTTCCGCGTGGCGGCTTGGAGAGTTTCGCAGCCGTTTCAGGCCTCCGCAGCTGCAGGTGTGGGTTGCTTTTGCCGGAGGCTTCATCATGGGCGTGGCCTCTCGCCTTACCCCTGGCTGTAATGTCTGGCATATTTGGGGTGGTTTGCCACATCTGGCGCTTTCGAGTATGTTGTTTTTTGCTGGTCTGTTCCCCGGCGCATGGGTGGGGACACAGTTGATTCAGAGAGTGATCATGCGTAGTCAGCAAGGATGTAGACAATGAGTACGGTTCTTGATATCCGTGGGCAGGTGTGTCCCTCGACATTGCTGGTGGCGTTACGCGAGGTGAACAACCTTTACTCCGTGTTATCCGCCGGTGAGCGCCAGTTGCACATTCTGAGCGACAATCGCAAGGCGATCATGACGATTCCGGCGGCGGTGGAGAATATGGGGCTCAAGGCCGAGGTGAAACCGCAGGAAGGCCATTACCTGATTGTCGTTTCAGGTGGCGATGTGAAGCGGTTGTAACTTGATTGTCCGGAGCTTTTATGCAGGGTAAAACATCCAAATCATCGAAGCCCATGGGCGCACGTGATCAGCAGAAGTGTGATAGCGATCTGCTGATCAGCTACATTCGTGACAAGGTGGATCAACTCCTAAATGTCATGGGGACAAGCGCTATTAATCCCCACGAGCTCGACGATCAGACTCTGATCGAACTGGACCCGATCGGTATCATCTGTAGTAGCTTTTCCCACGTGCTCGACAACCTTCGTCAGACCAACGCGGAATTGCACCTTGCGCACGACGAGATTGAAACCATCTTCGATACGGCCGGAGCCGCGATCATGGTGTTGAACCCGAAGCGGCAGATCGTGGCCTACAACCGTAAAGTAGACGAGTTTTTTCTGCATGGACGCAAGTCTGTTCTCGGTATGGATTGCAGCGACGTTGTCTGTAACGGCGGGGGGGCTTGTGACAACTGTTCGTTCGAGAGGATCGTTTCGCAAGGGCTTTCCGACCAGAATCTGGAGTGGACATTTCAGGGGCGTAGTTTTGATGTTGTCGGTAAGTCGATCTTGGACGAGCAGGGCGAGGTGACACATGTCGTGCTTTCCTACAATGACATCAGTGATCGTAAGCGCTCTATGCAGGCGCTACAGGAAGCCCTGCTGGAAGCCCACGAGGCAAAAAACCGCATCAACGGGATTCTCCGTTCGGTGGAAGATGCGTTGATCGTTTCCGATGACACCGGTCATGTCGTGTTGATGAACGAGACGGCTGAAAAACTCTTGTCAGGTGCCGACGAACTCTCAATGGCAGGGAATGATTTCGTCGCGGCACTCTATGCGCATCTGCAAAAGGGAACCGATCAGGGCGGGCTTTGGGTGACGGATGTCCCCCTTTTGTCAGGGGAAGGGAACGAACGTATTTTTCAGGCACGATCGTCTCAGGTCTCCCAACAGGGGGGCGAGCGTGGCGGAGTGGTCACCTTTCTTCACGAGGTGACACGTGAAAGGGAGATCGAAAAGCTCAAGAGCGAGTTTGTCTCGACGGCTGCGCATGAAC
>PKUI01000111.1 GCA_002869605.1 Desulfuromonas sp. | reverse complement strand
GATCACCGAGCGCTGCAACCTGCGCTGCCGTTACTGCATGCCGGCCGAGGGGATCGCCCTCAAGCGCTGCGACGAGATGCTCAGCTACGAGCAGCTGCTGAAGATCGCCGACGCCGCCAGCCTGCTCGGCATCCGCAAGGTGCGCGTCACCGGCGGCGAGCCGCTGGTCCGCAAGGGCGTCACCGGCTTCCTGCGCCAGCTCTGCGCCATCCCGGGGCTCGACGAGGTCACCCTGACAAGTAACGGTCTACTGCTCGCCGAAAACGCCTACGCCCTGCATGAGGCCGGAATCCGGCGCATCAACCTGAGCCTCGACTCACTCGAGCCGCAGACCTTCGCCGCCGTCACCCGAGGTGGTGAACTGCAAAAGGTCATGGCAGGCATCGAAGCCGCGGAAAAGGTCGGCCTGCGCCTCAAACTCAACATGGTGGTGATGCGCGGGGTCAACGACCACGAACTTGAAAACTTTGCCGCGCTGAGCCTCGACAAACCATGGAGCGTGCGCTTCATCGAGTACATGCCGACCGACCACGACCCGAGCTGGCGTCAGCGTAGCGTCAGCGGTGCGGAGATCGTCACGCGCCTCGCGAACCGGTTTGAGCTCGAAGAGCTGGCACGCGACAACCTGTGCGGTCCGGCACGCCCCTACCGCATCCACTGCGCGCAGGGCACGCTCGGTATCATCACACCGATGAGCGAACACTTCTGTTCCAGCTGTAACCGCGTGCGCGTAACCGCCGACGGCCATGCACGCAGCTGCCTGCTCGCCGACCATGCCCTCGACCTACGACCAGCGCTGGCAGACGACGACCCTTTCGCCCTGCGCAAGATTCTGCAACGGGTGATCCTTGCCAAGTCCGCCCACCATCAACTCGGCGATGCACGGCATCAGCCGCAACCTTTCGCCATGAACAGTATCGGAGGATAGTTATGTCTGCACAGATCGTTGCCACATGTATCAGCGCAGCCAAGGGAGAGCGCAAGAAACCGGTTCCAGAGGTCGAGCTGCGCGTGGAACACGGCATCGTCAACGACGGCCACGCTGGCCCCTGGCACCGGCAGGTCAGCCTGCTTGCGCGCGAGAGCATTGCCAAAATGCAGCGCATGGGGCTCGATGTCGACTGCGGCGACTTTGCCGAGAATCTCACCACCGAGGGTATTGATCTACCGTCACTGCCGATCGGAACCCACCTGCAAAGCGGTGAGGTGCTGCTCGAAGTGACCCAGATCGGCAAGGAGTGCCATACCCGCTGCGCCATCTACCACCAAGCCGGCGACTGCGTAATGCCGAAGGAGGGAATATTTGCGCGCGTGCTCCAGGGTGGGGTTCTGCGACCCGGAGACAGCATTGCTATACGGTAAAAATAATGCTCAAACGAGGAGAACATCAAGGAGCCATAACTGGTCATTATCACAACCATAACAACCAACAGAAAAATCACTAACTCCATTGGCAAACAGATGGATTCTATAATTAGACGCGGCAGTCTCCCCTGGCTTCATTTCAAATCTCTTCTCTCCAATTGTGCTAAATAATTATTTTAATTGACGAAAGAGTCCTAAATCGTAAATATTGTACGTTGTATACACACTTCCACTACAAATTTTCGAAACAAACACGGGACCAATAAGTAAAAATTTTTCACTGGAGACAAAGACGTTTCCGGTCATGGCGATGAAGCCCTTGGAGTTTAACTCCGGGGGCTTTTTATGTTTTTTTTTAAGGGGTGACGACATGGACACACTCGCGGGACTTCAGACAAATCTCAATTACATCTGGGTACTGGTTAGCGCTGCCCTGGTTTTCTTTATGCAGGCCGGGTTCATGAGCCTGGAAGCGGGCTTGGCTTCCGCCAAAAACTCCATTAACGTCGCGATAAAAAACCTGGCCGACTTCGTACTGGCGGTGATCCTCTTCTGGATGGTCGGGTTTGGCCTGATGTTTGGTGAATCGGTCAATGGTTATGTCGGTTTTTCAGATTTCTTCATCACCGTTAAAGACCCGTGGCTGGTGGTGTTTTTCGTTTTCCAGTCGGTTTTTGTCGGTACCGCAGCCACCATCGACTCCGGTGCCGTTGCCGGTCGCACTAAGTTCTGGACCTACCTGCTGATGTCCTGCCTGATCTCCGCCGTTATCTACCCGGTTTTCGGTCACTGGGCCTGGGGCGGGCTTTTTCATGACCAGGCTGGCTGGCTAGAACTCAGGGGTTTCAAGGATTTCGCCGGCTCGACGGTGGTCCATTCCGTCGGCGGCTGGATGGCACTGGTCGGAATAATTATTCTTGGCCCGCGCATCGGCAAGTTCGATTCCAACGGCAAACCAAAAAAAATACCACCGCACAGCATGACCATGGCCTACATGGGCACATTTATCCTGTTCTTCGGCTGGTTCGGCTTCAACTGCGGAAGCACCCTGGAAGCCTCACCCGATATTGCCTCCATCGCCCTGAACACAATCCTTGCGGCCTGCTTCGGTTGCCTCTGCAGCTCTGCGCTGAGCTGGTCACTCAGTGCCAATCGACGCCCCGAAGGCGAGATGATTGCCAACGGCACCCTCGCCGGCCTGGTCGGTATCACCGCCGGGTGCGCTTTTGTCGATACTCAGGGGGCCATGTGGATCGGCGTCGGCTCTGGAATTCTTGTGTACTTCGCCACCCACTTCATCGAAAGGATTCTGAAGCTGGACGATGTGGTTGGTGCCGTAGCTGTTCACGGCGTTTGCGGTGCCTGGGGCACCATTGCTCTCGGGTTCTTCATCCTGCCGGAACATCTCGGTGACATGACCCGTATGCAGCAGATTCAAATCCAGGCAATCGGCGTCTTTGCCTGTTTTGCATGGACATTCGGGGTCGGTTTCATTCTGTGTAAAATCGTCGACATCCTCGGCGGAGGGATGCGCGTCTCAGAAGAGCATGAGCTGATCGGTCTGAACATCGCCGAGCACGGCGCACGTATGTCCCACATCGAAACAATTGAAACCATCCACTACATCACAAAAACGGGAGACCTCTCAAAACGGGTCGAGGTGGAAATCGGCACCGAAATGGGTGACGTGGCCCATACCTTCAATATGCTGCTCGATGAAATCGAGGAGATCGTGCAGGTCACGGAGAACGTGGCCAAGGGCGACTTGAGCCGTAATATCGAGCCCAAAAGCGATCACGACAAGCTTGGACAAGCCGTCAGCAACATGGTAATAGGGCTGCGCAGCTTCGTAGCGAATGTAGAATCGGTTTCGGGGGCCATCAGCGGCTCGGCCGACGATCTCGAAGAGGCCAGTCGTCACCTCTCTACCTCCAACTCAGAGCTGATTCAGCACATTGCAACCATCGCCGAAAATGTCTCCTCCGGCATCGAGATCACGGAGGCCATGCAGACGCATGCCGAGACAGGTGGAGAAAATGTCCGCTGCACCACCAGTGAACTTGTCGAAATGGACAGCTTTCTCAAGAACCTGTCACAGGAAATCGGCGAACTGGGAGAAAGCTCTCAGCGCATCGGTGAGTTTGTCAGCACAATCCAGACCATCGCCCAGAAAACCAACCTGCTTTCCCTCAACGCGGCCATCGAGGCCGTGCATGCAGGTGATCATGGCAAAGGGTTCAATGTTGTGGCCAAGGAGGTCAAAAGCCTTTCGGAATCTTCGCGGACGGCTGCTCAGGAAATTGCCAACCTGGTCAAGCTCGTCGACAATCAGATGGAAGATGTCAGGGTTGGTGCGGTAAAAAGCGAGGCATCCAGCCGCGAACTGCTCGGCCAAACAGCCGAAAACCTCACGCAATCTTTTGCCGAAATTACAAGTTCAGTCAACATGGTCGTCAACGTCATGAACGCGATCGCCACGGCCATGGAACTCCAGAACAGGTCGAGCCAAAACGCCAACTCTGCCGTAGGCAGGATTACTGAAATCAAGGAGACCATGGTTCAGGGGTCACGACAGCTGCTGGGGGTGCTGTCGTTCTTTCAACGCGGAAAGGCTACGGCTGCTGAAGATTAACAGGACGACACACAGCAAGCCAACCAAAAGGCCGGCACTAAATGCCGGCCTTTTTTTTGACCCACCGCTCGCAATGCGACTCACCATGCTAGAAACTTTCTGAATCTATCAAGGCATGCTATAAAGTATTCTGATGTTATCTACTTACGGGAGGACACCATGCGCATTGCCCTGATCGGAATCGGCAAGATCGCCAACTACCAGATGCAGGCCATCACCCACACCCCCGGCATCACCCTGACCGACGCCACCGACCTCGACGCCAACAAGGCAGCAGAGCTGCCCGGCAGCGTCACTTTTCACGACAACCTTGAAACCATGCTACTGAGATCCAAGGCCGACGCGTTCCTGGTCTCAACGCCGACGGCAACACACTTCGACGTGGTCATGAAAGTTGTCGAGGCGGGACGCATCGCCATCGTAGAAAAGCCAGCCTGTACCAGCCCGCAGCAACTCGAGGCGATTATGGCCGAAACCCGCGCCCGCAACCTCCCCTTCTTCACCGCCTTTCACCCCGCCTACGGGCGCGAGGTCGACTGGTGGATCGAGCAACGCGAGCAGCGTAACTTCGACCTCGGCCACATGCTCGGCTTCGAATCGTGCTTTGCCGACCCCTACTACATCGACGGCAAGCTCACCCTCGGTGCCGTCGGTAAAGCCGGCGCATGGGTCGACAGCGGCATCAGTAGCCTCAGCGCCATGGCACGCATGATCGACCCCTTAAAGTTTAAACTTGTTGACGGGCGGATGACCGCGATCCCCGATATCGGCTGCCTGCAGGTTCAGGGGATGGGGCTGTACAGCTTTGACTGCGACGAACATCCGGGCTATGGCATCGTCGACACCAACTGGACCCTCGGCAAAAACTACAAGACCACCCGCCTCTGGTACCAGAACGGCGTCGTGATCCTCGATCATGCCCGCGAACATGCCGAACTACGCATCAAGGCAGACAACCCGCTGACCTTCAACCTGGCCACGGATAAACCACGCCTGGTGAACCACTATTGTGGAGTGTTTTCGGACGTCACCGAAAAATTCCAGAAAGGCGAGGACAACAAGGAGATCAGCGAGATTCTCCACCAGCTGCT
>PKUI01000115.1 GCA_002869605.1 Desulfuromonas sp. | reverse complement strand
GGGGGGCGATCACGGTTGTTTGTTCTGCCCGGGGTGGGCGACGAGGGATGTCATCGTCTGCAGCGCGAAGATCGGGCAAGAAAAGAACGACATCGGGCAAGCGCTTTCTGGCATAATGAAAGCGACTATTTTTGCCACATGCAAGGAGTTTATTGATGTCCAGACCCTCCCCGGAGCTGCCGGGTCATGCTGCTGTTGTCAACGTCATGGATACCATGGTTGCCAACTTTCTCAAGGGCAAGGTCCGCTCGGTGCGCCTGGCGCTGATTGCCCTGCTCACCGAGGGGCACGTGCTGCTTGAGGATTTGCCGGGTCTCGGCAAGACCACCCTGGCCCTCGCGCTGGCGCGTTCGCTGGGGTTGTCGTTCGGCCGGGTGCAGTGTACCAGCGATCTGTTGCCTTCCGACATCACCGGGCTGTCGGTTTATCTGCGTGACAAACAGAAGTTTTCATTCACCCCCGGTCCGGTGTTCAATAACGTGCTGCTGGTGGATGAAATCAACCGTGCTATGCCGAAGACCCAGAGTGCCTTGCTGGAATCGATGGAGGAGATGCGCGTTACCGTCGAGGGGACAACCTATCCGCTCCCGGAGCCGTTTCTGGTGATTGCCACCCAGAATCCGGCTGAACAGGTCGGAACCTACCCGCTCCCGGAGTCGCAGCTCGATCGTTTCATGGTGACCACCGGCATCGGCTACCCCTCGGCGGAGGTCGAACGGACCATCATCAGTGAAGGGAGCGTGCGCAATCGGCTCGAGGAGATCACGCCGCTGGTCAGCGCCGAGGATATCCTGCGGGCCCGTGATACGGTTAAAAATGGCGTCCAGCTTTCGAGCAAGGTGGTTGATTACATCTACGCCATCGTCGAGGCTTCCCGACGCCATCCTATGGTGCAGACCGGGATCTCGACCCGCGGTGCCATCGGTATCGCCCTGGCCGCCCGTGCCGCCGCATTTTTGGCGGGGCGCGACTACGTGATTCCGGAAGATGTCAAGGAGATGGTGGTGCCGGTGGCCGCCCACCGTCTGATGCTGCAGGCTGAGAACGAGGGCCTGAACAAGTCCGAGGTGCTGCAATCGATCGTCGCCGCGCAACCGGTTCCTTTGGCCTGAAACTGACCCGTGCAGGCGGGCTGTACATTGCCCTGACCCTGCTGCTCGGTTTCGGCGCCGTCAATACCGGCAACAACCTTCTTTACCTGGTGGTCTCTGTCCTGCTTGGCTTCATGGCGATTTCGGGGGTCATGGGTAAACGCAATATGGATCGCCTTGAGGTGGAGGTCGAATTCCCCGATGAGATCTACGCCGGCCACCGTACCCTGGTGAAATTGCGTCTGCATAATCGGCGTAGATACTTTCCGGCGTTCCTGGTCCAGGTCTCCCTTGGCGAGGGGAGTGTGACCTTCCCGCTGGTGCACCCCGGCGACAGCGAGAGCCTTGCCTGTCCGGCGCGCTTCGTACGGCGCGGATCCCAGGAACTGGAAGAGGTCGTCATCCGCTCAATTTTCCCCATCAATTTCTTTGCCCGCTACAAGCGGCGCAGCCCGGAGCAGACGCTGACGGTTTTCCCGGCGCCGCAGGCCTGTCGCGATGCTCTGCAGGGTGATGGACTCCAGCGTGCTATCGATGGCGAAACCAGCGGTAAGGGGTTCGAGGGGGATATCGAGCGGATTGGTGAGTACCATGGCACCGAGCCGCCACGCCTGATCCACTGGAAACTTTCCGCGCGCCAGGATCAGCTCAAGGTCAAGGAGCTGAGCCGGCCGCAGAACGTACCGCTGTGGCTCGACCCCGAGCAGCTTCCCGGTGGATCTCTGGAGCGTCGTCTGGGGTGTGCTGCTTACCTGATCAATCGTGCGTTTCACGGCGGACAGCCGGTTGGTTTACAGATCGGTCCGCGCCGTCTCGGCCCGGGGACGGGCCGCTCCCATAAGCTGATGTTGCTTTATGAACTTGCAGACTACGGTCGACATTAAAAAGCCGCTATTATGGCTCGCTTGGTGCTCTGCCCTGCTCGGCGGGTTGCCGTTGTGGCCGCACCTGCAAAGGCCGGTGCAGCTGTTGCTGCCGCTGGCGCTGTTTGCGGGGATTTGGGCCGAGCGGCGAGGCCGGGTGTTGCTCGGGGGCTACTGGGGAACGCTGGCGGTCGTGCTGGTGTTCCTGTTCTACGCGCTGCAGATCCGTATTACCTACCTGGTCGACCCGATGATCAACATGCTGGCGCTGATGCTGGCGGTGCGGGTAGCGGGAGAGAAGAACCCGCGTAACCTGCTGCAGCTCTACATGCTGGCAATCTTTACCCTGGCCGCTTCGACCCTGATCAGCCTTGAGATGTCGTTCATTGTCTACCTGCTGTTGGTGGTCTTCGTGGTGACGGTCTCCCTGGTTTTGCTGGCGTTTTATACCCATGACCAGCACCTTGTGCTGAAAAAAGGACAGCTGCGCAGCATCCTCAGCTGGAGCCTGCTGTTGCCGGTGGTCTCGTTGCTGTTGATGGTGTTGTTCTTTTTTGTTCTGCCGCGCACCCGGTCACCGCTGATGCACTTTCTCAACCCCGGGGGGGAGGCCAGCGCCGGGCTGAGTGAGAGCGTTGCACCCGGATCGGTCGCCGGGAACGCAGGCAACCCCGCGGTCGCTTTCCGGGCCGAAGGGCCGGAGCTCGATCCTGCCGAACTTTACTGGCGGGCCATCGTTCTCAATACCCTCGAGGGGAGCGTCTGGCGCCGGCGCGCGGTGCCTGCGGAGAGCCCCGGGCGTGTGACGCAGGGGCAACAGGTCGAGCTAAAGGTTCTCCCCGAGGGGTGGCGACAGAACTTCCTGGTGACCCTCGACAAGCCGCTATCGGTCGACCGCCACAGGGTAGAGGTTGGGGATGATCTGGTCTACAGCTTCCGGCGCACACCGCGACATCGCTTCGAGTATCGACTGGTAGTGCAACTCAGTGATCGCCTCCCCTCGCGCGGGCCGGCAGATATGAGCAGCTACCTGCAGGTGCCGGAGCCGCTCGATCCGCGCGTGGTCAGGCTGGCGCAGCAGATACGGTCGGCCGGATCCGGGGGAGTGGCGCGCATTGCGGAGCTGCAGAGGTTCTTCTCTGGCCAGGAGCTTTCCTATTCAACCCGCGATCTGCCGGTGACCGACAACCCGGTTGGCAACTTCCTGTTCGAGAGCCGTACCGGATACTGCGAACATTTCGCCTCCTCGTTCGCCATGGTGTTGAGACTGGCAGGGGTCCCGTCCCGTCTGGTGGGGGGCTATTACGGCGGGGTTTACAATCGACTCGGCGGCTACACCCTGGTTACCGAGTCGATGGCGCACGTTTGGGTTGAGGCCTTCGTCCCAGGTGAGGGCTGGCTGCGTATCGACCCGAGCCAGTACGCCGTCAACGTGGAATCGACCCTGCGTGATTTCAGCCGTCACCGGATTCCGAACTGGAGGGAGCTGATGGATTCTGTCGAGCACTTCTGGGCGCAGGCGGTGCTGAACTTTTACCTCGAACAACAGCTCGAGACCGTGTTCTCGGCGCAGCGCAACATCCGCAGCCTGCGTCACCAGTTCCGCTGGCAGGAGCTTTTCCTGATATTGGGCGGGGTGGCGCTGCTGGCGCTGAGCGTCTGGCTCTGGAGGCGTCCACGACTCACGGCGCAACAACGCCTGATCCGACGACTACGGGACAAGGTGGCGCGCTGTTACGGCGAAGAATGGGGGCGCGAGACGCTGGGGTTGCAGGAAGTGGCCCGGGGGACGCGCGATCCGGCGGTGGCGGAGTTTGCCCGCCTCTACCAGGAGGCGATCTACGGGGATCGTCCGCTGGATCCGGAGCGACGCGTACGGCTGCGGCAGCTGCTGGATAAAGTCGGGGATTTCAGGCGTTAGGACGTGGTTTGCGCGAACGGCGACGTGGACGGCGCCGGCGAGGGCGACCCTGTTGCTGCTCGGGAGGGGGCTCGTTTTGAGGTTGGGCGGGAGACTTGGCGAGCAGCTCTCGCCAGGCGTTAGCCAGGGTTTCATCTTCTCCCTGAGCCTGCTGCCAGAGAGCGAACAGTTCCAGGGACATGGGGGTTTGCGGATGGCGCAGAAAGCGGCGCTCCCCCTTGAAGCCGGGGCCGCGGCGGAGTCTGAAGATGCCGACCAGTAGTTCGCGGGCGATGTGGCGTACGCCGTGAGAGATACGGAAGTGCTGGCAATGGGGGGTCAATAGCTGGTTGGCGATACGCAACGCCTCGCCGATATGCTGCTGACCGTCAATTGGACATTTTCGGGCAAATTCTTCGAGGAACAGGGCCGCCAGTACAAACGGCTCTTCGGGGGGGGGGCTGCC
>PKUI01000127.1 GCA_002869605.1 Desulfuromonas sp. | reverse complement strand
CGCCTGCTCGGTGAAGAAGGGGGCGTCAAGGCGTTATTGATCGCCGCGGTTTGCGGGACGCTGCTGATCGGCCCTCCCTACATCATCTTCCCGCTGCTGATGACGGTCCGCCAACAGGGAGCGCGCTGGGCGGTGGTGACCATCGTCCTGGCGGCCTACGCAGTCAAGCTGCCGATGATCCCGCTCGAGATCGGCTTTTTGGGCTGGCCGTTCTCCCTCGGACGATCGCTGCTGACTCTGCTGTTTGCCTTTCCCACCGGGCTGCTGGTGGAACAATTGATGCGACGCTACGAGATCCTAAAGTAGCGTCAAGCGAAATACCCGATCATCTGTGACAACACACAAAAAAGGCCACCCGGATTCGGGTGGCCTTTTTTAACAACAACGATCGGCAACCACGCAGTCGCCTGCAGAACTTTATTTCAGATCAACCAATACCTCGTTGTCCTGACCCGAGATCTGCGGATTCTGGTTGCGTCCATAGATGCGCCGCGCCCTGTAGGTCACCTCTTCCGCCAAGTACTCCTTGAGTTCGCCTACCGTCACCTTGCCGTCACCATTACCGAAGTAGCCCTTGGCGTCGGCCTTGCCACGCACTCCCTCGAGGAAGTGGTGGGTGAACAGCCCCATCTTCTGCTCCTGGTCCCAGCTCGCAACCTCGGAGAGGCCGGTCGCGGTAAAGATGGACGCATTCGGCATCTCCTGATTGTTCTCAACCCTGCGCAGGGCAATCGACGAGGCATTCTGGACCACACTCCCCCCCGAGGAGGCTCCCGAAAAACAGGCATCCATGACGATGGTCATGCTCTTGGACGGAACCTTGGCAAGGTTCGCATACAAGGTTTTGAGCGGGTAACCGTTGAGCTCGACCTTGTTGGGATTGCTGTCGACCGGCAGAATGTAGCCTTGGCCATCGGAGAGGCCAGGGGCTCCGTGCCCCGAATAGTAGACAAATACATCCGACTTGCCAGCGCGTACCCAGTCGAACAGCTTGCCCTTGGCGTTGTTGGCCCCGCCGAAGGTGCCTACCAATTCAGCTTGGGTGGCATCCTTGAGCAAAATGATGTTCCCCTCGCGGAATCCCAGGTTTTCGGTAACATAGCGATAGACCGCGTCGGCATCGTTGTGCGCAAAATCGACATTGGGGACGTCACCATTGTGGCTCGCATAGTCACGGTTACCGATGATCACAGCCACCCCGTAGCGGTTGGTCTCGACCGCCGTCGCTTTGGGAGCCGCTTTGGGAGCCGCTTTGGGAGCCGCTTTGGGCGCCGGTTTGGGAGCCGCTTTGGGAGCCGCTCTAAGCACCGGTTGAGGCGTCGGCGGAACCAGAGTGACGGCCACCGCGGGAGGGGTCTTGGGGGCGGCCGGTTTCGCGGCAAGTTGGGTGCCGGCGTTGCCACCCACGTTCAGCTCGCTGTAGATCGTCGCCAGGGCATTCCCCGAATACAGCAGCTTCTCGTTATATTTTTCGAGATCCCCACCTTCGAAGCGGAAAAACTTGGCCCGCTTGTAAATCCGCTTCAGCGAATCGACAAGTGCCCTTGCGCGCTCTTCGTCGATCCTCTTGAACGCAAACTGGAAGCTTTGAAATTCAAAAAAATTCACCGAGCTCTCGTCACACGAGAACTTTTTCGTAGCGGTGGTCGACGAGCCAACCTTCATTTGCAGCTTGTTTTTCCCAGTCAGATTATTGAAGACAAAAACCGTCTTCCCGTTCACTTCAGGCGTTGTCGAGCCGTTGAAAGACATCCACGCGTGGTACCGCGAGGAGCCATCCCTGATCATGGTTGCCTCGGCGATCACAATCGCACTACACGAATCCTTGGCAAAACTCGGCGTTACCCACATCAACAAAACGGCGATTCCAATCCACCACTTCTGCTTCAACATGTTGCAACCTCCACTAATTTTCCGTTTCTTTAAGTATATAAACATTGCCAGTGGTTAATCTGGCAAGTCCCTGAAAAATGCCAAAAAAATGTATATTAATCCATATCTTCGCTTGTTGCAACATGCATACCCATTTAGCGTCTTTCACTCTCCCCCTGGCACTCCAGACATAGCGGCGCCTCCGGCTGGGCAAACAGGCGTGCAGCCCCGATCGGCTCCTCGCAGAGCCGACAGTAACCGTATTCGTCACGCACGAACAGCGCAAGTGCCGCCTGTACGCGCTGCAATCTCTGGCGCGCATTCTGGCGGCCGGCTTGGACCATGTGCTGCTGTTGCAACGCGTCCATACGCGACAAGCGCCCGATCGGTTGCTAGAGATCGACCGGCCGGGCCCCCTCCTCGGAGCTGACCAGCATCGTCTCGAGCTCCTGCTGCAAATCGAGCAGCCGTTGGTGTAGCTGCCCCAGCTCTTGCCGAGTTAACTCCTCACTCATCTCTCTTCCCCGCATTAACCATGGCCAGCTCCCCCTGTGGTCCCGTCATCAACCAGGTTGCCAGATTGCGTGCCAGAGTCAGGTTTTCGTCACGCAGGAAGCGATTCTGAAAAATCGCATCATCCCCAAACACCAAGTACTCACCGCGGCCGAGTTTTCCATGCACCAGAACGGCAAAGGACTGCTGCGCATCGTATTCATCGAGCTGTCGATTGCCGTTGAGATCGACCCAGCTACGGGAAGAACTGCTTGCCAGCGTTTCGGTCTGCGCTTCTTCGGCCAACAGTGCCCAGCTCCCGTAGAGAGCAAAATGCTCGATCCCGGAGGTTACCGGATGTCGCTCTCCGAGCTGCGCATGAAAATTGAGCGCCTCACCTTCGATCATGTTCGCCTGCTCTTGAATTACTCCGTTGGAATGCAGCACCCCGAGACGGCTCAGCAGCGAAGAGAGCGGCGGGCCGATATGCAACATTACCGCCACGCGACCACCGTCACGAATGAACTTCAGCACCGCCTCGACCTCACTCGCCGCCAACGGCTTGAACGGCCCCGAAATCACCAAAGCCTGAACCTGTTTGAGCCGCCGTGCCGTAAGGGGCTCAGTTCCGGGAACCACCTCCCAGCCGCCCTCACGAAAAACCTTTGCCAACCCCGAAAGTTGCAGTTCACCGCTCTGCCCCACCTTGAACGCCTGGGCATGCGCTTCATCGAACCAGACCTGTGGAGAGGCCACCGCCAAAGAAACGTTCAGCAGACACCACAACACCAATACAGAAACAGTTGGAGCAACTTTCATCGGCAATCTCCTCACAACCTGCCTCAAGAGGCCGCTATGACAGGAAAAAGGTTCGACAGATCACGAGGTTTCGATTAAACTACGGCCCTCGCACGAACACTAAGCATAACCGAAGCATCAGGAGGTAACAACGTGGGAAATCCGGCTGAATTCATCCAGGCCTGTGTCGAAGGGCGGATCTGGGTCTTCTGCAAAAAATGCCAGGAAGCACGCGACCTGAACAGTGTCAAGCGGATCGACACCATCGGCCACCCCTCCTACTGGGGGGACGAACCGTGGTGGCACGACACCCAGGTCTTCAACTGCCCGGTCTGCAACAGCGAGCAGCAATCGACCATCCACCTGCAGGAAGACACATCACAACCCCCGTCGTTCGAAAGCGACGTGAAAGGATAGCCACATGATTAAAGCTACAGACGGCGATACCGTCAAAGTCAACTACACTGGACGTCTTGCTGACGGCACCGTTTTCGACGCCTCCGGCGAAGACCGTCCACTCCACTTCATCCTCGGCAAGCAGGAAGTTATCCCCGGCTTCGACGCCGCAGTCAACGGCATGTACCAGGGAGAGAACAAAACCGTCACCATCGCCCCCGAGCAGGCCTACGGCGACTACGAACAACGCTGGGTCGAAACTGTGGAACGTGGCCTCTTTCCTGAGGATCTAGCCCTTGAAGCCGGAAAGACGGTCGAAGTGATCCGCGAGAGCGGCGAGGCCTTTCAGATCAAGATCGTATCCTGTGATGACCAGCAGGTCACCGTCGACGGCAACCACCCTCTGGCCGGCCAGAGCCTGACCTTCGACATCGAACTGCTCGAAGTCACCAAGGAACCGGCCGCTTAAGCAGGTAACCGTCTCCATGCCGGTGATTCAGGACAACCGCTTCAAGCGCCTCAAGAAGAAGGTCGGTCAGGCGATCGGTCAGTTTGGCATGATCGAGGAGGGGGACCGCATCGCGGTCGCCGTTTCGGGGGGCAAGGACTCACTGACCCTGCTGCACATCCTCGCCGCCCTGCAACGGCGGGCCCCGATCTCCTACCAGCTGGTGGCGGTTACCGTTGACCCGGGGTTCGAAGGGTTCGACAGCAACGCGATCCGCTCCTATCTCGAGCAGGAGGGCTTCGAGCACCACGTCGAGTACTCCGACGCAGCTGCGATTATCGAGGAAAAACGCCGTCCCGGCTCTTCCTACTGCGCCTTCTGTGCACGCCTGCGCCGCGGTGCCCTCTACACCATGGCCGACCAGCTCGGCTGCAACAAGCTGGCTCTCGGCCACCACCTCGACGACTTTATCGAAACCCTGTTGCTCAACCAGTTTTTTGTCGGCAGCCTCAAGGGGATGAGCCCCAAGCTGGTGGCCGACAATGGCCGCCACACTGTCATTCGCCCGCTGGTGTTCGTCGAGGAGAGTGAGATCATCGCCTTCGCCGAAGGCAACCAGATTCCGACCGTCGGCTGCTCCTGTGCCTTTGCCGCCTGCTTCGACCTCAACCGCCAGCGCATGAAACAGCTGGTCAACCGGCTGCAACAGGAAATCCCTGATATCCGCCGCAGCCTAATCGGCGCCATGGGAAATATTGAACCCCGCCACCTGCTCGATCCCAAGTTTAATGCGTTGTTGCCGCAAGACGGAAAATCTTAGAGTACAATGGTGAGAACGTCTACGGAGGGGGCAAGCCTGTGATCAACCACGAGACCGAATACACCCTCGCACGCGAAGTCCAGCAGCTGTTGTTGCCAAAAACCTCGCCCTTCTGCGACTGGTACTGCCTGGCGGTACGCAACCGCATGGCCCACGACCTCGGCGGCGATTACTTTGAATTCCTGTCGATGCCGGACGATTGCCTGGCGATCTTCATCGGTGACGTCACCGGCCACGGCCTCCACGCTTCGGTGGTCATGGCGCTGCTCTACGGGTTTATCCATCACTCTTCCACCGGTGGCTGCGCCCCCCTGGAGATGATGACCCGGGTCAACGCCTTTTTACGCACCTTCGCCGAACGCTCTCAGCGCCTCGATCACCACTTCTCGACCACCCTGTTTTACGCAATCATCGACCCTGAATCGCTGGTCTGTCACTATATCAACGCCGGTCACGTACCGCCGTTGATCAAGCGGGGCGAGGAAATCACACGCCTTACTCCCACCTCACCCCCCATGGGCTTCTTCGACAACCCGGAGATGGAATTGCACTCTTTTCACTTCGCCAAGGGAGACCGCCTGCTGCTTTATACCGACGGGGCGACCGAGACCACCAACAGCCAGGGGCAACTGTACGGAGAAAAACGGTTGTGCTCATTCCTGACCTCCTACTCCGGAGACCATGTTGCGTTTGTCGACGCCCTGTTCGACGATCTCGAAGCGTTTGTAGTCGGAGAAACCGTTGAAGACGACTGCACTGCTATCGTTGTCGATTTCTGCCACTGAGACACGGGAAGACCATGACCTTTTTTAAAAACTCTCCGCTGGCATCCAACCGCACCGTCACGCTATCGATCTCGATCCCGGAGCTTCACGATCTGATCAAGGCACTGCTCCGCCACTGGGACATCGAGCCGTGCCTGCCGGGGCGGGAGATGCTTGAGCTACAGGCCTCAGCCGGCGACACCCACCTGTCGCTTCTCCCCCGCAACGACGCACCGGAAACCCTTACCCTGCCGTTCAAGCTGGAATCATTGTGGCTGTCCCTGCAGACCCACCTCTTCGACCCGCCACGACAACATTTTCGCATGCCGCTACGCTTACGCGGTACCCTGCGCCACAAGGGCGCCCACGACGAATTCGTCAGTGTGAGCCTCTCGGATGCCGGTATCCGCTTCGAGTTTTTTCGTGAATTGGTACGCGACGAGGAGATCACCCTGGAGATCCCCATCGGCAAGACGCCCCTGAAGATCGAGGGGCGGGTGGTTTACTGCGTGCCGACGCGCAACAGCGGCAGTATGATCGTGGGAGTGGTCTACAGCCTGCATCAGGAACAGATCAAGGAGCGGATCCGCTCCCATCTGGTCAAAGCCGCGCTGCAGCAGATCGGCGGCCAGATGGAGCGTCAGAGCTACCTTTCGGCCCTGAGTTACCTGGACCTGTCCAAGGAATTAAAGACCGAGCTTAAAGACGAGGCCTAGACAGCATCAAGGACTCGACACGACGCCGAGGTGCCTCTCGAAGAGCGCGCGGATAGCCTCGGTAATCCGGTGATAATCGTCCATAAAGACCCGGTCGGCGCGTTCGGCCCCCTCCTGATAACCGAGGCGTTGCGCCAACCGCAGCAACTTTTCCGGATCGCCCGACAGTTCGTTCATCGATGAATCGTGCAAGATACGCAGCTTGTTCTCGAGGCGACGCAGGAACCTGTAGCCATTGCTCAGGGTCTCAAACTCCTCCCGATCAAGCACCCCCGAGTCCCGCATGGCGATCAGCGAAAGCAAGCTGTTGGTGCCGCGAACCTCAGGGAGCCGGCCGCCGTGCAGCAACTGCATGTACTGCACGATAAATTCGACATCGACCATCCCGCCCCGTCCGGTCTTGATGTTCAGGTGCGACTTGTTTTCGCGTGCGATCTCGTTCTCCATCCGCCCACGGATACGCACGATCTCTTCCCGCACATCCTCAGGCAGCGGCCGCTTGTAGACCAGCTCATCGATCAGTCCCTCGATACGCGCGGCAAACTCTGCGTCGCCGTAAACCACCCGCGCCTTGGTCAGCGCCTGGCGTTCCCACAGCTGCGCCGACTCCTGGTGGTAGGTGTTGAACGCCTTGAGACTGGTGACCAGTGGGCCCTGGTTCCCCGAGGGGCGCAGGCGGGTATCGATCTCGTAGACCTTCCCCTCACGCGTCACCAGGGTCAGCACCGAGATGATGCGCTGGGCCAACTTGGCAAAATATTCGTGACTCGAGACCTGGCGGAAGCGCTGCGGATCGCTCCCTTCGACCGCACGGGTCTCACCCTCCCCCTCGTACATGAAGATGATGTCGAGATCGGAATGGTAATTGAGCTCGCACCCTCCAAGCTTGCCCATACCGAGGATGGCAAACGTGGCCAGGTGTTCGTCTCCCTGCGTGTCGCCACAGAACGGCAGGCCAAAACGGGGCAGCAGCTCGCTGCGCGCCATCTCGACCGCCTTCTCGAGGCAGACTTCGGCCAACCACGACAGCTGCCGTGCCCCTTCCCCCTGTTTCAGCCCCCCCCCTAGATCGTTGAGGGCGATCCGCAGAAACTCCTCGTTGCGATAGCGGCGCAACAGGTCGAGGCACTCCTCGTAGTCACGCCCCTCGAGCAGCTTCGCCAACTCCTGTTGCATCGCCTCCAGTCCCTTGTCGAGCTGCGCGTAGTTGCTCGAAACCAGTGAATCGAGGATTTCGGGATGCTGGATAAAAATGCGACTCAAGAACTGGCTTGAGCTGAACAGCTTGACCAGCAGGCGGATAATCTCGCGATTCTCAGCCAGCAGAGCAAAAAACGCCCCGCGAGCACGCAGCGAAAGCAGGTACTTTTCGAGGTTGAGCAGCGCCATCTCCGGGTTGCTCGAGTCGACCACCTCCTGCAGCATGGTCGGCGCAATACGATCGAGCAGACGTTGTACCCGCTCGGTGAGCGGTTTGTGTGCCGGGCCGTTGCGCAGAATCAGCAGGATCTCGTAGGCGGCATCGGGGTTGCTGAAGCCACGCTCTTCGAGCAGGTCCTTGACCATATCCGCTTCGGCGTCGGCATCGAGCATGTAGCGGATTTCGGGGCGAATCTGTTGCGCCTCCTCCTCTTCGGGGGCATAGAACAGCTCGCGGTAAATGGCGCTGACCGCTTCCCGCACCTCTTCGAGCCTCTCCTCGAACGCCTCGCGGGTTGTGAAACCGCTGCGCCGCGCCAGCAGCAGTCGCTCCTGCTCGGCGGTCGGCAGGTTCTGGGTCTGGCGCTCCTGGACCACCTGGATGCGGTGCTCGGTGTTGCGCAGAAAGATGTAAGCGTCGCGCAGGGAGTCGTAGGTCACGGCGTCGATCAGTTGCGCCTCGTGCAGCTTGGCCAAAGCCTTCAGGGAGTTTCGCTCGCGCAGAGAGGGCTGTTTGCCGGCGTTGATCAACTGCAGCGCCTGGATGAAGAATTCGATCTCACGGATGCCACCACGACCGAGCTTGAGGTTGATCTCCCCTTCGCGCTTGCGTACTAGGCTCTGGTCGATCTTCTGCTTCATGCCCTTGATGTCTTCGAGCATGCCGTAGTCGAGGTAGCGACGGTAGATAAACGGCTCAAGGTTCTCCAGCAGCTGCTCGCCCAACTCCACCGAGCCGGCCACCGGACGTCCCTTGATCAGCGCCGCGCGCTCCCAGCTCCGTCCCCAGCTCTCGTAGTACATTTCTGCGCTGGGCAAGGAAAGCGCCACTGCACCGCGGCTCCCCTCGGGGCGCAGGTTCAGATCGACCCGGAACACGAAGCCGTCGTCGGTCGGCTCGTTAAGCGCCTTGCTGACCATCTCGGCGTGCTTAATGTAGAACTGGTGGAGGCTGATGCTGTTGCGCGTGCCACCACGGGGATCCTCGACCCCTGAGGTGCGTCCGGCGTCGGACGTGTAGAAGAAGATCAGGTCGATGTCGGAGGAGAAGTTGAGCTCACACCCACCGAGCTTGCCCATACCGATGATGGTATACTCGGCCTCGCCGCTCGGCTGGTCGTCTGCGTCGATGAGCAGCGGAGCACCATACTCCTTGCGCAGCAGCGCCTCGCAAATCTCCCCGGCACGCTGTAGCGAGGCGCTCGCCAGATCGGCGAGCTCGGCAGTCACCTCGGCCATTTCCGCCAGTCCGCACAGATCACGGCTGCCAATACGCAGGATCTCGCGTGCCTTGTAGCGGCGCAGCCCGGCCTGAAGCTCCTCGAAACTCGCCTCCGCGGCGATCCGTTCACGCAGTTCGCCGAGCATGGTCTCGTGGTCCTTGCATCGCGTGAGCTCTCCTGCAACCAGCAGGTCGTGAAAGTACTCCCGCGAACGACACATGATCGTCGCCATGAATGGTGCGGCGCCGAGCACCGTCAGCAGCTGTCGCCGTTTCGATGCCTCCCTGAGGACCACACAGAGCTCGTCCCGCTCGAGACAGGCACACAGCCGCTCGAGCTGATTAAGGGCCCCGTCGGGATCTGAGCTGACAAGGGCATCCTCAACCACCTGCGCGATCAGACCGGCGTCCTTGAGATGCAGATAGAGATCTTCGAGATTGCTTGCGCCCTTACGCGCGTCGGGAAGTCCGGCGGCGGCGGCCAGTTCTTCGAGGCAGGCGCCCCCCCCGTCGCGGCAGATCTGCTCGAGCCGCTCGGCGAGTTCCTCGCGAGTTATCATCAGCGCCCCGCGTTGACCAGGCTGGCAAGCGCCGCCCGATGATCGTCGCGCGATACGCCCCGTTCGGTAATGATCGCCGACACCAGGCGTGCCGGGGTCACATCGAAGGCCGGGTTGCGCACCTCAATCCCCTCAGGCGCCAGCTGTTTCTCGCCAACATGGGTCACCTCACGACTTGAACGCTCCTCGATCGGGATCTTCGAGCCGTCGTTGAGATCCATATCAACGGTCGAGATCGGCGCCGCAACATAAAAGGGGATGCCGTGCTCCTTGGCGAGCACCGCCACGGTGTAGGTACCGATCTTGTTGGCCACGTCGCCATTGGCGGCAATCCGGTCGGCACCGACGATCACCGCGTCGATTTCCCCCTTGCTCATCAGGTAACCGGCCATGTTGTCGCAAATCAGAGTCACCGGGATGCCGTCCTGCTGTAGCTCCCAGGTGGTCAGGCGCGCCCCCTGCAGCCAGGGGCGGGTTTCGTCGGCCAGCACCGACACCTGTTTCCCGGACTCAACCGCGGCGCGGATCACCCCCAGAGCGGTGCCGAAGCCACCAGTCGCCAGTGCACCGGCATTACAGTGGGTCAGGATACGGCAACCATCTGGGATCAGCGCCGCTCCGTGCTTGCCCATGGCGCGGTTGATCCGCTCATCCTCAGCTGCGATCTCACGAGCCTCGTCGAGCAGTACGATCTTGAGCTTGCCGACCGGCAGTTTCTTTTTATCCTCGGCGACCTGCTGCATCCGCTTCAGCGCCCAGAACAGATTGACCGCCGTCGGCCGCGTGGCGCCAAGAACCTCGCAGACCCGGTCAAACTCCTTCTTGAAGCCATTGTAGCTGCTCGCATCGATGTCGCGTGCGCCGAACGCCGCGCCGAACGCCGCCGCTACTCCTATCGCCGGAGCGCCGCGTACCACCATGGTGGTGATCGCCTTGGCTACCGCCTGGTAGTCGGTGTATTCGAGCCACACCTCCTCGGTCGGCAGCAGGCGCTGGTCGATCATTTTAAGGACGCTGTTTTCATACAGGATTGGTTTGAAAGTCATGGAAGAGCTCCTTGATGGAACTTAGATTTTTGCGAAAGGATGAAAATCGCGGGGTTGCGGCCCCGCACGCCACCCTACTCTTTTGTTACGCCACAAAAGAGTAGGCAGAAAAAGGCGCCCCACTCTCCGCGCCGGCTACGCCGGTTCCCGGGTCCGGAAAGATTAAAATCGGTCGGGCAAAACTCGCCCACGCAAAAAACACGTGGCCTCAGACAGTTGCCCGACTGTTTCGATTTTAATCCAACCTCCCCCGGCGCTGCGCCAGGGGGGAAGGTCAAAGGCTTTCTATCCTTGCCTGTTTCATGGCCCTTACGGGGCCCCGTGCGCAGTCACCGAGTGCCGGGATTTTAATCTTGCCGTCTGGCGAGCACGCGAGCCGGCTGGATTAAAATTTCCGGCTAGCGAGGATACCCGATCGTCGGTTGACGGAGTTCGGGGTGTCTTTCTTTTGCTTACTTTTCTTTGCCATCAAAGAAAAGTAAGGTGCTGCCGGGCACCCCCGGCGACCTTAATATTTGGCTGGAACGCTTTGAACTGCAATCAGCCCTTCAGCTTCTTCATCAACAGCTGATTAACCATCCCCGGGTTCGCCTTCCCCTTCGACTCCTTCATCACCTGGCCGACGAAGAAGCCGATCAGCTTCTCCTTGCCGCCACGGAACTCCTCGACTTGGCCAGGATTGGCAGCGATCACTGCATCGATGATCTGCTCGATGGCGCCGGTATCGGTGACCTGCTTGAGCCCCTTCTCCTCGATGATGGCGTCGGCATCCTTGCCACTTTGCCACATCGCCTCGAAGACGGTCTTGGCGATCTTGCCCGAGATGGTGTTATCGTCGATCCTTTTCAGCACGCCGGCAAGCAGTTCCGGGGTCACCGGGCAGTCGCCGATGGCGATGCCGTTATCGTTGAGACCGCGCTGAACTTCGCCCATCACCCAGTTGGCGCATAGCTTGGCATTGTCGTGTCGTGCCAGGCAGGCCTCGAAGTACTCGGCCAGCGGCCGCTCGGCGCACAGTACCTCGGCGTCGTAGGCGGAGAGACCGTACGCATCTTGGTAGCGCTGCAGTTTGACCGCCGGCATTTCCGGCAGCTGTTTGCGGGCCCGCTCGATCCAGTCCGCATCGATCACCAGGGGAACCAGGTCGGGGTCGGGAAAGTAGCGGTAGTCGTGGGCCTCCTCCTTGCCACGCATGGAGCGGGTGGTACCGCTGGAGGTGTCGAACAGGCGGGTCTCCTGGACCACCGTGCCGCCCGACTCGACCAGATCGACCTGACGGTCGACCTCGTACTCGATCGCCTGCTTGATGAAACGGAACGAGTTGATGTTCTTGAGCTCGGCGCGGGTACCGAACTCCTCCTGTCCCCAGGGACGCACCGAGACGTTGGCATCGCAGCGGAACGAGCCCTGCTCCATGTTGCCGTCACACACCCCGAGGTAGGTGACGATCTGGTGCAGCTGCTTGAGGTAGGCGATCGCCTCGTCGGCGCTGCGCATGTCCGGCTCGGAGACCACCTCGAGCAGCGGGGTGCAGGCGCGATTGAGGTCGACGAAGGAGTAGGCCGCTTCCTCGGGGGTCTCGCCGTGCATCGACTTACCGGCGTCCTCCTCCATGTGGATGCGGGTGATGCCGATCCGCTTCGCCTCCTCCCCTTCAACCTGAATATCGAGCCAGCCGTGCTCGCAAACCGGCAACTCGAACTGGGAGATCTGGTAGCCCTTGGGGAGGTCGGGGTAGAAGTAGTTCTTGCGCGCGAAGATCGAACGGGGCGCGATGCCGCAGTTGGTCGCCAGGCCGGTACGGATGGCGTACTCCACAACCTGCTGGTTGAGCACCGGCAGGGCGCCCGGAAGCCCGAGGCAAACCGGGCAGGTCTGACTGTTGGGGTCGTTGCCAAAGGCGGTGCTGCAACCGCAGAAGATCTTGGTGTTGGTAGTGAGCTGGACGTGCACCTCCAGCCCGATAACGACTTCGTATTTGGAACGCATGGTCAACGTCTCTCCTGTTCTCTAGAGCGCCGGCTGGCGGGTGTGCCAGTCGCTCGCCTGCTCATAGCTCCAGGCGGTACGCAGCAGCGTCGCCTCGTCGAACGGCTTGCCGATCAGCTGCAGGCCGATGGGCAACCCAGTCTGCGAAAACCCGCACGGCAGGCTCATGGCGCAGGTGCCGGCGAGGTTGACCGGGATGGTGAAGATGTCCGAGAGGTACATCTGCAACGGGTCGGCGGTCTTCTCGCCGAGCTTGAAGGCCGGGGTCGGCGCCACCGGGGTGGCGATCACGTCGACCTGTTCGAAGGCCTTGGTAAAGTCGTCGCGGATCAGGGTGCGCACCTTCTGGGCCTTGAGGTAGTAGGCGTCATAGTAGCCGGAGGAGAGCGCATAGGTACCGAGCATAATGCGCCGCTTGACCTCATCGCCGAAGCCGGCGGCACGGCTCTGGGCGTACATCTCGATCAGCCCCTCGCCGATATCGACCCGCTCGCCGTAGCGCACCCCGTCGTAGCGGGCGAGGTTGCTCGAGGCCTCGGCAGTGGCGACCAGGTAGTAGCAGGCGACCGCGTAATCAGTGTGCGGCAGTTCGACCTCGACCACCTCGGCACCCTGTTCTTTCAGGGTTGCAATTGCGGCATCAACCGCCTGCTTGACCTCAGGGTCGAGGCCGTCGATGAAGTACTCTTTCGGCAGGCCGACGCGCAGCCCCTGAATACCATCCTTGAGAGCGGCACGGTAGTCGGGGACCGGGGTATCGACCGAGGTCGAGTCGCGCTGGTCGTAGCCGGCCACTGCGCCGAGCAGCAGCGCGCAGTCTTCGACGTCGCGGGTCACCGGACCAACCTGGTCGAGGGACGAGGCGTAGGCGATCACCCCGTAGCGGGAGACCCGCCCGTAGGTCGGCTTGAGACCGACCACCCCACAATGGGACGCCGGCTGGCGGATCGAGCCGCCGGTATCGGTGCCGAGGGTCGCCGCCGCCTGGTGCGCCGCGACGCAGGCGGCCGAACCGCCCGAGGAGCCCCCGGGGACGTAATCGGGGTTCCACGGGTTGCGCGCCACACCGTAGGCGCTGTTCTCATTGGAACTACCCATGGCAAACTCGTCCATGTTGAGCTTGCCAAGGAACACCGTCCCCTGATCACGCAATTTGGCGACTGCGGTACCATCGTAAGGCGGCAGGTAGTTAGCAAGAATCTTCGAAGCGCAGGTGGTACGCAGCCCCTTGGTGACAAAAATATCCTTGAGCGCCAACGGCACGCCGGTCAGCTCGGCAGCATCCCCCGCGGCAAGGCGCGCATCGGCAGAGCGGGCCATCTCCAGCGCGGCCTCCTCGGCCACCGTCAGGTAGATGTTGAGCTGCTCGTTGGTCGCTGCGACCCTCTCAAGGTAGGCACGGGTCGCCTCCTCGGACGAAAGCTCGCGAGCCTTGAGCCTGTCGCTCAGCTCGTGCATGGTCAGGTTGATGATATCCATCTATGTAAACTCCTGTTGATTACTCGATAACTTTCGGAACCCGGAAACGCCCGGAGTCTGAGGCCGGCGCGTTGCCGAGCGCCTCCTCGTTGGCAAACGAAGGACGAATCTCGTCGGCACGGAAGGCGTTCTCCATCGGCACGGCGTGGGCTGTCGGGATGATCGCCTCGGTGTCGAGTTCGTTGAGCTTCTCGACATAACCGAGAATCGCGTCCATCTGACCGGTCAGGGTCACCAATTCCTCTTCCTCGAGAGCCAGGCGGGCCAGCACGGCGACATGCTCGACCTGCTCGCGGGTGATTTTCATGATCTTGTCTCCATCTTCTGCTAAAATGCATCTTCGCTAAAATATCGAAAGTCGGCAATTTATCACGTGAAAGGGCCCAATTCAAGGACTAACGGGGGCCTTGCGGGTTGCAGTTTACCTCGAATCAATCCTATACTTTCGTTGTAGACAACACCTGCAAAAGGAGACCTATCCATGCTCAAGCGTTTTACTCTGTTCAGTCTCGCGCTGCTGTTGCTTTCGGCCTGCGCCATGAACAACACCGGCAAGGGAGCCCTGATCGGTGCTGGCAGCGGTGCGCTGCTCGGCCAGGCCATCGGCAAGGATACCAAAAGCACCCTGATCGGCGCAGCGGCCGGCGCAGCGGTAGGTAGCGGCATTGGCTACTACATGGACCGTCAGGAAGCTGCCGTTCGCGAGGCGTTAGCCTCTGTTGAAGGAGTTAATATCGAACGCAGTGGCGATGAACTCTTTATCACCTTCCGCTCCGACAACCAGTTCAAAGTCAACAGCTTCACCCTGGAAACCGGCTCCCAAAGCGATGTCGCGCACCTGGGACAGATCTTCACCGAGTACGACAAGACCAACATCACCGTCGCCGGGCATACCGACAGCAGCGGCAGCGAAGACTACAACCAGGACCTCTCGCTCAAGCGCGCCGGCGCCGTCCGCACCCTGCTCATTGCCAACGGGGTCGTCAAGGGACGTATTACCACGCTCGGCTTCGGCGAAAGCGCACCGATCGCCGACAACTCCACCAGCTATGGGCGCCAGGTCAACCGCCGCGTGGAGATCAAGGTGACGCCGAAGTAAGCGCCGCATGCCGGGGGAACACTTGAAACTGCGTATTCTGGTTATCGACGACGAACCGTGTATCCGTGAGACCTACCAATGGTACCTGGAGGAGCAGGGGCACGAGGTCGTCACTGTTCCTGACCCCTCTCACTATCGTTGTGACGGGACCCATCCCTACCCTTGCGGGGACCTGTTCCTCGTCGATTTCAGCATGCCCCGGGTTTCGGGTCTCGACTTTATCGAGCAGATGCAGGCTAACGGCTGCAAATGTGCAACCGAAAACAAATTCATCGTCTCGGGAAACATCGATGCCGTCGACAAGGAAAGGGTCAAGCAACTCGGGTGCCAGCTTCTGCAAAAACCCCTGACCTTCGCAGACCTCGACACCATTCTGCAAACCATCCAGAGTCGAACCCCGCAGGAGCGACAGCTCTCACCGCTCGACGAGCTGCAAAAGCGCATCGCATAAAGGCGCGCTCGCCCCACCCCGTAAAATTAATCCCTTTCCATGGATCAGGTATTTTGCTAACCTTCTCCAACACTTTCACTCTCCGATAAGAGCAAACCCGGGGTAACCCGGGGACGCAGAGCCAGGGGTCTTAAACCAGATCGCCCAGCCACCGAAGAGAGTCATTATGATCACGCCCTCTCAAAACCAGGCTCCTTTCCGCTTGTGTCTCCACAGTTGTGGTGACCGCTGTCCCACGTCTAGGAACAGTTCCTCGCACGCTTTTTTTTCACGCAGCCCCCCTGACTTCGCGTCATCGATCCAGAACCTCAGCGCCGGCGATGTGCCATGTCTGTACTGACCAACACCTCGCCGCTTCGTCGGCGCATCACGCTGCTTTCAGCGGGCATGGTGATCTTCCTGGTCTATCTGTGGGGAGAGTACAGCGGCGTTCTGGCAGGAAACGCGCTAAACTACTGGTCTGACTTTTTCTGGACCCTGTTTGCGCTGGTGGCTGGCATAAGATGCCTGCGCACCGCCCGAAAAAGCCGCTCTCGGCAAACACGACGCGCCTGGAACCTTTTCGGGATGGCAGCGCTCTCCTGGTTTCTGGGCATGCTGGTCTGGGATTACCACGAGCTGTTTACCCGCACCCTGTTGCCGTTTCCCGGCACGAGTGACTGGCTCTACATGGGGTACGCGGTCTTTTTCGCAGCCGGCCTGTTTCAGTACCGCACAGATCGGGAGATCCGCGAGTACAAGTTCATCCAACTCGCCAACCTGGGCCTGATCATTTGCGGCGTGCTTTTTCTCTGTCACCTGATTCTCGCCGAGCCGATGAGGCTTTCCGACAACAGCTACACCTACGAGCTCTACGCACTACTGCATTCACAGCTTACGGTTTTCTGCTTCCTCTTTGGTTCGTATTGTTACCTGTTCTTCACCTGGGAGGAGAACAAGCTCAGTTTTCAACTCCTGCTCAGCTCCCTGCTGGTCATGTCCGTCACCGACACCCTCTATGCTTTCCAGCTGCTGGGACAAACCTATGAAGCGACGAGCTACCTGAATCTCTACTGGCTGATTACCTTCTTCCTGCAGTACTGGGCCGCCGTCGAGCATGAGCACAGCCAGACCGGCCAGAAGAATACGTCGCCCCAGCCTAACAACGGTCTCGAAAAGGCCGAAGCGGCCATGCCGGCTTTTTTCATCGTCAGCATCCTGATCGCCTACCTGATCTTTCCGCAACCCGATACCCCTGAAACTCGCTATTTTCTCCTGGCCAACGGACTTATCTTTGCTTTTTTCCTCGCCATGCGTGGATGGTTCACCAGCCAACTGGAGAACGAACTGCGCAAGCATCTCCTGCAGGACATTGCCATTCGGGAAAAAACCGAAGAACAGCTCCGTTGGGAAGTGCGTCTCAACACCGAACTCGCAACCATTTCCAACACCCTGATCGCGCCGATCGACAAACTCGAAGACGTTTCAACCCTCATCCTCGACAGCGCGCGCCTGTTGACCCGAAGTCCCCACGGCTTTGTCTCGGAAATCGACCCTCTGACCTCGTTTAACGTTGTGCAAACAGTCACTAAAATGATGGACGACTCTCTCGTGGTCGGCGACCCGGACCAGAAACTGGCCTTTAAACCGGGCCCTGGCGGACATTTTTCAGGTCTCTTGGGGCAGACCCTGAACTCCGGTGAGGCCTTCTTCTCGAACACCGCCGATAAACACCCTAACGCCCTCGGAGTTCCCGAAGGACACATCACGGTGACCCGCTTCCTCTCCGTTCCGGTCAAGTACGACCAGCAAACCATCGGGCAGATTGCCTTGGCCAACCCGGAACAGGACTATACACGTCAAGACCTGGAAGCGATCGAACGCCTTGCGGAACTTTTTGCCATTGCCATCCACCGCAAGCGAACCAATGATGAAAATAAAAAGTTGACGGCGACAGCCATCCGTTCCTCCCAGCTGGCAACCCTGGGCGAACTTTCCGCAGGCGTCGCCCATGAAATCAATAACCCGATTAATGGCGTGATCAACTACGCTCAGATCATCACCATAAAATCCTCTCAGGACCCCTCTTTGGCTGAGCTGGGGACAAAAATTATCAGGGAGGGAGAACGCATCTCCACGATCGTGAAACGCCTGCTCTCGTTTTCGCGCAAGGAAGAAGGCGTTCGTAACTGCCACCCGGTTCGCAACCTGCTCCAGGTGCCCCTAGCGCTCTCGGAAAAAAGCCTCTTACACGACGGCATCTCGATCACCACAGCCATAGACGGAGAGCCGAAAATCCTCTGCAACGAACAGGAAATCGAACAGGTTTTTCTGAACCTTCTGAGCAATGCCCAGTATGCTCTCAACAAAAAATATCCCCAGTCCTGCAAAGAGAAGGTCATCGAAATTTCAGCCTGGACCCACGAAACTTCTCAGGGCGGTTTTGCTCTGATCTCCTTTAAAGACCACGGGGTCGGTATCCCGAAAGACACGCTTCCGAAGATTTTCGAAACCTTTTATACCTCCAAGGAACTCGGTGCCGGTACCGGCCTTGGCCTGAGCATCATCGAAAACATTATAAAAAATCATCAGGGCCAGATCCGAATTCAAAGCGAGGAGGGACTCTACACCGAGGTTCTGATCGAACTTCCGCTCCACCAGTAGTCGACTGCTGCAACGCGTCAATACTGCCCCTTCCCCTGCGGATACTGGAGCTCAACGTTGTTGACCTCCCCTCTCCTCATCCCTACTTGATGACCGTAGCAACAAAGAGATCGCTCCAAAGGTTAACGTGGCCTCTGTTCGACAGAAGCACTCAGATATTAAATTTTGCATTCAAAGATTGAGATGAGGTGGTATTTAAGGAGATCAGGGGGAAACCGGGTAAGCGTTCTTCTTGCAGGTCAAGAATAGGACCTAAGCGAAGGATCCTCAAGCTTTGGCGACAACTTGGCGCCCTCGTTAACCGGACGCTTGAATTCAATCGAAACTGAACGTGACCCTTTTCTACTTACTATTTTGGAACGTCTCAAACGCATAAGGGGGCGTGCGAGAGCGCACTCCCGAGGTTTTGACTTGAGCCTCAGGCTGGCTCCAGTCCGGCGAACTTCAACAATAGTTTTTTGGGCCCGATGGTGTTAAACCAGACCGTCACCTTCTGGCTGTCACCCGTCCCCTCGATGCGTCGAATGGTGCCGAGCCCGAAACGCGGATGGCGCACGTGCATGCCGATTTTCACCCCTTCTTCGGCGTCGGGAACCATGCGCACCGGCTCCTCGAAATCCTCCTCTTCGAACAGCGGCTCCTCGCCGCCGGCCTCCTCCTGCTGCCCGAGTGCTTCGAACACCGAGGCGAGGTTGTGGTTGCCGGTCTGCTGCAGGCCACTCTTCGGCGGCGCGGCGATCTGGTCGAGCAGGTGCTCAGGGATTTCGCCGAGGAAACGGCTCGGCGGGTTGAACTGGAAGGAACCGTAGATGCGGCGCTGGCGCGCGTGGGTGAGAAACAGCTTCTCCATGGCGCGGGTCATGCCGACGTAGCAGAGCCGCCGCTCCTCCTCGATATCCTCCCCCTCCTCGACGGTGCGCGAGTGGGGGAACAGCCCCTCCTCCATGCCGGTCATGAACACCACCGGAAACTCCAGACCCTTGGCGGCATGCAACGTCATCAGGGTGACCCGATCGAGGCTCGGGTCGTAGGAATCAAGATCGGTGATCAGGGCGACCGACTCGAGGTAGTCCTGCAACGAAGCCTCGGCGCCCATATGCTCTTCCATTCCAGCGAGCAGCTGTTCGAGGTTCTCGAGCCGGTTGCGCGCATCACTGCGCTCCCCTTCGGTCATCGCTCCTTGCGCCTCTTCGCGCAACATCGCCCCGTAACCGCTGTTCTCGATCAGCTCCTTGGTCAGCTCCGGGTAGGAGGTCTCACCGAGCTGCGCCCCGGCCTCGTCCATCATCGCCACGAAGGATGCCAGCGACTTGGCCGCCTTCCCCTTGAGTGCGCCACGCTCCGCAGCGAGACGACATGCCGGCAAAAAGCCCCCGGCCTCCTCTTCGAAGGCGACAATCCGCTCCACCGAGGTGGCGCCGATGCCGCGCGCCGGTACGTTGATGATGCGCCTCCCCGAAACACCGTCGGCCGGATTCACCAGCAAACGTAGGTAGGCGATCACATCCTTGATCTCCATGCGCGCGTAGAACTTGACCCCGCCAAACATCACGTACGGCAGCCCTTCGCCACGCAGCGCCTCCTCGAGCACGCGTGACTGGGCATTGGTGCGATAGAAGACCGCGATGTCCCGAAGGTGCCTTCCTGCGCCGTGCAACCGCGCAACCTCGGCGGCGACGTAGCGGGCCTCCTGCAGGTCGTCAGGGAGCTTCTCGACGGTCAGCTTCTCCCCTTCCGGGTTCTCGGTCCAGAGGGTCTTTCCCTTGCGCCCACGGTTCTTGGCCACCACCTCGCCTGCCGCCGCGATGATGGTGGCGGTGGAACGGTAGTTCTGCTCGAGGCGGATGGTCACAGTGCCAGGGAAGTCGCGCTCGAAGCCGAGGATGTTGCCGATCTCGGCACCGCGCCAACGGTAGATCGACTGGTCGTCGTCACCGACAACGCAGAGGTTGCGATGCACCGAGGCGAGCAAGGTGGTGAGACGGTACTGGATGGCGTTGGTGTCCTGGAACTCGTCGACCAGCAGGTAGCGGAAGCGTTCGGCCCAGCGCGCCAGCACCGCGGGATGCTCATCGAACAGGCGTACCGTCTGCAGCAGCAGGTCGCCGAAGTCCATGGCGTTGGCCTGCTGCAGCCGCTGTTGATAGCGCGCATAAACTCTGAGCGCCTCGGGGTGCATCAGGTGCGGCTCGACCTGCTCCGGGAGCAGCCAGACGTTCTTGGCTGCGTCGATGGCGGAGGCCGCGGCGCGCGGTTTGAGCGCCTTCTCGGAGATGCCGAGCTCCTTGAGCACGCTGCGCAGCAGTCGCTCCTGGTCCGAGTCGTCGTAGATGGTAAAACCGGGCGCGTAGCCAAGCTGTTCACCATCCTGGCGCAGGATGCGCACACAGGTGGCGTGGAAGGTCGCCACCCACGGCAGCTCGCTCTCGCCGAGCAGCGCCTCGAGCCGCTCGCGCATTTCGGCGGCGGCCTTGTTGGTAAAGGTCACCGCGAGAATCTGCCACGGTTTGACGCCATGCTCGCGGATCAGGTTCGCCACCCGGCAGGTGAGGGTGCGGGTCTTACCCGATCCGGCCCCGGCGAGAATCAGCAGCGGCCCGTCGCCATGCGCAACCGCCTCGCGCTGGGGGGCGTTGAGCCCCTTGAGCAGTCCGCTCATGCTTCCTCCTCCAAGGTTTTGGCCATCAGCGCGCGGTTGTAGGCCGAGACCATGTCGCGCCGCGAGACCAGCCCAACCAGGGTCTTGAGATTGTTAGCGTCGACCACTGGCAGCTGCTCGATATTGCGGTAGCCGATCTTGCGCATCGCCCGGTCGAGGGTGTCGTCGACGGTCACGGTGATCACGTCGGTGGTAGCGAGTTCCTTGATCACCACCAGGTCCATCAGGTCGCGCTCGAAGACCACCCCCATGAAGTCCTGCACCGAGATGATGCCGGTCAGCTCGCCGCGCGGGTTGATCAACGGGAAGTTGGTGTGGCGGGTGGTCTCGACGAAGCGCGTAAACTGGCGCAGGGTCATCCCTTCCGGCACGGTCTCCGGTTCAGTCACCATCACCTCGCCGACGCGCAGCGAGCGCATGATGTTCTGTTCTTTGCCCGACTCGAGGTTGATCCCAGCCCGTACCAGCTCCTCGGTCTCGATGCTCTCCTGCTTGAAGTGCCGACTGATGGCGGTGCCGATGACACAGGTGATCATGATCGGCACGATGACCTGGTATGAGGAGGTGATCTCGAAGAGCAGGAAGATCGCAGTCATCGGTGCGTGGGTCACCGCCGAAAGGAACGCCCCCATGCCGACCAGCGCATAAGCGCCCGGTGAAAGCCCAAGATTCGGGAACAGCGTCGTGATCAGGCCGCCGAAGGCGCCGCCAATGGTGGCACCGAGATAGAGTGACGGGGCGAAGACCCCGCCGGGGAGCCCCGAACCGAGGGTAATCGCCGTCGCCAGCGCCTTGAAAACGATCAGCGCCGCGAGCAGGTACCAGACACCGTCACCGTGCAGCACCTTCTCGATAAAACCATAGCCGTTACCGAATACCTGGGGAAAAACGATACCGATCACCCCGACCAACACCCCGCCAAGCAGCGGTCGATAGAGCGGCGGCAGGGTCAGCGCGGCGAACATGTCCTTGACACGGAAAAAGATCCGGGTGAAAAGCGGCGCCAGCACTCCGATGATCAAGCCAAGCAGCACATACAGCCCCAGCTCGCTATAGTGGCCGATCAGGTAGGGAGGGGCATAAAATTCCGGGTGGTTGCCGAGCAGGGCACGCGAGACCACGGTCGCCATGGCGCTGGAAACCACGATCGAGGTGAAACTGGTCAACTCGAAGGAAGCGAGCAGCACGATTTCCTGGGCGAAGAACACCCCGGCAATCGGAGCATTGAAGGTCGCTGCCACGCCGCCGGCCGCACCGCAGGCCACCAGCACCTTGAGACGGTCGCCGCTCATGCGAAAAGTCTGGCCGATGCTGCTCGCCACCGCCCCGCCGATCTGGGCGATCGGCCCTTCCTGTCCCGCCGAACCACCGGTACCGAGGGTGATGGCACTGGCCAGGCCACGAGTCAACACGGTGCGCCCCGGCACCTTGCCACCACGCAGATTGACCTTTTCAAGGAAATGGGCAAAGCCGAAGCTGAGGTCGGCGGAGAAGAAGTGGCGCAGCGGAATAATCAGCAATCCGCCGATAAGCGGGAACAGCACCACCCCGACACGGGTCGGAGTCCAGCTGTCAAAAGAGATGTTCATCAGCTCGCTCCCCTGGCCGATCACCAGGTGATGGACGAACTCGATGGTCTGGCGAAACGCATAGTTACAGAAACCCGCGAGCAAGCCGATGCACACCGCCAGAATGAGCATGAAGGTGTTTTCGCTGATGTGCAGTCGACTCAGCAACCCGGTCAGCAAGGTGCGCATTCTCTCGGATCGGTACGACAATTTCAACATCGGGAAGGCTCCCAGAAAAGAAAATTGCGGGCACCTGCGTAGCCCGCGGCGGCATGTTAACACTCCAATTGGGGGAAGTAAACCGCAGTCAAAGGCAAATATCTGCATTTGCAGGCTTTTTTGCCTCTCTACACTTGCATTTTTTGTCCTGCCATGGTTCGATGTCCTGTTTAATCGGCCCGCTAGCCACGAATTGATCTACGGACCTCGCCATGAACCTCGTTCATCACCTGCGCAAATTCTCCAACGGCACCGAGCTCAGGGCCGTCGGTCGCCCCCTGTTGCTTGCCGCGATGGTCGGCATGGTCACCGGCTGTGCTGCGCTGGTCTTCTACTACCTGGCCAATAACGTCGAGCTGCTACTGCTCAAGAAAATGGCCGGCTTTCACCCCCCGGAAGAGGGTACCCCCTTCTACCTGTTCGAGAAGACCATCGATACCCTGCACATGGATTTCCGCTGGTTTCTGTTTCTGATCCCGGTACTCGGCGGTCTGATCTCCGGCTATCTGGTGTTCCGCTTCGCCCCTGAAGCCGAGGGACACGGTACCGACGCGGCGATCGACGCCTTCCACCACAAGGGGGGCTCGATCCGCGGCCGCGTACCGATCATCAAGGGGATCGCCTCGATCGCCACTATCGGCACCGGCGGCAGCGCCGGCCGCGAAGGACCGATCGCGCAGATCGGCGCCGGCTTCGGCTCATTTCTCGCCAACAAGCTCGGCCTCTCCACCGCCGACCGCCGCACCCTGCTGCTTGCGGGGATGGCCGGCGGTATCGGTGCCACCTTCAGGGCTCCGCTGGGAGGAGCGCTGTTCGCCGTCGAGGTCCTGTATCGCGACCCGGAGTTCGAGCACGAGGGGCTGATTCCGTGCATCATCTCCTCGATTGTCGCCTACTCGCTGTTCGGTGCGGTGACCGGCTGGAAACCACTGCTGACCACGCCGCTATTCACCTTCGATCACCCGCCGGAACTGCTGGTCTACTTTCTGCTCGCGATCGTTTGCGCGCTGATGGGTCGCTTCTACGTCAAGGTGTTCTACGGTATGCGTGCCCAGTTCCAGCGCCTGCCGCTGCCCGAACCGCTCAAGCCGGCCCTAGGTGGCCTGCTGCTCGGCATCATGGCGATGTTCGTTCCCCAGGTGCTCGGTTCCGGCTACGGCATGGTCCAGGCGGCGCTTTACGGCAACATCGCCTTATGGGTGATGATCGTGCTCGCCTTCGCCAAAATCATAGCCACCTGCTTCACCATCTCTTCAGGCGGTTCGGGCGGAGTGTTCGCCCCGAGCCTGGTTATCGGCGCAATGGTCGGCGGCGCCTTCGGCGCCACCGCAGAAATTCTCATGCCGGCGCTGATCCAGGACCCACGCACCTACGTACTGATCGGTATGGCCGGGTTCTTCGCCGGAGTCTCGAACACCCCGATCGCAACCCTGATCATGGTCAGCGAGTTGACCGGCAACTACGCCCTGCTCGCACCGTTGATGTTGGTCTGCGTGGTGGCGATGACCGTGCTGCGCAAGAACAGCATCTACATCAACCAGGTCCCGGGACGCCTTGAGTCACCCGCCCACCTTGGCGACTTCGTTGTCGACGTGCTCGAGGGGATCCGCGTGGCCGACCTCGCTGAACAGGGACGTGAGCCGCACCCGATCCCTGCACATATGAACCTTAGCGAAATCCTCGCACGGATTGCTGAGGCCGAGGGTGCCTATTATCCGGTGGTCGACGGCAACGGTGACATGGTCGGTATCTTCTCGGTCAACGACATCCGCCGCATTCTCGCCGAGGACCTCCCCCCCGAACTGATCCTCGCCAGTGACATCGCCACCCCGAACGTTATTGCTACCCGCCCTGACGAAACCCTCACCGAGGTGATGCGCAAACTCTCAAGCCGCGGCCTCGAGGAAATCCCGGTGCTCGATCTGCAGGACCCGAAGAAGGTTCACTTCATGCTCACCCGCCGTGCCGTGCTGGCGCGCTACGCAGCCGAACTCGAGCGGCAAAAAGGGATCTACTCCGACACTTAAATACGTGTCTTACTCTCCCACCAAGTGCCTACGGCAGCATGATGCCGCTTCTCAAGACTTAATTCTCTCCCTGCAGCAATCTACCTATCCAGCTCCGTCGCCAGTGCGGCGCCTTTCTATCTGTGTGCAAACCAAAGCTTGAAATAAAACTTATCCTTCGCACGATAGACACTTATTCATTAGTTGCTAAACTTCTAGTTCCCAGGAACTAGAAACAACCGGCAACGTGCTGAACCCGTTGCCGCAGGGGACACGACCTAAACGAGTTTTTTGACATAAAGACGGTACAAGGTACAGTTTCATAAAGCCGTCGACTCTGTGCATGCAGCTCGTGCCTTGGTACCTGCTGCAAACGATCCTGAAAGACGCGATGATGAAGAAAACACCAAACATATCTCACGCCCATTTAACGTGCACCTTGCTCGGCACCGACACCTATTGGAATAGCTCCCCGATACCCCCCAGGTTTGCCGTTGGCCCCCTTCAAACAGAATATAAAGCCATCAACAACCTGACCTGCTGTGAGGGCAATAATTTCTTGAGTCTTATTTTGCGTTTTTGCTCCATTTTACGTAAATCGGGGGTCCCGGACATGCAATACCTAGGTTTGGCAGTAGAATTTTAACGTAAGTCCTTTTTTTGATTAGCAAAAGTCTTTTTTTCATCCAAGGGGAGCAACTGAATAAAGTTTAGAACTTCGGCGCCCAGACTTCTGAGTGGGCTACTTATAGGATAGGGAGACCATGCCGGTTAAAGATGGTCAGAGTGGCAGACGTAACATTCTAAAAAAAAAGGAGATGAACATGAAAGCGATTACCGAACTGATGAATGCATTCATGCGTGACGAGGAAGGAGCTACGGCTGTCGAGTACGGCGTACTGGTTGCACTGATCATCGCCGTCTGCATTGTCGTTATCTCTGTTATCGGCAACAAGATTGATGCGGCCTTTGACAAGGTAGATGCGCAGCTTCCGACCGCCGGTTAAAAAAACCACAAGGAACTATCGTTTTGATCTGTAAAGCACTCCAAGCAACTGGCCGCACCACGTAACCCCTTACCGGAGGCGGGAGATGAAACGGGAACTCTATCAGCAGATACCACGATTTCTTACGGGCTTAGCGGCCGCGTCCCTGCTGGTATGGCTTATGGTTAGCCGCATCGACGGCAACCAGGCACCGCTCATCCTCCTCGCCTCCATATTTCTGCTGCTCTTTTGCGCCACCGACACCCTGCGAACCAAGATCCCCAATCCCCTTACCCTAACACTGGCCGTGACGGGGGCCGGCTTCCAGCTGCTGGTCGCCGGCCCCACCGGTCTACTGGCCGCAGTTCTAGGCCTGCTAACCGGGTTCATCTTGCTAATTGGCCCCTATGCCCTGGGCGGAATGGGCGGTGGTGACGTCAAGGCGCTTGCCGCCCTCGGCGCCCTGCTCGGCCCCGCCGACATTTTTCAGGTTTTTCTTTACATGGGTCTGATGGGGGGCGTACTGGCCATCCTCCATTACCTGCTTGAGACCAACCTGAGCGAGCGGGCTCAGGCCTGGTGGCTGGCCCTCAAGACCCTGGCCTGCACCCGCGACCCGCGCGCTATCATCCCGACACGTACCGAGGAGAAACTCCGCTTCCCCTACGCCGCCGCCATCGCCTTCGGCTTTGTAGCATTTCAGCACTGGGGGAGCTTGTTATGAAAACAATCCGCCGTCTCGATATCCATAGACAAGAAGGAGCCGTGATCGTCGAATTTGCCGTGCTCTTCTTACTGCTTGTCGTTCTGGTGTTTGGGGTCGTCGAGTTCGGCTTCTTGTGGATGCAATCCCAATATATCAACAACGCGGCCCGTGAAGGAGCCCGCGCCGCAGCCAAGCTCAAGGCCGACGAGCTTCCGGGCCCGGTGGTAGAAAATGCGGTACGTGAAATGCTCCGCGGGGTCTACGGTGACACCCTCGTAGCCGATTGCTGCAGCTCCGGAGATTTTATTGCCATCGATGTCGCCGATGTCACCGTAGGCGGGCTCAGCTCTTACGAGGTTACCGTTGAAGTACAGACCGCGGAAATCTGGGACCCGCTCCTGTGGGGGCTCCTCAACCTTTTTCACAATGATCCGGCAAACGACCATGACAACCACGAGGATGTCGTTTCGTTGCAAGGCTCGGCCCTGTTCGTTCGCCAAAACCAGCCGCCGCCATAGGAAACAGAAAGGTTCACCCATGTTGGCTTCGAGGTCACAAGACAGATATTCAGAACGGGGGGCTGCAACGGTCGAGTTTGCCGTGGTTGCCAGCCTGTTGCTGTTGATCCTCTTCGGCATCATGGAGCTAGGGCTGACCTTCTTTCAGAAACATTACGTTTCACATGTCGCTCGCGAGGGATTACGCATCGGCGTAATTGCCAACAACTACAGCTGCTTCAATGAGGCCGACTCAGGAACCTGTACCAGCGCAGACCCCAATCCAACCGATCGCTGGGACGCCGTCAACAACAGCATCAGGAACGATCTCGCCATCTTTTACGGGCCCGATTCCGTTGTCTCGGTCGATATAGAGTCTCCAGAGTCAGAAAACGATGAAGCGACACGCAAACCGTTGATCATAACCGTCGCGGTGAATAATTTCATGCCGTCTATCATTTCTGGATTTGTTCCAGGCTACACTTGGCCGGAAAACATCCAGTTCACCGTGACGGGCGACTATGAAGATCCAAAAGAATGGTAGTTCTCACAAGGAATGGTAGTTCTAAATACCCTCAGGAACCGTAACCGGCAGAGGAGGAAAACATGAAAAAATACGGTGCACTCATCGCATTGGGCTTAGCCGTAGTTTTCGGTTTGCTTGCGGTGTGGCTAACCCGGGAATGGCTCATTGATAAACAAGAGAGCCAAGTTGCCGTTGTCTCACAGCAAATTAAAACCACCCCGGTTGTGATTGCCGCAACAGACATTCCTCTCGGCACACGCCTTTCGGCTGAGAACCTGGTGATGAGCGAATGGCCCGCCAAGAGTGCCCCCAAAAGCGCTTTTGCCTCGATAGAAGAGGTCGAAGGCCGCGTGGTGGTCTCCCGCATGGGCGCAGGAACCCCGGTTCTCAAAGCCGAACTCGCGGAGCCGGGCTCCGGGGCCGGCCTGGTCGCCCTGATCGAGCCGGGTAATCGCGCCATGGCCATTCGCGTCGACGAGGTAACCGGGGTTGGCGGCTTCATCCTGCCCAACTCTGTCGTCGACGTTATCAGCGTCGATGCCAAAAGCCAGCGGAAAAAAGCCAAAACCATTCTGCAGAAAATCCGTGTGCTAGCGATCGCCCAGGCAACGGAAACAGAGGAAGGCAAGCCTGAAATTGTGCGCACCGTAACCGTGCAGGTCAAGCCTCCCGAGGCCGAGCGGCTCGCCCTTGAGATGCATAAGGGTATTCTCTACCTGGTACTGCGCAATCCACTGGATGGCGAAACACCCAAGGTCGCCAAATCCAAGCCGGTCAAGACCCTGCGTTCAAAGGTCTCAAAGAAAAAAACTGTCCCCTACGACGTCGAAGTCATCCGCGGGTCCGAGCGTGACAGCGTAAAGTTCAAGGATCCAGAATCCGAAGACCGTTACTAAGGAGTTCGCCATGACACACCTAAATCGTTCAAAGCTCTTTATGACGCTGTTCGCGACGCTGCTCGCGCTTGTATTCGCCAGCGTGACCTGCGCCCAGGACAAAATCGAGCGCCAGACCTTTGCCACCAAGCTCGGTGGATCGGAGCTGGTCCGCACCACCCACCCCTTCAAAAGGGTCACCATTGCTGATCCGAAGGTTGCCGATGTTGTGGTGCTTTCACCCCGCGACCTGTATGTCTACGGTAAACAGGTC